>NZ_CP092361.1:1200000-1564787 GCF_022354465.1 Wielerella bovis | reverse complement strand
GGTCAATAAAAAAGATGAGCATGGCAAAAACATCAAAAATGAACAAGGCAAAATTATCAAATTAAGTGTACAAAAATTTGAAAATCTGCTTTACCGTTTAACCGCGATTGATGCGTTTAATGATGATTTGGTCAAAGGCATTCGTGCGTTTACCGAACAGATTGATGGCGATAATGGCGAGCGGATTAAGCTGATTGATTTAGACGGTAAAGAAGCAACTTTTGTTTTAAATAAACAAGAATTTAAGTTGAGTAAAGGTGAGTTGTTAAGCCGTATTCATCACGCAATTGATGATTTATTTGTTGCAGAAATGAACAAAACCACGTTGGTTTTAAGCAATGGTTTGGAAATGAAAAAGGGCGAAAGTTTAAATCCCTATTCTTACAGCGACAGTGTGCGCGACAAAATGATGCGCCAAGCCGTCAGACAGCATTTTGAGTTAGAAAAACAATTACTCACGCGCAATGGTGGGCGGATTAAACCGCTGACTTTGTTTTTTATTGACGATATTCAAGGTTATCGTGATGAGCAAAATCGGCTTTCAGGCAGCCTGAAAACGGTTTTTGAGCAAATGGTTCAGGCAGAATTGATATGCCGTCTGAAAAATGAAAGCGATGAATTTTTACGCCAATATTGGCAAACTGCTTTAAACGACATTAGCCAAACACATGGCGGTTATTTTTCACGAGACAACAGCGACAAAGACGAAAAAATCGAGCAGGAAATCCATGAGATTTTGCACGATAAAGCAGCTTTGTTGTCGTTGGACAATCCGCGCCGTTTTATTTTTTCAAAGTGGACATTGCGCGAGGGGTGGGATAATCCGAATGTGTTTCAGATTTGCAAATTACGTTCCAGCGGTAGTGAAACCAGTAAATTGCAAGAAGTGGGACGAGGCTTGCGTTTGCCTGTGAACGAATACATGGCGCGTGTGAAAGACCATGCGTTTTTCCTGAACTATTTTGTGGACAGCAGCGAAACGGATTTTGTCAAAACATTGACCGATGAAGTGAATAATGCGGTTATTAAGCCGATTGTTTTCACAGAATTAAATGATGAATTGATTGAAAAAATTCAGGCTGCCTATCCAAATGAAACCAAGAAAAACATACGCAATACATTGGCAGATTTGACCGATGACGATGATGTGTTTTTGGAAAACGGTTTTGCTGAAGCCCAAAAATTATTCCCCAAAGCCTTTGAAGTTTCAGGCAGCCTGAAAAAAGACAAAATTATCCGTTCGGGCGATAGGGCAGAAAAAGTCAAAATGCGCGTGGGTAAATACGATGAACTTAAAGCCTTGTGGGAAGCGATTAACCAAAAAGCCTTGTTGCAATACAAAATCAAAGATGAAGCGGCATTTTTGGCATTGTTCACGCAATATTTGCGCGACAACGCTCACAAGTTCACAAAAACGGGCATACGCACCGTGCAACAAGAAATCCAAATCAGCAACGGATTATTAACAGCCGTCAACAGCGAGAGTGTGTATGATGAAGTATTTGAACCGATTAACACACTAAATTACCGTGAATTTTTGCTGAAACTATCACAAACGGCTTTGATTCAAATGCAAACCTTACATCAAGCATTTTTTGCCGTGCGCGATGTGTTGGCTATTTCACAATATTTGAATGAACAGACGATTAAAGCGATTCAGGCAGGATTTGACCGTTGGTTGTTGCTTCATTCGTTTAGTGCATTTGAAGTGGGTTACAGTCGTGTGGGTGGTAGCATACACCCGACAAAATTCACGGATAATCAAGGCAATGCTTTGGTGGAAGTGAATGCGGCTGATTTGGGTACGCAGTTTGACGAAGTGAATCCATTAGAAGAATTTCTGTTTGAAAGTGTGTTTTATGACAGCGAATTGGAGCGTGAAAACATCACGGATAATCAGGTTCAAGAAGTGATTGTGTTTACGAAAATTCCAAAAAACTCCATCAAAATTCCTGTGGCTGGCGGTGGCACTTATTCTCCTGATTTTGCTTATATTGTGAAAACAGCTTTAGGTGAAACCTTGAATTTGATTTTGGAAAGCAAAAATGTTTCAGGCAGCGATGATTTGCGCCAAGAAGAACAGCAAAAAATCAAACATGCGGAACGTTTATTTGCTGAAATCAATCGTGATGTCAATGTGAAATTTCAAACGCAATTTGAAGGTGAGCAGATTGTGCAATTCTTGCGTGCAATGATGTGATGGTAAAGAGAAAACAGCCAGGTTGTTATGCAAGCAAACTGGCTGTATTTAATATTATAGTGAATTCAATTTAAACCAGTACAGCGTTGCCAGCTCCCTTATATACTATAGTCGTTTCAAATTAAAATAGGACAAGGCGACAACGACCGCCGTGTACGAGTAGTACATAAGGGCGTTGGCAATGCTGTACTATTTGTATTTGAAACGACTATACTAGCTGTACACTGCGGTCGCTGTCGCCTTGTCCTGATTTAAATTGAATCCACTATAAAAAACAGCAAATACAGTAATGTTATCGTATTTGCTGTTTTGTTTTCTGAAAAGCATTTTGACTGAATGTTATAAATCAGTAATGAGGTGATTATATATAGTTTTCAGGCTGCCTTTCATTTAATTTGTACAACATTATTATATTAAGATGAAACTATTTTGGTCTAATGCTGCTTTGTTGGTCAATGTTGCAAATTGCTGCGCATCTAAACCACCTGCACCATCAGCATCATATGACAATGCACCTGTAGACTGTTCGTATTTAATGTAGGTTGACCACGCATCAAGTGTGTTTCCTAATGCGCTAAATACAGATTTAGATAGGGCAATTTTGTCGCCTTTGGTGAAATCTGTAATTGTGTCAATGCTACCATTCAATACGCTGCTGAATACAAAAGTATCATTACCAGCACCACCTGTGAGTGTATCTGCTCCTGTACCACCAATTAAGGTATCGTCGCCAGCACCACCATCTAAAGTGTTGCCATGATTATTAGCAGTCAGGGTATTGGCTAAATTATTACCAATCGCAGTCATCGCATTGCCAATCAGGGTTAGGTTTTCCAAATTAGCACCTAATGTATAGCTATTCAGGCTGCTGTATACTGTATCTATACCTTCATCAGCATACTCTGTAATAGTATCTCCAATATCATCAATTACATAGGTATCATTTCCTTTGCCACCAAATAACTTGTCTTTACCTGTACCGCCATCTAAATAGTCATTACCATCTCCACCGTAGATAGTATCATCACCAGCGTTACCATAAATAACATTATCTGCTGCATTACCAGTTAAGATATCGTTATATGCAGAACCTTTTAGGTTTTCAATTTGGGTACCAAAACCAATGAAGGCTTGTCCTTCTGTGAAGTTATACACTTCGGCTTTTTTGCCTGAATTGAAAGGATGGATACTGTATTGACCTGTGTATTCTTCAATAGATGTACTTAACATTCCATCAATCGCAAATTTTCTGCTTTGTGTTCCTCTGTAAATCCATGAACCTGGGGTTAAGTTTACATTTACAGCTTGTTTTTCGGCAGAGGCGTCAAAAGTATCAATACCACCACCATCCCAAATATAAATACCACCATCAGATTCTTTGGCATTAAAGTTTTGGAATGTGTAGGTATCATTCCCTGTGCGTGCATTAGGGTTGACACCATAGCGATAATGCAAATAAGCCAAATCGTAAATACGCAAATCGTATTTACCCATGATATCGGTGCTATCGTATGACATGAGTGTGAGACTTTCCATATCTTCGATATCATCTAAATTTCTAGCAGTTGGTTTGCTGTTTTCATAAAACGAGTGTTTTAAGCCCAACGAGTGCATGGTTTCATGAACTGTTGTTAGGTAGAACTGGTCTTTTGCCCATTGGCTTAGGTCATCATAGTTGTTACCAAAAGTTTGTCTATCTAAAACAACTTCGCCACCAAAATATGCATAACCCAGTACATCTGATTGACCCACTGCTCGTTGGGTATTAATCATATAGTAGTGAATATCTGCATCTCGATAGTTATTAACTAATTCGAACGTAATATCAGTATATTTAGCGATTGACTGTAATGCTTCGGTAATCAAATCTTTTTTGGTTTGATCATATTCCATAGGATTGCTATCGACAATTTGGCGTACTGTTCTATCTGTTAAATAACTATCGCTATTACGCATTGCTACATAATCTGCCATAGTAGCAAAATAGTATTTAATAACCTTACTATTTGCGCCGTAACCAGTATGTGTTAAGTGTCCACTTGGTCTGATATTAACTGTTTCATTATATCCTTCGCCAGCAAGGGCAGCGATGAAGTAAGGCAAATCGCTATAATTCATTTTGCTGTGTACATTGCCTTGGGCAAATGTACCATCACTTAATGACGAAGATGCAGCATAATGGGTACTATCACTTACAGAAATACTGTTTCCAACAGTATCACGAGTTTCTAATGTTGCCACAATATCTGTCTGTTTGGATAAGACAGAAGTAGGGACATCTACTGTGAATTTGTTACCTGAAACTACTTTTCCTGTGTAAGTTGCACCATCAATCACAACTTTAACGACATCGTTGGCTTTAGCTGTACCTGATACTGTTCCTGAAATGGTGGTTGTATTAGATACATCTTTGACGGTATAACCACCATTGCTATTTTTTGACAAAATGGCATTGTCATCAAACACGATATTGTTGCTACCTAATGCAGGTGCATCAGCTACTTTTACATCATCAGCAATATATTGTTGTAAAACATTTTCCCACATGCCATATTTGTTGGTTACACGAACGCCTGTAGCATCTTTGTAATCAATCAAAGTATCAGCTGTTTCAAAACTATACGATAAAGTTTTACCTTTCAGGCTGCTTAATTTATTTGTGGGAATATTAATGTGGAATGTTTGATTTTCCTCATTAATACCAGCAACATAGCTTTCTTCACCAATTTTTACTGTAACGTTGTAAATTTTGGTAGCATTTTTACCTTTACCCCAAATGCCAGTTAAATTAGTCAATTGACCGCTCAAACGAACAGTGCCTTCCGCATCACCAATATTGCCATTATTTGTGCCAACATTGGTAATGTTGATTTTTGCTGAAGCATAATCGCCCACGTTATATGTTTTACTGGTTGATGCGCCATCCCAAGATGCACTGATTTGACGGTTCTTGCTAGTTGTCAAATCACTTGCATTTACATTCAAACTAAATTTCAGGCTGCTATCTACATTAACGGTATGTGTTTTACCTGCAATTACTAAGCTAACTTTTTGACCTGCTGCCGCATTACTGCCTTCAATACTGCCTGAAACTTTGATATTGCCTTTTGCTTCTACAGCATTGATGTAACCATCGTTTGCAATATTGTCTAATGTAATGCTAGAAGTTGTGGTTGTGCTGCTGGTTTTGAGCGTGTACGCTTGGTCATCACTCACAGTAATGCTGTTACCAGCTGCATCAGTTGCGACAACAGTAGCAGTTACTTTGCTCGCCGTTGCTAATTGCATACCTGCAACTTTTACTGTGAAGACACCTTGTGCATTAACAGTTGTGTCATAAGTTTTATTGCCAACAGTAATCTTAACTTTGTCGCCATTTTGGAATTCGCCTGTTACTTTGCCAGATACATCAATATCTTTGCTGATTTCAGAACTATCCAATTGGTTATCACTGGTAATGGCATTTAATTTAACAGTAGCAGAAATTTGCGTATCAACCGTATATTTCGCTGTATTAGAGGCACTTTCTGTATTGCCAGCAGCGTCTTTCACATTAATGGTTGCAGAAATATTTTGCTCGCCTTGTTTGCTTGTCAAGGTTGTTACAGGCACACTTAAAGTCCATTTCGTACCATTAACTTGTGCTGTATGTTCTTTACCATTAATTGTGATCTTTACTTCAGGATTAGATACATCTGCATCATGTTTCAGGCTGCCTGAAAGCGTAATATTACCTTTAACGGTTGAATTAATTGTTTTACCACCGTTAATTGCATCAATAGTAATACTTGGTTTATTGATGATTGCATCATAAACATAAGTTTGCTCGGCTTTACCAGTGGCTTCATTACCTGCTGCATCAATAGACTTGGCTGTAACCACCACTTTGTTACCATTTGCTAATTCACTGGCTTTCAAAGTTAAAGAGTAGTTATTGCCATTTACTGTTGCAGTATGATTTTTACCCGCAACATTAATCGTAACTGTTACTTTATCACCTACTGCAATACCTTTCAGGCTGCCTGAAAGGGTAACATTTCCTGTAGATTCAGCTTTATTAATCACATTATCGCCTGTGATTTTGCCCAAAGTTGGTGTAATCGTAGGCGCAGTAACATCTACTGAATAGTCTTTACTATTATTCGCCGCATTAGTTGTACCTGTTTCAGGCAGCGTTACTTTAATTGTTGTGCCTTTGGCAACATCGTTACCTTCAAAATTCACAACAAATGTGCCATCATTTTTCAGAGTGGTTGCAATGCTTACCCATCCAGGATTAGAACACGCAGGACAACCACATGATACAACAACTTCTTGTCCTGCTACGCCATTACGCACAGTACCTGTTACAGCAATCTCTCCTTGCGATTCTGCTTTGTTCACTACGTTATCAGACGTTACATTATCAATTTCTACTGATACGTTCGTTTTTACAGGCGCAGCTTCCACCTGATAATTGCGAGAGCCATTACCAGCAGCCGTATTACCAGCCGCATCTTTAGTATTCACACTTACAGATACAGACTGATGAACAGCCAATGTTTTACCATCTACCGCAACAGAGAATTTGCCATTTTGCACTTCGCCAGTGTAGCTAGCATTGCCCACTTTTAAAGTGACTTTATCACCATTATTAGCATTACGCACTGTACCAGTAATATTAATAGTGGTTTGTTTTGCTTCGGTTAAGCTCACAAAGTCATCGCCTGTGATTTTATCGATTGTAATCACAGGTTTATCAATTTGCGTATCCACAGTATAAGCATGATTTGCCGTTGCGCTAGCGGTTTGTTTAGCGCTATCGCTGACGTTAATGGTGGCGGTTACATTATTTGCCCCTTGTTTGCCAGCCAATAAGCTACCAGCGACTTTCGCAGTCCAAGTATTACCATTTACCGTAGCAGCAATTGTTTTTCCAGCCACATTTACATTAACTTTTACAGCATTAGCAGATACATCACCTGTATATTTCAGGCTGCCTGAAAGCGTAATATCGCCTTTAGCTTCAGTTTGATTGATGATGTCATCGCCTGCGATTTTATTGATAGTAATTTGAGCAGTAGGCGCAGTAGGTTTAGCAGGGGTTACAGGTTGAGTAGGTTGTGTTGGTTGCGCTACTTCCACCTGATAATTGCGAGAGCCATTACCAGCAGCCGTATTACCAGCCGCATCTTTAGTATTCACACTTACAGATACAGACTGATGCACAGCCAATGTTTTACCATCTACCGCAACAGAGAATTTGCCATTTTGCACTTCGCCAGTGTAGCTAGCATTGCCCACTTTTAAAGTGACTTTATCACCATTATTAGCATTACGCACTGTACCAGTAATATTAATAGTGGTTTGTTTTGCTTCAGTTAAGCTCACAAAGTCATCGCCTGTGATTTTATCGATTGTAATCACAGGTTTATCAATTTGCGTATCCACAGTATAAGCATGATTTGCCGTTGCGCTAGCGGTTTGTTTAGCGCTATCGCTGACGTTAATGGTGGCGGTTACATTATTTGCTCCTTGTTTGCCAGCCAATAAGCTACCAGCGACTTTTGCAGTCCAAGTATTACCATTTACCGTAGCAGCAATGGTTTTTCCAGCCACATTTACATTAACTTTTACAGCATTAGCAGATACATCACCTGTATATTTCAGGCTGCCTGAAAGCGTAATATCGCCTTTAGCTTCAGTTTGATTAATGATGTCATCGCCTGCGATTTTGTTGATAGTAATTTGGGCAGTAGGTGCAGCAGGTTTAGCAGGGGTTACAGGTTTCGGTTGTGTAGTAGAAGTAGTGGGTTGTGCAGGAGGAGTTTCTGGTTGTGTTGGAGCAGTTTCATTCTTACCATTATTTTTACCAGCAATTGCAGCAGTACCGCCTAATAATGCAACACCTGCCGCAATGGCAGCCATTTTTCCACCACTTGCCGCCACCGCTGTTTTGGATATTACAGGGACAGTCTGTACAGGTGCTGAAAACATAGTATCGGAACCCAAAATAGCAAAAGTATTGCCATCTTGTAGTAAGGTCATTGCATCGGTAACGTATTCGCTTGATGTATAATTTTCTAGAATTAACAATGGTTTATTGGAATTTTCGTCTAATAAAACCCATAAATCATTGCCAACCATTTTGGTTTCAGGCTGCATTAATAAAGTGCCGTTTTGGTTGAATAATTTATATTGTGTATGTGCTGACGCGGGTGCGCGCACGGTTTCGCCAGATTGCAAAGCAACCTTGTGTACAGTACCTTGATGTACAATATTTAATTGATAAGATGCCATGAACTGATTACTCCAGAATGATGGTTTGTTTAACAAAATTAAAATGGAATAATTTTAACATAAAATTTGATTGGAAAAAATGATACTTTTATAAAACCAATAAAATATTAAAGTTTTGTTCTAAAGCGATAAATAAACCAAAAAAGGCAGCCTGAAAACATATAAAAATGTTTTCAGGCTGCCTTTTATTTTGATGATATAAAAATTTAATCGCGCTGCGCTACCATCACGGGTAAACCGCGTACTGCTTGCATAATATCATCGGTTTTGGCGCGATATTTTTTTAATGCCGCCATGTCGGGTATAGATAGTTTAGGCGTGGGCAATGCCACCGCAGCAGGATTGACGTGCTGACCATTAATCCGTACTTCATAATGCAAATGCGGACCTGTGGAGTTACCTGTAGAACCCACCAAACCAATTACTGTTCCTGCACCAACAGGTGTACCCATATCCACATTTTGAATAAAGCTGCTTAAATGGGCATACAGCGTTTCCATGCCGTCGCTGTGTCGTACCATAACGGTATTACCATAGCCACCTTTCCAGCCACGAAAACTCACTACACCATCGCTAGGCGAAAGGACTTTTGTACCAGTTGGCGCTGCATAATCAATTCCTGTGTGCATGCGCACTGTGCGGAAAATGGGATGGATACGAATGCCGTATGGCGATGAAATGCGTGTAAATGATTCGATAGGCAAACCATCAAAACCTTTTTTCAATGCATTACCATTCTCATCATAATAATTACCGCCATTATCTTGTTCACCATTTTCAAAATAATAGCCATAATAGGTTTTGCCACCTGTTGTAATTTCTGCTGCTAAAACATTACCAGTTGCCACTTCTTGTCCGCGGAAATACAAGCTTTCGTACAACACGCGCACGCTATCACCTGATTTTAAGGCATCTAAATCCAGCTTATCGGCAAATACTTCTTTCAATGCTGTGCGAATTTCTACTGGCACACCTGCGCGCGCCAATGCACCAGAAGCGGATGTTATTACCACTACCGAACGCAATGAAGGCATGGTTTCCGTATCCACAGCGCCTGCATGAAGTTGCCATTTTCCATTGACTTTTTCAATCGCAATGAGTGTGCGTTCGCCATCTTCATTATCATTGAAAAATTGAATATCGGTTACTTCTTTTGCTGAATCCACGCGCGCGCTGATGATTTGTCCTGCGCGTAATTGCAGCATTTTGGTGTCAATTGGGCTTTCTTTCAAAAAGGTTTGGATGCTGTGTTCGCTCACGCCCAAGCGTCCCAATATAACGCTTAAATTATCGCCTGTTTGTACTTCTTCATCGTACCAATAACTCGCTGGTGTGTTGCTGCTGGTTATTTTGGGTAGTGGTAATTCTTGTACCACCAATTTGGTTTTGTATTCTGTTTGTTGTGCAGTGCCATGCGTGTTTGCCCATACTGCACCCGATAAAATCAATGCAGCAGGTATGGTTGTTAACAATTTTGTTTTCGTTTTCATCTCGTTAAACTAGATATTGTTTGTACAAAATATAGTGGATTCAATTTAAATCAGAACAAGGCGACAGCGACCGCCGTGTACACCGAGTACATAAGAGAGCTGGCAACGCCGTACTGATTTAAATTGAATTCACTATAATTTATAATTTTAACATTGTTACGCGAGTAGAACATAGTTTTTACCCAAGCATACTTTTGTTTAAATTCATTAAAGTTATCATGTTTACACTAATTATTCCTGCATTTCTTCGCGCAGAACACGAAACTGTGCCAACTTTTTCTACACCTGCACTCAATGATTTATGGCGTTTTGCGCGTTTTCAGGTTGCCTTGCGTACACGTTCGCAACTGTATCAAACGTTTTTGTGTGACCAATTAAGGCAGCCTGAAAACGTGGTTTATGCCAGTCCTGTGTGGCAACAAATGGGCATGAATAGTGTGAATATGTTGGACGGTGCGGCGGTTGCGATTACGGCGGACGAAGCGCGTATTTTATGCGAAGGTTTGAATGATTTATATGCAGGCGATGCTGTTTTTCAGGCTGCCCGACCCGATTTGTGGACTTTAACGCTGCCTGAAAAAGTACAATGGTCTGCGCCGTGTGTGCTGGATATATGTGGGCAAATGGACGGCAGCGAGCAAGCGAGTGGGGGCAATACGGCGGAATGGTTGCGTTGGTCGGCGGAAATTCAAATGTGGTTGCACAGTCATCGGCTTAACGAAAATCGCCAGCCGCCAATTAATGCTGTGTGGTTGTGGAACGCGCCTGAACATACGCCTGTGGATTTTCAGGCTGCCTTATTATTGGGAACGGATAGTGTTTGGGCGAAAAATAGTAGTTTGCAAACCGAAGCGGCACCGTATGATTGGGCGGCGTGGTTGCGTGTGTGCGATGAGCGAAAGGTGGCGGTGGCGCAATCTGCGGTATTGGCAGATGATTTTGTTGCGTGTCGTGATACGGGCGATGTATGGGCGTATGTTGATTTATTGGCAGATTGGGAAACGCGCTGGTTTGCACCGTTGCGAGATGCTTTGTTTTCAGGCAGCCTGAAAGGTTTGCGGATAGTTTGTGAACAGGGGGAATGTGTGATGGTGGCGAAACCGCAATGGGCGTTTTGGCGCAGGAAAAAAAGATTTGATGGAAAATATTGGGGATAAAAGTTTTCAGGCTGCCTATCTACAAAATAGGCAGCCTGAAAACTTTTATTTACTCGCTACATTTTTCTGCAACCAATCAGGCAATACCATTGCTTGTGCGCAATTTGGACGTTGATTGATGGACGCGGCATAGGCTTCACACGCAGCGGTGTAATCTTGGCGCAAACCTTCATAATGCGGCGTATTCATAATCGGAGCGGCATAGGCTGGCATTTTGGCGGGATAATAACGGTACATCAATTTCATAAAATCACGCGCTTCTTGCTCATAGCCCGAACGATACGCCACCAATCCGTATTTATGCGCATTGGCAAAGGGACGATAAAGCATGTTTTCTCGCGCATGTTCAATCGCCCAGTCAGGAATGCTGTTGGCATTGACATCTACATAATTCATCAGTTGCAGTTGTGCATAATAACGCAACATGGGTTCGGTTTTTGCCGTTGTCAGCAAACCAATAATATTGTCGGTGCGTTTTTTGACGCCCACATTGCTGCTGCCTGAAACTGCGCGTAAATCTTGATACGCAAAACCCAAACGAATAATGCCGCCCATTAATATAAGTGTGGCAAATAATACAGGCATGCTGGTTTTCAGGCTGCCTTGTGTGTTTTCACGTTCAGATTCATCAGCAGGCGGTGCAAATCCGATAAACAATGCAAATACGCTCAAAAAATAAATATACCAAAGCGGATATTCCAACACGCTATGCACCAGCGATACGCTCATCAATGCCAGCAAAAATCCACCCACAGGCGCATTCACACGCTGAAAACACGCGCGTACCACAAACAGCAAACCAACCAACACCAATGCTGTGCCGACCCAGCCCATTTCTGCCAATAAATTCAAAAATGAATTGTGGCTATGCGTGAACAATACTGAATTTTCATATGGACGAAAACCTGTTGGATAGACATTTTCCACGAAACCATACCAAGAATAACTGCCCCAACCGTGTCCCAATAAAGGCGCGGATAAAAATACTTGCCATGCTTTTTTCCATTCGTAGCCGCGACCCGAACCTTCAAATTGCGAGCCACTCAAACGTTCTGCCGCGCTGTTTAAGCCGCCATCGCGGAACAAAGCCAACACAGGCTCAATCGCAAATTGACACAACAATACCATCGCGGCTGCCAATCCCAATCCACTGACGGTGCGATTGCTGATGCTGCCTGAAAACACGCGATACACAGGCAACCAAATAGCCAATGCCAACACATATGCGAAAATGGTGCGTGAACCAGTCAAACCCATGGTTGCTGATAAAAATACAATCAACGCTAGCGCAACGACACTAGCCAAACGCTTTTGCGCCCACAGCCAGCCAGTCGCCAATACGCCCCACATCAAATAATGTCCAAAATGATTGCGTTGCGCGAGCTGCCCTTCCACAATGCCTGCGCGATACATCAAATAACCCTGAAATTTGCCTGCCAAGCCCGTGTATTGCAGCCAACCAATCGCCGCATTTGCCAGCGCACCCAATACCAAAGCCGCCGCTAATATGGAAACGGCACGCTCTGTACCCAATTTCAACACCCAGCCGCGACACGCCCAACACATCAACGCCAAAATCACAAATGTCCACGAAACCATGTCGCTCATGCCTAAATAGGTCAAATTCATGGCGCGTGCTTGAATCGCCCAAAATGCGGCGAGTACAATAAAATACCAAAAAGAATCTGTGATTTTACTTTTCAGGCTGCCTGAAAACACGGTTAGCAACACCAATATCAAGGCAAAAAACAGCGAACCACTTTCCAAGAAAAAGCTGGGCAAAGGACCCAATCGCATAATAGATAAAAATGGCACAACAGCGACCAACAAAATACCAAGCCACAAAGGGGCAGTTTCGCTAGTAAACAAAGGCTTATTCATATTTTGTCTTTCTTGATTTTGAATTGTTTTAAATAACACAGGCAGCCTGAAAAAAAGATAAGTGTGAGTACAATTTCCATTGCAGCGAACCAACGTGAAGCAGCCTGAATGTCCCATAAACGCATTACGCCCTCAATGAAATACGCCATAATCAGCATGGAACAATATTGGTATGTGTATATTTTGCCCGATAAAATGCCGCGTATCGGCAACAAAAGTGGCACGAGTTTGATGAGCAATAAAATATAACCTGTACCAAGTGGTGCATAAATCCAATCCCATACAAGGGTTAGAATAATCAGCAATAGCCATGCGATACGCGGTATGTGAAGCAAAATGAGACGTGTTTGAGACATAATCCAAAATCGGTTTTCAGGCTGCCTAGCAACAAAATGCAGCCTGAAAAATAATCGTATAATCAAAAAAAGCGTATTATAGCGGTAGGTTATAAAACAAAGCAGCACAAATTATTTTATTTTCTACACGAAGATAAGGTAGGATTACTATCATCAATGATTTTTATGCAAATATGCAAAAGGGATACACTATGAATATCGCTAATAATATTACTGATTTAATCGGCAACACGCCTTTGTTGCAACTGAATCATTTGACCAAAGGTTTACCCGCTCGTGTTGCGGTGAAACTGGAATTTTTTAACCCTGGTAACAGCGTGAAAGACCGCATTGCTGCTGCCATGATTGAAGCAGCAGAACGCGAAGGCAAAATCACGCCAAACACAATTATTGTGGAGCCAACTTCGGGTAATACGGGCATTGGCTTGGCAATGGTATGTGCGGCAAAAGGTTACAAATTGGTGATTACCATGCCCGAAAGCATGAGTAAAGAACGCCGTATGTTACTGCGTGCGTTTGGTGCAGAATTGGTGCTGACTCCTGCTGCGGAAGGCATGAGTGGTGCGATTGCCAAAGCAGAAGAATTTGTTAAAGCTAATCCAAGTGTGTATTTCATGCCACAACAATTTGAAAATCCTGCTAACCCAGAAGTGCATCGTAAAACAACTGCTGAAGAAGTTTGGCGCGATACCGATGGTGCGGTAGATATTTTTGTTGCAGGTGTTGGTACGGGTGGTACATTGAGTGGTGTGGGCGAAGTATTGAAAGCGAAAAAAGCCAGCGTGCAAGTATTTGCTGTTGAGCCAGAGGCTTCGCCTGTATTGAGCGGTGGTCAAAAAGGTCCGCACGTGATTCAAGGTATTGGCGCGGGTTTTGTACCAAAAAATTTGAATACGTCTATTTATGATGGCGTGGTGCAAGTATCCAATGAAAATGCGTTGGCAACGGCACGCGCATTGGCTGAAAAAGAAGGCATATTGGCGGGAATTTCGTCGGGTGCAGCGGCTTGGAGCGCGTTGGAATTGGCGAAAAAACCTGAAAACGAAGGTAAATTGATTGTGGCAGTGTTGCCTGATTTTGGCGAACGTTATTTGTCTACTGCATTGTATGCTGATTTAGTATAAAATACAGGCATAAAGAAACACACACATAATATCAAGAGTTTGCAGCCTGAAAATTATTTTCAGGCTGCCTTTTTATATTATGAATCTTTTTAGATGATTAACTGTTTGAAGTGGATTGAATGACACAGATTCAAACAGAGATATTTTGATTAATCACAAAAATCGGTTAATATCGCCTATTCTTCATTCTTTCGCGTCTGTATAAGGAGACTGCATCATGACAAAACGATACCTTTCAATGGGCATTATGGCGACTTTGCTGCTGTCTGCCTGCAATATGATGGAATTGCCGCATGAATTAAAACCCATGTCATCGGATAGCCAAGTGTCCACAAAAAGCTACACATTGGCAGCCAGTCATTGGTCTGATGTGGCAAAAATTCGTGCAGAAGCCAATCGTTTGGGTTTGCAAGTTCGCGCAGGCAAAATGACCAAAGTACAAGCCGCACAACATTTGAACCGTTTCCGCATCAATTTGGTGGGACGCAATATTGTGGATGACAGCGTGTATGATGTGTATTTGCAAGCAGCGGTAGACAGCCAACGTGGCGAAATTACCAATACCCAATCGCGTGCTTATGTGGAAAATGCGCTGCGTGGCTGGCAACAACGTTGGCCCAATATGGATAGCAAACCTAAAAATCCTGCGTTTACCAATTTCTTGTTGGAATTTATGGGCATGACACCATTGCGTTAAACTTGCCTTTTTTGTGTGATTTGATACAATAGGCACAACTTTTGATTTAGCAGCAAGCCGCATAAATTTTGCGGCTTGCCTTTTTATTATTGATTTTGAAACCAGATAAAAATAAGGTTTTATAGGCAGCCTGAATATGATTTTCAATTTTCAGGCTGCCTTATTGGAGAGTATATTTATGAGTAAAATCCCTTTAACGATTCGTGGCGCGGAAGCATTGAAAGCGGAATTGCAACAATTAAAAAGTGTGGCGCGTCCTGAAATTATTGCGGCGATTGCAGAAGCACGTTCGCATGGTGATTTGTCGGAAAACGCGGAATACGAAGCGGCAAAAGAAAAACAGGGCTTTATTGAAGGACGTATTGCGGAACTGGAAAGCAAATTATCACACGCGCAAATTATTGACCCAAAAGAAATTCATGCCGAAGGTCGCATTGTGTTTGGTGCAACGGTAACAGTGTTGGATTTGGAAACGGACGAGGAAACGACTTATCAAGTGGTAGGCGATGACGAGGCGGATATTAAAGAAAAACGCATTGCAGTCAGCTCACCGATTGCGCGCGCTCTGATTGGTAAGGAAGAGGGCGATGTGGCGGAAGTGCAAGCACCAAGCGGTATGCGTGAATATGAAATTTTGACGGTGCAATATATTTAATTTCATGATGATAAAGGCAGCCTGAAAAGTTTTTCAGGCTGCCTTTATCAAAATAAACACACAAAATATTTAACAAGCACAGAATACTTGTGTAATGCGGAATAAAAACTTACACTTTTTCTTTTTGTTCCAATGATATGGAACTTCTGTAGGTCGAGCATTTATGCCCGACACAATGTATCGCTATCATGTCGGGCATAAATGCTCGACCTACAACTTGTTTAATGCGTAATAAAAGCTTACACTTTTTTCTTGTCCCAATGATATGGAGTGCTTTATATGCTATTTCCTATTTCTCGCAAATTTCCCCAATTATCCGTAGTATTATTGGCTACGATGCTGGTGTTGCCTGTTGCTGCTGAGCCAGATACGCAAACCACTTCATCAACCAATATTTCAGGACAATCGCAAAATAATTTCGCGATCGATTTAAAATTGGCGCAACAAGGTGATGCTTTTGCACAAAATAATGTTGGTGTGCGTTATTTGAATGGTTTGGAGGGTGTGAAACAAGACTATGCGCAAGCCAAATTTTGGTTGGAAAAAGCGGCTGCACAAGGATTGGTAGAAGCACAAAATAATTTGGGCTATATGTATAAGCAAGGTTGGGGCGTAAAACAAGATTATGCCCAAGCTAAATCATGGTATGAAAAAGCTGCTGCACAAGGATTGGCAGGCGCACAAAACAATTTGGGCTATATGTATGATGAAGGTTTGGGCGTCAAACAAGATTATGCCCAAGCCAAAGCATGGTATGAAAAAGCTGCTGCGCAAGGATATGCAGCCGCACAAAATAATTTGGGCTATATGTATCAGCAAGGTTTGGGTATCAAACAAGATTATGCCCAAGCTAAATCATGGTATGAGAAAGCTGCTGCGCAAGGAGATGCAGGCGCACAAAATAGTTTGGGCTATATGTATGCGCAAGGTTGGGGGGTGAAACAAGATTATGCCCAAGCCAAAGCATGGTATGAAAAAGCTGCTGCGCAAGGACATGCAGGTGCACAAAACAATTTGGGCTATATATATCAGCAAGGTTGGGGCGTAAAACAAGATTATGCCCAAGCTAAATCATTGTTTGAAAAAGCCGCTGCGCAAGGAGATGCAGGTGCACAAAACAATTTGGGCTATATATATCAGCAAGGTTGGGGCGTAAAACAAGATTATGCCCAAGCTAAATCATGGTATGAAAAAGCCGCTGCGCAAGGAGATGCAAGTGCACAAAATAATTTGGGTTATATGTATGATGAAGGTTTGGGTATCAAACAAGATTATACCCAAGCCAAAGCATGGTATGAAAAAGCTGCTGTGCAAGGGGATGAAGTCTCACAATACAATTTGGGCTATATGTATTATGGAGGTTTGGGTGTGAAACAAGATTATATTCAAGCCAAAAAATGGTTTGAAAAAGCTGCTGCACAAGGAAATAAAGCTGCACAAGAGAGTCTGAATTATATGCACGAAAATGACTTAATCCACTAATTCTTCCATCAAAAATAACAATAAAGGCAGCCTGAAAAACTTTTCAGGCTGCCTTTTTGTGTTTAATGGTTACTGTCTAACCAACGGCGAATATCCGCTGCAACTTCATCTGCTGCGCCAGCATTGTCAATCACAATGCCGCGTTCGTCTGGTTCCAATGGCTGCAAAATCGCCAGTTGAGAATCCACCATGCTGGCTTTCATATAATGCCCTTGTCGTGCTGCCATGCGGTCGCGGTTCAATTCAATCGGTGGGGAAAGATGAATGAAATACACTTCGCCTTCTGCACCACGCAAAATATCGCGGTAGGCTTTTTTCAGCGCAGAACAGGTTACCACAGAATATTTTGCGCCATTTTTTGCTTGTTCACTCATCCAATCGCGCAAATTTCCCAACCATGGGGCGCGGTCTTCATCGGTCAGCGGAATGCCTGCGCCCATTTTGTCGCGATTGACTTGGGTATGAAAATCATCTCCTTCGGCATAGGCGCAATGCAAATGTTGTTGCACGGTTTGGGCGGCGGTGGTTTTGCCGCAGCCGCAAATGCCCATAATCACATAATGTTTGGTCATGGTTTTTTTCCTTGTTTGAGTCGCGTATCAAATATTATCAAAAAATATTTTTCAGGCTGCCTTGATGTGTGATTCATGGCAAAAAAGCAGCCTGAAACAAAATTGGTTTAGCCTAATATTGCCACCGCAATCGCTGACAAAATAAAACCAATGATGGCAATCAATGTTTGATTAACCGTCCATGTTTTCAAGGTGGTGGCTTCGTCCATATTCAACAAACGTCCCACCAACCAGAAACCTGAATCGTTTACATGGCTAGCTGCAACGGAACCTGCTGCGGTGGCTAAAACCACGCCTGCCAGTTGCCATTCATTGTAACCTGCTGCGGCTACGGCAGGTGCCATTAAAGCAGCCGCAGTCATCAATGCAACGGTTGCGGAACCTTGTGCAATTCGCAATACCAATGCCACTAAAAAGCAACCGAGTAATACGGGTACACCCAAATCGCCCATGGTATCTGCCAATGCTTTACCAATTCCAGAAGCGCGTAATACGCCACCAAACATACCGCCTGCACCAGTAATCAAAATAACGGAGCAAACAGGTGCCAGCGTGCCGTCCAATGTTTTTTCTAATGCGCTGGCATTCATGCCACGTTTACGTCCCAAGAAATACATGGCTGCTAATACAGAAATCAACAAGGCGATGGGCGTTGTACCAATCATTCGTAAAAATTGTACCCATTCTGCTTTGCCATCTACCCATTTGGCAGAGCTTGCCATGTGCAAACCTGTATTCATAAAAATCAATAACATAGGAATCAGCATCAACATAATCACGGTAGATGCTTTGGCAGGTTCGGCAGGTTGGTCATTGTCTTGTTTGCCACCAGCGAGCAAATCAGCAGCAGGTACGGGAACAGGGAATAATTTATTTGCTGTCAAACCCCACCAGTAACCGCTCACTAACCAAGTTAAAATGGCAACGGGTAAGCCCAACAGCAGTACATAACCCACGCCAGCGCCATATAATTCTGAAGCTGCAATTGCACCTGGATGCGGTGGCAAGAAAACGTGCATTACGGAAAACGCGCCAATAGACGGCAAGGCATACGCTAACACATTGGAGTTCATGCGTCGTGCCGTTGCGAATACAATCGGCAACATAACAATCAAACCTGCATCAAAAAAGATGGGGAAACCGAATAGCAATGATGCTACACCCAATGCCAATGGCGCACGTTTTTCGCCAAACAGTCGAATCATTGCATCCGCCAAAGATTTTGCGCCACCCGATGTTTCCACCAAGCGACCAAGCATCGCACCTAAGCCAACCAATAGTGCGACACTGCCTACTGTGCCACCAAAGTTTTTGACTAGCACATCATTAACCAATGCGCCATAGGGTAAACCTGTGGCAATCGCAGTGAGCAAGCTGACCAGAATTAAAGTCAGCAAAGCATGTACGCGAAATTTAATAATCAGTACCAAAATCAGCGCAATCGCACCTGCGGCAATGCCCAACAGCGTGCCTGCGCTAAGTGTTTGTGTCCAGTTATCCATGTTTATTCTCCTGATAGAGGTATTGAAGAAAGTGTGTATATTAGCACTATGTTAGAAAATGTAGTAGTGGGTAAATTAAAGAAATGATTTGTTAAAGAAAAAGCAGCCTGAAAATTTTTCAGGCTGCCTTTTAACGATTACTGCTCCGCCATTTGCAATGCTTCTTGAATATCCACCGCCACCACACGCGATACGCCTTTTTCTTGCATGGTAACGCCGACCAATTGTTCCGCCATTTCCATCGTCAAACGATTGTGGGAAATATACAAAAATTGCGTTTGTGCCGACATTTCTTTGACCAACTGACAAAAGCGCGAAGTATTGGCATCGTCCAATGGCGCGTCCACTTCGTCCAATAAACAAAATGGTGCAGGATTCAAACTGAACAAAGCGAACACCAGACTCATAGCGGTTAAGGCTTTTTCGCCACCGCTTAACAAATGAATGGTGGCATTTTTTTTGCCGACAGGTCGCGCCATAATAGACACGCCTGCGGTCAGCAAATCATCGCCCACCATATGCAAACGCGCTTCGCCGCCACCGAATAAAGTCGGGAAAAATTCCTGTACTTTGGCATTGACCGCATCAAATGTTTCTTTAAAACGGATTTTGGTTTCGTCATCAATTTGCGCGATGGCTTGTTCCAACAAATCAATGGCAGCCTGAACATCTTCGCTTTGCTGGCGATAATAATCATCGCGTTCATGCGCTTCGCTCAATTCTGCCAATGCCGCCAAATTAACCGCACCCAAAGCATCAATTTGTGTTTGTAACTGTTTAATGTGTTGCGCTAAATCTTTCAGGCTGCCTGAATATTCATATTGCGATAGATATGCCAAATCTGCATCACGCGACAATAAATCTTCGTGATAATGCTGTGCGTTCAACAAAGCTTCTTGCTGTTGCAACAAAGCTGTTTGTACCGCAGCCTGAATTTGCGGCAACATTGCTGCTGCTGCTTGAACGCGCTCATACACTTCCATGCCCTGTGTTTGCGTCTCTTGCAAATGCGATTCCGCTGCCGAAATCTGTTCTTGCAAAACCATTTCATGTTCTTGATGATGCGCTAATTGTTGCGACAATTCTTCCATCAAAGCATCATCGGCAGCCTGAAAAACTGTTTCTTCCAAACGCGTATGCCAATCCGCCTGTTGTTGCACCAATGCCGCTGCTTGCGCTTGCAAACTATCCACGCGTTGCTGCCATTTGTGTATATCCAATTCCGCTACACCGTATTGCCGATTGGCTTCCAATAATGCCAACTGCGCTTGTTTCAACGCCTGTTGCTGCGTGTGGCGATTGCCCGACAATTCACGATTTTGCGTATCTAATTCCGCCACCGCTTGCGCCAAAGTTTCCCCATCTGTCGCCAGCGTTTCTTGTTGTTGCGCCAATACTGCACATTCTTCATCTAACTGCGCCAATTCCAACACAATGTGTTCGCGGCGTAACTGTCCTTGATTGGTGCGCGTGAACAGCGTATTGGCTTGATGTTGCGCCTCTTGCCATGCCGCAGATGTTTGCCGATGTTGTGCCAACATTTGTTGATGTGCTTGTTCAGCTGCCGTCATTTCTTGTTGGATTTGCTGATACGCGTGTTCCGCTGTCGCTAATTGCGGTTCCAGTTGTGCCAAATCCTGTGTCAGTGCATCGTATTTTGCCTGATGTTGCAGAAAATCCACGCCATCATTCGCAGCAAACAATATCACACCAACTTTGTCCACCCGATGACCTTCGGGCGTAAGCCAAATCTGATGCCCTTGCAAATCGTGTTGATGCGCCAAAGCATACGCCAAATCAGGTGCACACAAAACACCGTCTAACCAATGCGATACGGCAGCCTGAAAACGTTTATCTACTTGAATTTGATTCAATAAAGCCTGTGCAGGCAAAGTTTTGTGTTTCAGGCTGCCTTGTGTATTAATCCACGCAGCCGTACCGTGCGCCAAATTTTCAGGCTGCCCTTGCATCGGTTCTGGCAAACAACGCGCTTGCACACGTTCCGCCAACACCACGCTCAACGCCATTTGCCACGCATCGGGTGCGTGAACGTGTTGCCACAAAACAGGCGCATCAGCAAATGTGGTTTCTGCCCACACATCAGTTGTTTGCTGGCTATGCAAAATCTGCGCCAACGCCTGTTGTTGCGCTTGCGCCGTCATCACTTGTTGCTGGATTACCGATAAATGTTGTTGCGCCGTTTGCCAACGTGTTTTCAGGCTGCCTATTGTGTCCGTTTGTTGTTGCAATGCGATTTCTGTTGCTTCATATTGCGCTTGATGCGTTTCGCTTGCCAACTGCGCCGCCGCCAATTCCGCATCATCGGGCAAAGCCAATGCCGTCAATTCTTCACGCAAACGCGCCGCACGCTCATGGTGTTTTGCCAACGCCTGTTGCGTGTGTTGCGCTTGCTGCTGCTTCAATGCCAACTCACGTTTTAATTGATTTAACTGCTCTTGCTGGCTGGTGTAGGCATGATGTTGTTGCTGCTCCAAACGTTCCAATTCGGGCAAACGCATTTCGTGTTCCGCCACCACCATCGCCAATTCTGCCAATTCCGTCTGTTTGTCCAATAAACGATTTTGCAACACGTCGCATTCTTCTAAAATGGAATTATGCTGTTGTTGTAAATGATGAATTTTATTTTGTGCCGCCGCACGTTCTTTTTCTGTGCGCTGTTGATACGTTTGTTGCGCCCGAATTTGCTCTTCCACACGCGCCATTTGTTCGCGCAATAAAGCGTGTTGATTTTTCAGGCTGCCTACCGTGTTTTGTTGTTCCTGTTCTTGTGTACGCAAGGTTTGAATGTGTTGATTTAATTGCTCGGTTTGCGTACTTAATTGTTCTTGTTGTGTTTGCGCGATTTGATGTTGCGCCGCCGCCTTGTCCGCATCAGCCAATGCCTGTTGCCAATGCACATAATCTTGCAAATTTTGTTGTTGCGCCAATTCTTGGTTTAACTGACGATATTTTTCCGCAGTGCTCGCCTGTTTTTCCAATTTTTCCACTTGGCGCGACAATTCGGTTTGCAAATCTGCCAAACGCTGCAAATGTTCACGCGTATCTTGCAAACGCGATTCGGTTTCACGGCGGCGTTCTTTGTATTTGGATACGCCCGCTGCTTCTTCAATATACGCTCGCAATTCTTCGGGACGCGCTTCAATAATTCGCGAAATCATGCCTTGCTCAATCACCGCATAACCACGCGCACCCACGCCTGTACCCAAAAATAAATCGGTAATATCGCGGCGGCGCACTGCTTGACCATTGATGAAATAGCTGCTGTCGCCTTGTCGCGTGAGCTGGCGTTTGATGGATACTTCGGCATATTGTCCCCACGCGCCTTGCAAAGCGTGGTCACTATTATCAAACACCAATTCCACCGATGCGCGTGGCGCAGGGCGGCGCGTAGCAGCACCGTTAAAAATCACGTCTTGCATACTTTCACCGCGCAATTGTTTCGCCGATGCTTCGCCCAACACCCAACGCACCGCATCAATCACATTGGATTTGCCACAGCCGTTTGGTCCAATCACGGCGACCAGTTGGCTGGGAACGTGAATGGTGGTGGGGTCGGTAAAGGATTTGAAACCTGCTAGTTTGATTTGGGTAAGACGCATTTTTTCAGGCTGCCTGAATGATTAAACAAAGTGGCGGATTATAGCAAAGAATAGGGTAGGCAGCCTGAAAGCGAGTATGTATTTGTATGTTATAGTGAATTCACTAAACCAGTACAGCGACTGCCGTGTACATCTAGTACATAAGGGCGTTGGCAACGCTGTACTATTTGTATTTGAAACGACTATATCTAATTCATACATGTTCAGTTTCAGGAATACTCATATTTTTCAGGCTGCTTTTTCTTTATTTTAATTTTATAATGTGCCATATTTTTTTCAGGCTGCCTTATCAAAAAGGCAGCCTGAAACCCGAAAAAATACACAAAGTGAGCATTCATCATGATTAGCGTCTTTGATATTTTCAAAATCGGCATTGGTCCTTCCAGTTCGCACACCGTTGCACCGATGAAAGCAGGTAAGCAATTTATAGATGATTTGGTCGCACAAAATCGCTTGTCGCAAACCGACCACATTCGAGTGGACGTATATGGTTCATTGTCCATGACAGGCTTGGGACATGGTACAGATACAGCGATTATTATGGGCTTGGCGGGTTATTTGCCGCACGATGTGGACATTGATTACATTCCTTGTTTTGTTACCAATGTGAAACAAACAGCGCGTTTGGCGGTGGCGCAAGGTGCGCATGAAGTACAATTTGATTATGCGCAAGACATGGTTTTTCATGATACTTTTTTGCCATTACACGAAAATGGAATGACGATTACCGCGTTTTCAGGCAGCCTGAAAATATACGCGCAAACGTATTATTCTATCGGTGGCGGTTTCGTGGTAAACGAAGAAAATTTTAATGCGCCCGAAACTGAAACAGCAGATGTACCGTATCCCTATCATTCCGCAGCAGAGGTGTTGAGGCATTGCGAAACACATGGTATTTCTATCGCACAAATGGCATTGGCCAATGAATTATGTTGCCATACGCCAGCAGAATTGGACGAGAAATTGGCGACCATTTGGCAAACGATGTCGGCGTGCATGGAACGCGGTTTGGTCAAAGATGGCGTGTTACCAGGTGCGTTAAAAGTGCCGCGTCGCGCACCGAAATTGTATCGTTCGCTGCAAAAGAAAGCGCATGATGCGGCGCAAGACCCGATGTTGTTGGTGGATTGGATTAATGTTTATGCGCTGGCAGCGAATGAGGAAAATGCAGCTGGGGGAAGAGTGGTTACTGCACCGACCAATGGTGCGTGTGGCATTGTGCCTGCGGTGTTGCAATATTATGGTCAATTTATCGGGGAATTGACGGCAGGCAAAGTGCGTGATTATTTGCTGACTGCGGCGGTAATTGGCGCATTGTATAAAATGAACGCCTCTATTTCGGGGGCGGAAGTCGGGTGTCAAGGCGAAGTGGGTGTTGCGTGTTCTATGGCAGCTGGTGCATTGGCAGCATTATTGGGTGGTTCGCCTGAACGTGTATGCATGGCGGCAGAAATTGGTATGGAACATAATTTAGGTTTGACATGCGACCCTGTTGGCGGACAAGTGCAAGTGCCGTGTATTGAGCGTAATGCGATTGGCGCGGTTAAAGCGGTGAATGCAGCGCGTATGGCGGTGAGGCGTGAAGACAAGGCTTGTGTGGATTTGGATAAAGTCATTGAAACCATGTATGAAACAGGCAAGGATATGAACGCGAAATATCGTGAAACTTCACGCGGTGGGCTGGCGATTAAAGTGATTTGTGCATGATATAATTTTGTTTCATGATTCAGGCAGCCTGAAATATTTTTCAGGCTGCCTATCCTATTATTTTTGTTATTATGAAAAGTAAAATCTTATGAATAATCCGCAAACTTTAATCCATATTCAAGGTGAAGTCGGTAAATTGGAAACCTTGTATTTACCTGCGCAAGGCGTAGAACGTGGTGTAGCCGTTGTGCATCATCCCAATCCCACACAAGGCGGAACGTTTACTAATAAAGTAATACAAACGACAGCCAAAGTTTTGTCTGTAATGGGTTTTCATTGTTATTTACCCAATTCTCGTGGCACAGGAAATAGTGAAGGTGTACACGATTATGGACGTGGCGAAACCATTGATTGTATTGCCGTAATTGATTATGCGCGCGCCCAACATCCCAATGCAGCGCAATTTGTATTAGCAGGTTTTTCATTTGGCGCGTATGTGTCCACTTTTGTGGCACAACAACGTGAACCTGATTTATTGTTGCTCATTGGTACAGCAGTTGGTTTGTATGAAGTACCTGCGCCACATGTACCAAATAGACACAAAACTTTGGTTATTCATGGCGCAGACGATGAAGTTGTGCCACTAGCCAATCCTTTGAAATGGTGTGGCGAGCAGAATTTACCCGTGATTGTATTGCCTGAAAGCTCACATTTTTTTCATGGAAAATTGATTCAGTTGCGCGATACATTGAATGATTTTGTACCCAGTCTATTGTGATGTTATAGTCGTTTAAAATAAAATAATACAGCGTTGCCAGCTCCCTTATGTACTAGATGTACACGTCGGTTGCTGTCGCCTTGTCTGATTTCTATTTTAAACGACTATAATAGATTTTCAGGCTGCCTTTTTGGATTGTTTATCACAAAAGGCAGCCTGAAAATTTATCTGATGCTATTTCCTGATAAACAGTACTTGCATGATTTTTAACGAGCGAGATATGCTGTGGCATTATGTTTGAATGCATCCTAATTTTGAGAATAAATATAGTGAATTCAATTTAAACCAGTACAGCGTTGCCAGCGCCCTTATGTATTATGTGTACACGGCGGTCGCTGTCGCCTTGTCCTGATTTAAATTGAATTCACTATACCTTTCAGGCTACCTGAAAATAAATTGTGATATATTTATGTCCTTATTTTAAGTAAAGGAAGTCAAAATGCAAAGAATCAAACATTTTTTCCAATCGGAACAAGCGGCTGGCATTGTATTGATGGTGGCGGCGGTTTTGGGTTTATTGATTGCCAATTCTGCGGCTGCGCCTGCGTATTTTGCTTTATTGGATGCAAAAGTATTGGGCATGAGCGTATTACATTGGGTTAATGATGGTTTGATGGCGGTATTTTTCCTGTTTGTGGGCTTGGAAGTGAAACGCGAATTGCTGCAAGGGGAATTGAGCGACAATGCCAAACGCTTTTTGCCTGCGGTGGCGGCGGTGGGTGGTTTGGCGTTGCCTGCGTTGATTTATGTTTTGTTTGCAGGGACAAATACGCCTTTGACACAAGGTTGGGCGATTCCAGCCGCGACCGATATTGCTTTTGCTTTGGGCGTATTGGCGATTTTGGGCAGCCGAGTGCCTGTTTCATTAAAAATTTTTCTAACTGCTTTGGCGATTATGGACGATTTGGCGGTGATTGTCGTGATTGCACTGTTTTACACGGCACAAATTCACTGGTTGTATGTATTGCCTGCGGTGTTGGTGATGGTGGCTTTGTTTTATTTCAATCACAAAAATGAAACGCGCCATTGGATTTATTTGGTTTTGGGTGCGTTGCTGTGGTTTTTTGTTTTGAAAACAGGCATTCATGCAACTTTGGCGGGGGTGGTTTTGGCGTTTGCCATGCCTTTGCGTTCGCCAGACGCTGATGTGCGCGAACCTTTGCTGCTGACATGGGAACACGCTTTGGCGTTGCCTGTGGCATTTGTGGTGTTGCCGATTTTTGGTTTTGCTAACGCTGGTGTGTCGTTTGCTGGATTTAGTTTGGGCAATTTGTTTTCGCCTGTGGTGTTGGGCGTGGCGGCAGGTTTGTTTGTGGGCAAACAATTGGGGGTATTTGCGACAGTATGGTTGATGGTGAAATGCCGTTTAGCCAGTTTGCCTGAAGGTGCAACATGGAAACAAGTGTATGGCGTGGCACTGTTGTGTGGTATCGGTTTTACCATGAGTTTGTTTATCAGCCTGTTGGCGTTTAGCGATACGGCTTTGCAAGACCAAGCGAAAATTGGCGTATTTTTGGGTTCACTGTTGGCGGGTGTGAGTGGTTTTATTGTTTTAAAACGATGTAGTCATTCCCAATCGGATTAATCTTAAAGGAGTAGCTAATTATAGTGAATTCAATTTAAACCAGTACAGCGTTGCCAGCTCTCTTATATACTCGATGTACACGGCGGTCGCTGTACTGGTTTAAATTGAATTCACTATATCAAAAAAGGCAGCCTGAAAACTCGTAGGTCAGATACTTGTATCCGATAATTTTAAATAAAAATAAGTATTTGATAAAAATAGGAAATATTGGATTAAAGTATCTGACCTGAAAATTTGGGTTTTGCAAAGGTTTTAGTCTGAAGTCATGCCCACTCAACCATTGCGGCACGCAAATCATCCAAACCTGTACCGCTGATGGCTGACACGCGCACCACTACTGTTTCTCCTACATTGTTTTTCAGGCTGCCTGAAAATTGTTCATTTTCTGGAAGTAAATCAATTTTATTGTAAACAATAATTTGTGGAATTTTATCCGCTTTGATTTCCGCCAACACATCGTTCACATCCTGAATTTTTCGTTCATATTCAGGGTCAGCCGCGTCCACAATATGCAGCAACACATCTGCCAACGCCGTTTCTTCCAAAGTCGCCGAAAACGCTGACACCAATTTATGCGGCAAATCTTGAACAAAACCAACGGTATCCGTCAAAATCACGCTGGCTTCGGACGACAAATACAATCGCCGTGCGGTCGTGTCCAGCGTGGCAAATAATTGGTCTTTCGCCAACACATCGGCTTTGGTTAAGCGATTGAATAAAGTGGATTTGCCCGCATTTGTGTAACCCACAATCGCAAAAGTCTTCAGGCTGCCTGAAAGTCGGGATTTGCGCCGTGTTTCGCGTTGTTTTTTCACTTGTTCCAATTGGCGGCGCAATTGCGTGATTTTGGTTTGAATAAGGCGGCGGTCGGTTTCCAATTGCGTTTCGCCCGGACCTTTCAAGCCAATGCCGCCTTTTTGACTTTGTAAGTGTTTGTATCCACGCACCAATCGGCTGGACAAATGATTCAGTTGCGCCAATTCCACTTGCAATTTGCCTTCTTGCGATTGCGCTCGTTGCGCGAAAATCGCCAGAATCAAACCCACGCGGTCAAGCACGCGGCATTGCAATATTTTTTCCAAATTGCGCTCTTGCGTGGGCGACAATTCATGATTGAATACAACGAGTTCAATTTCATTTTGCACCACCAATTCCGCCAACTCTTCCGCCTTGCCTGTGCCGACAAACAGCGCGGAATGCGCTTTGTCGCGTTTAGCGGTTTCGCTGCACACCAAATCGCCACCTGTCGCACGGACAAGTTCGGCGGCTTCGGCGCAGGCTGCCTTAAATTGGCGTTCACGGCTTTCATTGCTGCCTGTGTAACTGTCTGTTAATAATACGGATACGAGCATAATACGCTCGGCGTATTCCAATGATTTATCGGTACGGAATCGGGTCATAATGTGCTTTCAGGCTGCCTGAAAATGATAATGGGCAGAATTATAATGGGTTTTTGTGTGAAAAATCGGTAGAATATTTATTTTGACAATTAATTGGTTAGCCTGAAAGGAAATTGTGTGCCAAATTCCATTTTAAAACGTTGGTTGATTGCGTGTTTGCTGCCGTTGGGCATGATAATGTGGTTCACACTTAATCCAGCAGGCACACCAATCGACCATTTAATCAACGGCATTATTATGGCGTGTGCAGCCACTTTTTTGTTGAAATATATTTTGTTTGCTGCGATTATGGCGCATTTGCGAGGCGAAAAAAATCAACGCAATCAAACTCTGTGGCAATTTGTGCCTGTGTTTGGATTTGTGGCGTATATTGTATGGTATTGTTTACAATAATGTTTCAGGCTGCCTTAGTGGGATATAAGGCAGCCTGAATTGTTGTAAATGATGGTACATCAGATTTTGATAGAGTTGGGCAAGAGGCACAAATCATATATCAATATGCACTAATGCCCGTACCCTTTCACGGCATTATGCGTGTTTTTCGTCTGCTTTGTAGCCTTTCAACGCGAAGAACACGATATAAACATAGCACAATGCTGAAACAAAATACGATGGCAACAAACCAATGGTGTCAGCAAATGCACCTTGAGCCACAGGAATGATTGCGCCGCCCACAATCGCTGTACAGATGATGCCTGATGCCGTACCTGTGAATTTACCCAAACCTTTTGTACCCAAAGAGAAAATGGTTGGGAACATGATGGAATTGAACAAACCAATCGCCAATAAACTCCACATGGCAACATAACCGCCAAACAAAATCGCTATCACAATTAATGCAACCACAACAGTTGCGTTGAATGCCAAGCATTTATTGGGTTCAAATTTGTTCAATACGGCTGTACCCAAAAAGCGACCGACCATCGCACCACCCCAGTACAAAGCCAAATAATTCGCGCCTGTTTCGTGGCTCAAACCTGCCACTTTTTCCAGTACGTTAATCATCATGGAGCCAATGGCCACTTCACCGCCCACATAACAGAAAATGCCTACAGCACCCAAAATCATGTGTTTATATTGCCAAACGCTGGTTTTACCATCATGATTGTGTTCGGTTTCAGCATTGGCGATTTTACGCGCGTCAGGCAACTTAATGAATGCCACGGCAACTGCCAATAAAATCATGAACCCTGCTAATCCTAAATACGGTATTTGCACCGAAGCCACTTGTTCCGCTTTGGTTGCAGATGCATCCACAAAAATCAACGCTGCACCCAAAGGAGGCGCAATGGTGGTCGCCAATGAGTTAAATGCTTGAATTAAGGTTAAAGTGGTGGATTCTTTACCAGGTTTTGCCAACAAAGTAACATAAGGATTACCTGCTACTTGCAACAAAACAATACCTGTTGCTAAAACAAACAATGCACCCAAGAAAATGGGATAAGATGCGCTGCCTGCAGCAGGATAAAACAGCACACAGCCCAAAGCTGCAATCAAAAAGCCACCAATCACACCGCCTTTGTAGCCGATTTTCTCTACCAATTTACCTGCTGGAATGGACATCAATGCATAAGCAGTAAAGAAGCAAAATTGAATCAACATCGCTTGCGTGTAGCTTAAATCAAAGATTTTTTTCAGATGCGGAATCAAAATGTCGTTCATACAGGTAATGAAACCCATCATGAAGAACAGCGAAGTCAGTACGCCTAACGCGACCGTATTATTTTGTTGTGTTTGTGAAGACATAAAAAAACCTCATAAGAAGTTGATTACAGAAAAGCATTACATCATACTGATTTTACATTTATTTGCAAATTATTATGCTTGTTTTTTTACAAAATTATGATTTTATTTTATTTTTAAATTTTCAACTCTCGAAAAGTACAATGTAGTCGTTTGAAATAAAAATATAATGAATTCAATTTAAATCAGGACAAGGCGACAGCAACCGCTGTGTACACCTAAGTACATAAGGGAGCTGGCAACGCTGTACTGGTTTAAATTGAATTCACTATATTTGGAAAGTTTGGATAGGAAACGTGCAGTGTCATAAACTTGGCTTAAATACGCGCTGAATATTTTTCAGGCAGCCTGAAACCCATTTTATTTTAAGGAAAAATCAATATGGCAAAAGCCCCCAAAACCGTCTATCAATACACCGAATGCGGTTTGCTGTGCTTAAATTATTTTGTAACAAAATCCACTTCATAAGGACAAACAATGCGTTTTTTCAATTCTTCGCTTATCGATAAATTATTTGTTTGGGTGGTGGGACTGTTTATGGCGTTCCTATTATTGTTAGAGCTGGGGGTAGATGGGTTGTTTGTCAATGAAGAACAATACATTGCCCAGTCGCAAGAAGTGCGGTTGGATGATTATGAAATTGTGGATTCAATGATTACACCACATCTGTTTCATGCCAGCAGCAATATTCATTTGATTAAAGCGGGCAACACTTATTATGCATTTTATTATTATCGCCAAAAGAAAAACGACCACACGGCATACAGTTTGGGGCTGATATTGCATTCCAGCAATCAACCCACTTTGTTTTTCCCTGTTCATCCTAATGAAACTGTACAGGGCAAAGGCATGGCGGATAATCCGATTCATGTGTTCAATTTCGGGTTGGCATCCAAGCAATATGAATGGGACGATGAATCATATCGCTACAACATTAAAAAAGATTTCGTTTGTTACCAAATGTTTCAATGCGGCAGATTTGCCCCTTGGGTCTATAATACTTTATTTGGGCTATTTGCTTTGATGCCCTTCATTTACCTGTTTCGCCGTATGTATTTGGAAAGTTTGGATAGGAAACGTGCAGCGTCATAAACTTGGCTTAAATACGCGCTGAATATTTTTCAGGCTGCCTTTCAGTACACGACAATTTTTAATTTTACCAAGTATCTGTCCCCTCCCCCCGACAGCGTGGGAGGGGGCAGGTTTCAGGCAGCCTGAAACCATTTTATTTAAATTAATTCAAATAATTAAAATAGGAAAACCAAATGGCAAAAGCCCCCAAAACCGTCTATCAATGCACCGAATGCGGCGGCACATCGCCCAAATGGGTTGGCAAATGCCCCCATTGTGGCGAATGGAACACGCTACAAGAAAACATCGCCGCCTCCGAACCGAAAAATGCCCGTTTCCAATCATGGGCAGCCGAAACGACACAAGTCCAAGCCCTATCCCAAGTAACCGCCATGGAAGTACCACGCGAAGCCACAGGCATGGGCGAATTAGACCGCGTTTTGGGCGGCGGTTTGGTGGACGGTGCCGTGATTTTATTGGGTGGCGACCCAGGGATTGGCAAATCCACATTACTCTTACAAACCATTGCTTTAATGGCGAAAAAACGCAAGGTCTTGTACATTTCAGGCGAAGAATCCGCGCAACAAGTTGCCCTACGCGCCCAGCGTTTAGGTTTGAACGCAGAAGGCGTGAATTTGCTTGCCGAAATCCGTTTGGAAGCCATTCAGGCTGCCTTAAAACAACACGCGCCCAGCGTGGTTGTGATTGACTCCATTCAAACCATGTATTCTGACCAAATCACGTCCGCCCCAGGCTCCGTGTCGCAAGTGCGCGAATGTGCCGCCCAACTCACGCGCATCGCCAAACAAATGGGCATCGCCATGATTTTTGTCGGACACGTTACCAAAGACGGCGCCATCGCAGGCCCGCGCGTGTTGGAACACATGGTGGATACCGTGTTGTATTTTGAAGGCGACCAGCATTCCAATCATCGCATGATACGCGCGATTAAAAACCGCTTTGGCGCGGCAAACGAATTGGGCGTGTTTGCCATGACCGAAACGGGTTTGAAAGGCGTATCCAATCCGTCCGCGATTTTTTTGGCGAGCTATCGGGACGATGTGGCGGGTTCGTGCGTCTTGGTAACGCAGGAAGGAACGCGCCCATTATTGGTGGAAATTCAATCACTTGTAGATGATGCACACGGTTTCACGCCCAAACGCTTAACGGTCGGTTTGGAACAAAACCGTTTGGCGATGTTGCTGGCGGTGTTGAACCGTCATGCGGGCATTGCCTGTTTTGACCAAGATGTGTTTTTGAACGCGGTGGGTGGCGTGAAAATTGGCGAACCTGCGACGGATTTGGCGGCGGTATTGGCGATGGTTTCCAGTTTCAGAAACAAGCCTTTGCCTGAAAAAATGGTGGCGTTTGGCGAAATCGGTTTGAGTGGCGAAATCCGCCCCGTGCCGCGCGGTCAGGAGCGTTTGAAAGAAGCGGAAAAATTGGGTTTCAAACGCGCCATTGTGCCGAAAGCGAATTTGCCGCGCAATGAAAACGAGTTCCCCAAATTAAAAATTTATGGCGTGGAAAGTTTGCAAGAAGCGGTTATGTTGTGTCGGGATTTGGTTGATGAATAAGTTTTTAGGCTACCTGAAAGTTTTGGTAGAGATGATATGTGGTCGTGTACACCAAATTTGCCAAAAAATTCATTTTTTAAAACATAAGGGTATGATTATGCATGATATTGATAATAATGGTGTTACTTTTGCTAAGCAAGACGATTTCAAACGCCGCCCACTTGCGGAGAAAATCAGTCGTTTATTGCAGCAATCCGATATTGATGTTTCGCCCATGATTATTGATGGAGCATAGGGAACAGGTAAATCCATTTTTTGCCAAAAACTGATTAACTTGATGAGGGAAACATCGCCCGATACACATCATTTGGTTTACATTGATGCATTCCGTACCGACCACACAGGCGAACCTTTATTGGCATTATTGGCGGAAATCATCAATGTTTGCTGCCCTGTAAATCATGATGATGTCGCAGTACTAGAACAACGTAAAAACTGGATAAATAAATTTGCAGCAGGCGCAAAATTTGCATCTAAAACAGCACTCAAAGCGGGGCTTGGTCATTTATTGAAACAAAATATTAGGCAATTATCAGATGACTGGGGAACAGCTCTTGATGATGCTGCAAAAGAAGTGGGCGAAAAAGCCATTAATGCAGGTGTAGATAAAAGCATTGAATTGGTAACTGCCACATTATTGCAAGAACAAATTGAAAGCGAAAAAAATTTACAAGCTTTACAACAAACTTTAAAAGAATTGGCAAGCACCAAGCCAATTATTTTGTTTATTGATGAATTGGATAGATGTCGCCCAGATTATGCGATTGATATAGATAAAGAAATTAAAATTCGGTACACAACCAAGTAAAATAAAAAAACAAAGAGTGAATGCAATCCAATAACCAATCTTGACGTAAATGTTTAATCCAAGCCCAAGTGTGCTCAATTAAATTCAAATCAGGACAGTATGGCGGTAACCATAAAATCACATGCCCTGATAAAACAATAAGCTCTTGAATGTCCTGGCGTTTGTGAAAAGTCGCATTATCCATAACCAAAACACTGTTAGGTGGTAATTGTGGCAGTAAAACGTTTTGAACCCATGAATAAAACACATCTGAATTGATGCTGAATTCATACAAACCCACTGCAATCAATTGATTTTGGTACAGTGCGCCAATGGCATTGGTTGTGTTTTTGATTTGCCAGTTGTGATTGCCATGACAAACTTGTCCTCTTGGCGCATAGGCATAAGGACGATAAGTTTGGTTTTTAAAACCACTTTCATCAATATAAACAATAGGACGTTTCTCTTGCTCATACTGTTGTTTTAATGAGAGAAATTGTTCAATTGTTTCGGGTTGAGCTTTGGGGTGTTTAAGAATCTTTTTTTTGAGTGATTTTTAGCCGTTTAAGTGCCACACCAATGGCTCTTTGTGAACAGTTAAAGCGAACAGCGCGTTCTCTTTGAAAATCATCAGGAAATTGTTCTACGTCTTTTCGCAATAATTCATCATTGATTTTATTGGTTCTTTTGGGGTAGGGTTTACGTTCAATGCATTTTTTCCATAGTTGAATGGTACTGCGACTGATGCCATATTCCGCTGCCAATTCACGGTAGCTGTAACCCGAATTTAATTTTTCTAAAATCATTTGGCGATAATCTTGTGAATAAGCCATAACTGTTCTCCTGTGTGTACCGTTTATTTAATTCTACACCTATATGTCCCAACATACGAAGATTTGGATTTGATGGTATTTTATATTTTATTATCACTGTGTCGTGTAAATATTGAGAATTATGATAAGAACCCTATTGATGTGATGCCAGAGAAAACAATGAGTGAACAATGTATTGGAAGTTTTATGATACTAAATCAAAGACGGGGTAGGCATGGTAATCCTGCTGATTTGCTGAAAAATGATATGGAAAAGATTTTAACAGTAATTTAATCATTTCATTCATTTTCAGGCAGCCTGAAACCCCAAATTGCACGTAGGCTGGCGGTAAATGCAGCGTAGCGAAATGCACCCCAGCACCCCCACCGTCCAAAGCTGGGGTGCGTGTCGCTTGGGGCGACACTTACCGCCAGCCTACGCGCCCCAATCTTTTCAGGCTGCCTGAAAAATATAATAAGGACAACATCATACCCGATTTTCCAAAAATCAATTTACAAGAAAACGTGAACGTGCCGCTTACATTGGGACATCTGTTTATCGCGTGGCACACGCTATCGCAGCATTTTGGCAATTTGCGCGAATATGAATATTTAACCGAAGCCGAACGCCGTGCGATTTTGGGATTGGAAGATGCGTTCGGGCGTGTTTTAAGCGAGCAGGGCTTGGGTAAATACAGCATGGAACAAGCCAATGAATTGCTGGTTCTAACCCGCGAACACATGAATACTGTGCATATTGAATGTTTGGATGAAAATCCATAAAATTTTACTTTCAGTTTTGTAGCAACTGTATTTTTTAACCCAATCAGGAAAAATACAGTTTACATTTTCAGGCTGCCTGAAAACCAAATTATTTATGTATATCAAATTAAGAAAAGTAAATCATTAAAAAAACAATATCTATTAAATAGATATTACAAGGAGTTTAACAATGGGTTTTACTCTAAAAATATTGCTCTTATCATGGCAGCTTTCATATTGATGATGGATAATGCCTTATCAAAATCACTATTTGAAATTAAAATTTTAGTTATTGATAATAGTCTTGCACCAGAAAAAATAAAATCCATCAATGAAATTAGATTAATAAATTTTAAAGGTAAAATATTCGCAGGATGTGGGAAATCTAATTTTAATCCATTGTATAAAAATAATTATCTCATAAGAAATAGAACGCCTTTTAATCAATTACCAGTAAGCGTAGAAAGTTGCTTGCTGCTTAGTGGGAAATAAATGACTGATTTTAAAAATCACATCGCAATCGCATGCTAATTTTCTACCTGAATTTATTAGGCAAGACAAAGTATTGTTTCTGTTTGACCCATCGTATGTCTGTACGACACAAGGTGGTGTACACATTGAGTGGTGCAGTTAGAACAGCTTAAAACACAAACGGCAAATACGAGAACATCATCGCATTTGCTGTTTTGTTTTTGTAATGAGATTGCAGATAGTGCACCAAAATTGTAAAGCGATTTATAGTGAATTCAATTTAAACTAGTACAGCGTTGCCAGCTCCCTTATGTACTATGTGTACACGGTGGTTGCTGTCACCTTGTCCTGATTTAAATTGAATCCACTATAAAAACAAATAGTTGCATAGTTAGAAAAATATCGGATGTGAGAATCCTACCTACCATTTCAGGTTTTGCGCAGGTTTTAGGTAGCCTGAAAAATAGAACCCATTGTTTGAATGGGGCAAAACTGAGGAAGTTTTGCTACAGCCAATCTGGCATTTCAGGCTGCCTAATCCCCCATTCGGGTGGATAATCCACGCCTGTCAAATACAAACCATCGGGCATAAATGTCGGCGGCGCGGTCAAACGACTGCGCAAAGCCAGTAGTTCGGCAAATTCATTCACGCTCATGCGTCCGCAGCCAACATATACCAACGCGCCAACAATATTGCGTACCATATGATGTAAAAACGCATTACCATGAATATCCAATTTAATCAAACCATTAGGGCAGCCTGAAAGTTCAACCGCATACATGGTTTTGATTGGTGATTTGGCTTGACATTCGGCAGCGCGAAAACTAGAAAAATCGTGTTCACCGAGCAAAAATGTGGCGGCTTGGCGCATTTTGTCCAAATCCAACGCATAATGTGTCCAGCCGGCACGCCCAATCAGCAAGGGCGAACGCACAGGCGCGGCTTGCAAAAGATAGCGATACCGCCGTCCACACGCATCAAATCGTGCATGAAAATGGGGCGCAACGGTCTGCGCGTGCAATACGGCAACGCCATTGGGCAAATGTGCATTAACACCGCGTACCCATGCGGAAAGTGGGCGCGTGGCATCGCTGTCAAAATGCACGATTTGCGCGGTGGCGTGTACGCCTGTGTCGGTGCGACCTGCGGCGATGATGTTGATGGGTTCGTGGGCGATTTGGGTCAGCGCGTGTTCCAAAGCAGCCTGAACGGTGGCGACACCTGCGGCTTGTTTTTGGAAACCGAAAAATTGGCTGCCATCGTAAGATAGGGTGAGTGCGTATCGTGTCATGATGTTTTTTCAGGCTGCATCAACAAAATCAACAAGATGTGTGGCAACGTATTCGCATACGGCAGCTAAATCTTCGTCGGCACAATCAAAATAATCGGCATCCAATTCTTCAAATTGATTGAATTGTTGGCGTAAGGTGTCCAAATCCATGTCGGGATTTTCGTCCACCAAGTGTTCGATTTCTGCGCCGTATTGTTGATACAAAACACGTGCTTTGTCCAAAATGCGCGGCGTGAGTTTGATGCGCCAACGGCGTAAACTGTCGGCAACGGGGTTGAGTAAAATGTATTCGCCATAACCTGATGCGATGAGTTGCACCAAACCACCTTCTTGCACTTGGCTATCTAGCCAGCAATAGGCGAGTAGGGTGTGTTGTGCATCGGAAAGGGCATCGCTGCCTTCGTTTTCCAGTTTGTCTAATAATTGCGCGGCGATTTGAAAAAGTTGTTCTGGGGTCATGATTGGCTTTCTGTTTTGTGTTTTCAGGCTGCTTTTATACGATGAAAAATCAATAGGTAGCCTGAAAAATTATTCTTTTGCCCAAGGTCTGCCACCGTAGGCTTGGATATGTGCCTGATTTAGGGCGCGTATTATTTCTATAATGCCAGACTTAGTTTCTGTATCAGATTTATTTTTTGATAATAAATCGTGATATGCGTCATAGACTAGATTATTTGGTTTTAGGTAATTGAAAATATAATTAACGGTATATTTTCCAGTAGTCGCATTGTGGAAATTTTGTTCTCGTAGACGCGTGTGAATCACAGCATCGTTACCGAATCCTTGTTTGCACCAATGTAAGGCAATGGACTGTGCAACTGCACGTCGTAAAGCATAACAATTGACATCTATCAAGAATTGACGGCGTACACCAAACAAAGTGAAAAAAATTGAGTATTGCTGGTTAATATCCATGTTGAAAGAAATATCTTTCTGATGAAACAAGCATGCCCAATCACCTAGCGATTCTAAATTATCTTGGCAAATAAATTCTTGTTGCGGTGTATATAAATTACGCAACGTATAAACATAATCTGCGCCACTTTGCTCAAAAGTTTCTACCACGCTAGCAACATGGTCTTCACGATACCAGTTATCATCATCCAAAAAACAAATAATGTCTTCTTGCGCGATAAATGAAGCTGCGGCGTTGATGTAGCTGTTATACCAACCATTTGCACCCGTATTAACAGGCAAATACACGGCTTTAACATGCGGATAACGTGTCAAAATTTCACGCGCAGCATCGGCGTATTGTTCGCCGTCCACAAAAACATAATGAGTGCATGGATAGGTTTGTGCAGCAACGCTTTGTATGGCACGTTCTAATTCAGGGCGACCAATCGTTGATGTGATAACAGCAATGGTATAATTGGCTGGCTGGCTGGCTGGCTGGCTGGCTGGCTGGGGTTGAATTGCATTTATAATTTCTCCATATTTTCAGGCAGCCTGAACATTATTCAGGACGTTCAGGCGCACCTGCGGGGTGTTTATAGCGATTGTATGCAAACAAATATTGCAAAGGAAAACGGAGAATCAAACTTTCTACATTTTGATTGATAATACGCGCATCGTGGCTTTTATTGCCTGTTAATTCGCCATGCAAAGGCTCAATATGCAGCCTGAAACCTTGTCCATCGGGTAAGCGTTCGCCGACAAAAAACAGCGCGGCAACATTTTTCATTTGCGCCAATTTGGCTGCCAAAGTCATGGTAAATGCAGGTTTGCCAAAAAAATCTACCCACACGCCATCGCCGCCTTCGGTGGGTGCGGGAACATGGTCGGGCAAAACAATCGTGGCTTCGCCATCGCGCAAGGCTTTCATCACTTGTTTTACGCCGTGTAAATTGGTCGGCGCGGTTTTGCCTTTGCCGCGTACTCGTCCTGCTTGCATAATCTCGTCCAACACCTTGATTTTGGGTGGTTTATACATGGCGGTGAGCGGAAAAGGAAGTTGTTCGCTGATGTAGCGTCCTGCCAAATCGTAACTGCCGATGTGTGGCGTAATTAACAATAAACCTTGTTTATTATCAAGTGCTTGTTGGATATATTGCCAACCATGTATTTCGGTAAATAAAGCAGCAATGTTTTCAGGCTGCCTGAAAAATGCAATCGGCAATTCCAAGCCACTTTTGACGGTTTCTTGGCAGACGCGAATAATGGTGACTTTGTCGCTGGGTAGCTGGGCGATGCGGAGATTTTCGCGGATGCGGCGGCGGTCTTTTGGTGATGTGTAATACATCAAATAACCGAGTGCATTGCCCCAGCGATGTAGTGTGGGTAGCGAAAATTGGGCGATTTTTTGAAACAGTTTATGAAGTATCATATTGAATAATTTGTATATTTTCAGGCTGTCTTATTAGAGAAGAGGCAGCCTGAAACCTTTGTAAAATTCAAAAATGGTAGGTCGGATTTTTGAATCCGATACACAGTACACGACAAAAATCTTTCTGGCTGCCTGAGACTTATCACCTCTCTCGCTGGCGGGGGAGGTTTAGGGTAGGGGTTGCTCTTTGATTTTCAAGAATATTTATTTTTCACAGATTTATCCCCCCACCCTAGCCCTCCCCCGTTGGAGACGAGGGAGGGGACATATTGGTAGCAATCCCAAAAATTGCCGTGTATTGTAAATCAGATAAACAACATCAGATATGCGTTTTCAGGCAGCCTGAATAGGTTTTGCAATGAAAGATTAAGCGGATAATAATTGTGCAGCTTGGGCGTTGATTTCACGTAAAACGGCAGCTGGATGGGCAGCTTGGGTAATTGGGCGACCCATTACTAAATAACTGGAACCTGCTGTCAATGCTTCTGCTGGTGTCATAATGCGGCGTTGGTCATCGCTGTTGTTGGCGGTGTTGAGCCGAATGCCGGGGGTTACCAACAAAAAATCATTGCCCAAATGTTGGCGCAAAAGGCGTGCTTCTTGCGCGGAACAAACCACGCCGTCCAAACCTGAACTTTGGCTTAATTTTGCCCAGCGCAATACCAATTCTTCGGGCGATTGGCTCAAACCGATTTCGTGCAAATCTGCCGCTTCCATGCTGGTCAAAACGGTTACGCCGATGAGATGTGGGCGTTGCGAATAGTGGGCAACGGCTTCGGCGGCGGCTTCCATCATGCGGCGACCGCCCGATGCGTGCATATCCACAATCCACACGCCCATTTCAGCGGCAACTTTGCAGGCTTGGGCAACGGTGTTGGGAATATCGTGGTATTTCAAATCCAAAAATAATTTGAAACCTTGATTGATGAGTTTTTCGGCAAGACTGCGTCCTGTGGCGGTAAATAATTCTTTGCCGATTTTTAATTGACACAAATCGGGCGATAGTTGGCGCACAAAGGCAAGCGTGTCGTGTTCGTTGGCAAAATCCAGCGCGACAATCACGGGCGTGGGTGCGGTGGATACAGGATAATCGGTAATCAATGGATTCATGATGTGCTTTCGTGAATAAATAGGCAGCCTGAAAAATTATTTGCTGTGTAAAAAACGCACGGCTTCTTCTTTATTGCCAGCCAGAATATCGGGCATGGCGCGCAGTGATTTGGTGATGGCATCGTCAATTAATTGGCGTTCGGCGGCAGGCGGTTTGTTCAACACGAAACCTACGACTAAATTGCGTTCCCCTGGGTGTCCAATGCCCAAACGCAAACGGTAGAAATCGGGCGTACCAAATTTGGCTTGAATGTCTTTTAAACCATTGTGTCCGCCATTGCCACCACCAAGTTTGAAGCGGATTTGTCCGCAAGGAATATCCAATTCGTCATGCACCACCAAAATTTCATCGGGCTGGATTTTGTAAAACTGAGCGAGTGCGGCAACGGCTTTGCCCGATAAATTCATGTAAGTTTCGGGTTTGAGCAGCCACAAATCGCCTTCGGGACGGGCGATGCGTGCCACTTCGCCAAAGAATTTTTTTTCGCTTTTGAAACTGGCTTTCATCTGCCATGCGAGTTCGTCCACAAACCAAAAACCTGCGTTGTGGCGCGTGTGTTCGTATTCGCTGCCGATGTTGCCTAATCCAACAATCAATTTAATATTCATACGATTCCTTTTGGTTTAGGCAGCCTGAAAATATATTTTCGGTATTTTCAGGCTGCCTTTGATTTATTTTTGTTGTGCGACACGTTTACGCCGTGCTTCTTTCGGGTCGGCGAGTAGGGGACGATAGATTTCTACGCGGTCGCCATCGTGTAACAGTTGTTCATCTGGAACGATTTTGCCGAAAATGCCCAGCGGTGCGGTTTCAGGCTGCGCTTCGGGAAAGTCGTGACAAACTTGGGCGGCGATGGCGGCTTGCCGTGCGGTGCAAGGTTCGTCCAGTTGCAAGCGATATAATTTTTGTTTTTGCGCCGTGCCGTATGCGACTTCAATCGTGAGTTTAGCCATAGCGTTTGTCTGCTTCTTTGATGAATGCGTCCACTAGTTTGTTGGTTACGCTGTTGAATACGGGTGTGAGCAGGCGCGTGAGTATGCCTGTTAATTCGTAGTGTAATTCAAATTGGATTTGGCATGCGTCATCGCCCAAGGGGACAAATGTCCATGTACCGTGCAGCGATTTGAATGGTCCTTCCAGTAAGTTGATGCGGATTTCGCGGTTGGGGATATTGTGGTTGTGGGTGGCGAAAGATTGTTGAACGCCCATGTAATCCATGTGTAGGCGTGCTTTGAGTTCGGTTTCGCTGCGAAACAGGATTTCGGTATGCCCATACCATGGTAGGAAGTTGGGATAATCTTCGGCGCGGTCCACGAGTTGGAACATTTTGTCTGCGCTGTGTGGCGACAGGACGGTTTTGCGTATGGTTTGGTGAGACATAATGGTTAATTAGGAAAAGGTTTTTTTTCAGGCTGCCTAATGGTATCACAAAAAATAATCAGGCAGCCTGAAAGTATATTTAACTTTAGATATTATTTAGGAGAACCATTGTGGTAACAGACTGCGTGCGCCTGCCAAAATAATTTCAATGGATACGGCGGCGAGCATCATGCCCATAATGCGGTTGAAAATGGTCAAACCTGTTTGCCCCAACCATTTGCTGATTTTGTCGGCGGTAATCAATCCCAAATAACATAATGCGGCAACCAATACGTCTGCACCGAGTAGAAGTAAAGTGTCTTGAATAGTTTGTGCAGCAGTGGATTGAATAATAACGGCAGAAATACCACCAGGTCCAATCATCATTGGCATGGCAATGGGAACGACGGCGATGGAAGCTAAATCTGTTTTTTGTGGTGTTTTAATTTGGATTTCATTATTTTCACTGGTGCCAATGTCGGGTTTAGCGGGATTGCTGCCACCTCTGACCATGGATACAGAAATCAAAAATAATAAAATACCGCCACCAATTTGGAATGAGCCAATGCGAATACCGAGTATTTTTAATAATAATGAACCAGTTAATGTAAATACAACAGCTAACATTAACACGCTGAATGCAGCAAGGCGTGCCACTTGGCGACGTTCGCGTTTAGTAAAGTTTTGAGTTAGTTCTAGATAAATGGCTAGTGCACCCAATGGGTTGATTAAGACGACGAGTGCAAGAAATAGTTTTCCAAGTTCAAAGTTCATTTTTATACTCCTTAATTTTTTCAGGCTGCTTTTTGAAAAAATATATTGATATAGGGCAGCCTGAAAAGATGGATGCAGCCTGAAAAATTATACAATTTTCAGGCTGCATTTTCATTGGGAAAATATCAGTAATGTTTTTGTTTTCCCTGATTGGCGATACCCATTAATAATGCAATGATAAACATAATAGATAAGGTTGCAGTACCGCCGTAGCTGACAAGGGGAAGGGGAACGCCGACTACGGGCAAAATACCGCTTACCATTCCCATATTCACAAAGACATAACAGAAAAATGTCATGGTCAATGCACCAGCCAATGTGCGACTATACAGCGTGGGTGCTTTGGATGAAATATATAAACCGCGTCCCAAAATAATAGTATACACCAGTAGCAGCAAGATATTGCCGATTAAGCCAAATTCTTCGCCATATACGGCAAAGATAAAGTCGGTGGTGGCTTCGGGAATGTAGTCCAAATGGGTTTGGGTTCCGTTTAACCAACCTTTGCCCCATACACCGCCTGAACCGATGGCAATCATGGATTGTAAAATATGATAGCCAGCACCAAGTGGGTCTTTGCTTGGGTCAAGCAGGGTCATGATGCGGACTTTTTGATAATTGTGCAACCCATAAGTCCAAATAAGGGGCATAGCGGCACAAAAACCGATAATGGAGGCAAGCAAGGCTTTCCATGGAAAACCAGCAAAAAACATGACAAATAAACCTGATGCCATAATTAAGGTTGCTGTACCCAAATCGGGCTGTTTTAAAATCAATACGCCTGGAATCATAATGATAACCAAGGCTGCGATATAGTGAAACCATGCGAGATTGCTTTCATATCGCTGAAAAAACCATGCAACGGTCATGGGTAAACCAATTTTCATGATTTCAGACGGCTGTAAGCGCACAATGCCGAGATTGAGCCAGCGAGTTGAGCCGTTTACGGTTATCCCAAAAAAATGAACGCCCAGCAGTAAAACAACACCAATCACATACATGGGTAGGGCAAAGTTACTTAAAATTTGTGGACGAATTCGCGCAAAAATCAATAATAATCCGACACCTAGAATGGTATGTATGGTTTTGTTTTCCAAGCGACCAATGTCTTGCCCATCGGCAGAATATAGCAGAAACATACTCATTACATAAATGGTCAGTACTGCATAAAATAGCCAAGGGTCAAGCGGATCCCAAAATAAATTTTTGAATTTAATAAGCCAGTTGGCATCATCTTTATGGTTTGACATTATTCAAATCTTTCAGTTGATGCGGCGGCAGGTTGAGAGGCAGCCTGAACCGCAGATTTTTCTTGAGCAACTGCTTCAAAGGCAGCCTGAACGCTATTTTTTTGTTTGACCAATGGCGCATTCAGTTGCAACAATGGATTGGCAGTTTGTCGCGCTCCTTTAACTTCGTTGCTTAATTGACCACGTTTTAAGCGTAATAAATAGAAGTCAGTCAAACGACGAGCCAATGGTGCGGCATTTGACCCCCAGCCTGCATTTTCCAAAATGACAGCAACAGCAATTTGTGGTTTATCTACAGGTGCAAAGGCAATAAACCAAGCATGGTCACGGTGTTGTACACGCAAGGCTGCGGCATTGTATTTTTCACCTTGTTTGATTTGGACAACTTGTGCTGTTCCCGTTTTGCCTGCCATAGTGTAATGCAAGCCACTACCAATTTTTTTGTATGCTGTTCCGCCTGGTTGCAATACACGCTGCATCGCATGTTTGATGTAGTTAAAATTGCTTTGACTATACGGCAAAATGCGTTCAGGTTTAGGGTCAATAACGGTAATTTGTTGGTTTTCATGGTCCAGTATTTCTTTAACCAAATGTGGACGGAAAACTACGCCATTATTTGCCAAAATAGCGGTGGCATGTGCCATTTGTAAAGGTGTGTAGGTGTTGTAACCCTGTCCGATACTAACAGGAACCATTTCGGCAGGATTCCAATGACGTTGCTTTTCGGTACCTTTGGCAAAACGTTTGGCTTTCCATTCTGGGCTAGGCAGAATGCCGCGATATTCACCTGGTAAATCAATGCCCGTTGGAGAACCTAAACCGAAAGCAGCCAAATAAGGATAAGTGCGGTTGATGCCCATTTCAAAACCGAGTCGATAGAAAAAGGTATCCGAAGACACTTGAATGGCACGTGATAAATTAACTGCGCCGTGTCCACTGCGTACTGAATCACGGAATTGGTGTGTTGTACCAGGAATACTCCAAGCACCTGGAGCGGGCACAATGGAAGTTTGTGTGATTTTGCCACTTTCTAATAATGCCATTGCCATGAATGGCTTGAAAGTGGAACCTGGTGGATACAAACCTTGTGTTACACGGTTGATTAATGGACGTTGCCAGTTTTCATTCAATGCTTTCCAACTTTCGCTGTCAATGCCATCAATGAAAATATTAGGGTCAAAATTGGGTTTAGAAACAAAGGCTAAAATACCACCTGTTTGAGGGTCAATCGCAACCATAGCACCGCGACGATTATGCATCAGACGGTCAGCTTCTTGTTGTAAGCGAATATCCATGGATAAACGTAAAGTTTGTCCTGTTTGTGCAGGTTCAGAACGAATAATCCGCATGATATTACCTGCCGCATCTTTTTCTACTTCTTGATAACCAGGTGAACCATGCAACTGCTCTTCATAAAATGCTTCCAAACCTGATTTGCCAATATGTGTTGTACCGCGATACGCCATAGCACGATTATTTTCGGTCAATTTTTCCATATCGCGGTCGCTGATACGTCCAATATAACCTAGAAAATGAGCAGTCAATGGACCAAATGGATATTCACGGAATGTACGCGCATTAATTTCTACACCTTTGAAACGATACAAATGTGCGGCAAGGCGTGAGGCTTCATCGGGTGTTAATTTTAATTTGAGGGGCACTTTTTCATATGAGCGATAATCGGCACGAAATTTTTTAAAACGGCGCAAATCTGCCTCGTCCAAAGTTACATACGCTTTGAGTGCCTCAATCAAATCTTCAGTTTTGCCTTCAATTTGATTGGGAATAATTTCAAGCGAATAGGCAGGATAATTTTGTGCCAACACAATGCCATTTACATCGGTAATTTCGCCACGAATGGGAGGAGTTGGTATCAGTGTAATACGATTAGTTGTTGCTCGGGCAACGTATTCATCGTGTTTACGGACTTGCAAAAAGACAAAACGCGCAATAAGCAAGCTAAATAAAATTAAAATAAACACAAAAGCAACCACCAATCGCAAAATAAAATCACGATGGCGGTTGTTGATTTGGTATGAAAGGCTGCCTGAAAGCTGACGTGGTGTTTTCATCGGCGGAGGTAATAGAAATTCAAAATGGAAACCATAATTTTGTTTAACAATGGCCACAATAATGCCCCAACAAAGGGTGCGAGAAAAGTTGTCCAACCATTAAAATGATGGGTAAAACGCAAACGAATCAAGGTTAAAATGATTTCGCTACACATTAGAGCGGCAAAAACCACAATGGCTTGAATACCGTAATTATATAACACGATTTGGCGACGGTTGTGAATCACTGAATAGAGAGAAAAGATGTATGCTAAAGCGTGTTCTCCTAAAGGTGCTGCGATGCCAATATCTATAAGTAAGCCTAAAATGAAAGCGGTGCCAATACCCACATTTTGTGGACGGTTAATTGCCCAATACATTAATATTAAGGCAGTAAATTCAGGTAGCCAGTAAAAAAGGCTGCCTGAAAGTGGGATAAAATCCACTAAAATAGCAAGTATAAAGCTGATATAAATCAGCTTCTTAGGGATTTTATGGTAAAAGGTTTCTGATTCATTCATGGTTGTGTCGGAACGGATGCTGCCATTGGTGTAGAGGCAGCCTGAAAATTAGGAAGTTCGGTTTGCGGTAGTATTAATACATATTTACTGCTGCGCGAATCGGACAAAGGTTCTAATTGTACACGATAAAAAGGGGTGCCTGCATTACGGCTGGTTTGGATGACGCGTGCCACAGGGATACCTGCAGGAAAAATGCTGTCCAAGCCAGAAGTAACCAAAATATCGTTGGGTTGTAAATCGGCATCGGTTGGAAAGTAGCGTAAAGAAATGTTACCACTGCCACCGTATAATAAAGAACGAATCCCTGTTCGTGCCACCATGACTGGAATGGTTGAGGTGCTGTCTGTTAATAGGCTGATTTCTGCACTTAATGGGTGGACTTGATTGATTTGTCCAATTAATCCCGTGTCATCTACAACGGCATCTCCTGCGCGAATATTGTGGTTTGCGCCTTTATTAATAATCAAACGGCTGCCTGAAGGTTCTTTGCCGTTAGAAATAATTTCGGCAGCGGTGGTAATTTGTAAGCCATGATTTTGCAAAGACATCAATGATTTAAGGTCTGATAATTCTTTACCGCGTAATTCTGCTTGCTGCGCTTGGAGTTTTAAGCGAGTGTTTTCTTGCATTAAGCGTTGATTTTCTTTCAATAAATAGTTTTGTGATTGAAACATGGCGCTGCTATATTCATACCATTCAAGTGGTTGATTAGCGAGCCATTGTAATGGAAACAATGCGGTTGCTACATAGCGTCTAGCTGTTTGAACAGCAGAATATCGGCTATCTAGCATCAATAAAATAATGGATAAAATAGATAAGCAAATCAGCTTATTAACGGGGCGAATACCGCGTTGGGTAAAGGAAAGGGATTGGTCTGACATGTGTTTAAGTATTTACTTGTGTAGCACAATGTTTCAGGCAGCCTGAAAGTAGTTGTTTAAGTTTTTTCAATAAATTTTTTAATTATGTAAGCAGACAATGGCTCACTTGGTTTGGGAAACCAGTGAGCCATAATCTGTTATCCATCAAGTCGAAACAGTTTTATGGATTGTTGACAAATACAGAATTTAATTTGCCTACCATATCCAATGCTTTACCAGAACCGCGCGCAACGCACGTTAAAGCATCTTCGGCGATTAACACAGGTAACCCTGTTTCTTCAGCCAACAAGCGGTCTAAACCTTTGAGCAATGCACCGCCACCTGTTAATACCAAGCCACGTTCTGCGATGTCTGCGCCCAGTTCGGGTGGCGTTTGTTCCAGCGCGTTGCGTACGGCTTGCACAATTTGGCTCAATGGGTCTGCCAATGCTTCCAACACTTCATTTGATGTGATGGTAAACGAGCGTGGAATACCTTCCGCCAAATTACGACCTTTAACTTCCATTTCGCTAACTTCGGTGCTTGGGAAAGCGGAACCGATGCGTTTTTTGATTTCTTCGGCAGATGCTTCACCAATCAGCATACCATAGTTGCGGCGCACATATTGAATAATCGCTTCGTCAAATGTATCGCCACCTACGCGCACAGAATGTGAGTACACCACGCCTGATAATGAAATCACGCCCACTTCGGTTGTACCGCCACCAATGTCCACCACCATAGAACCTGTGGGTTCTTCAATCGGTAAACCTGCGCCAATAGCGGCTGCCATCGGTTCTTCAATCAAATAAACGGCTGATGCGCCTGCTTCTTGTGCAGAATCACGAATGGCTTTGCGTTCTACTTGGGTTGCGCCACAAGGTACGCAAATCACAACGCGTGGCGTAGCTGCCCATTTGCTGTTGTTCACTTTGCGGATAAAGGCTTTGAGCATTTTGCCTGTTACGTTGAAATCAGCAATCACGCCGTCTTTCAATGGTCGAATAGCTTGAATGCTACCAGGGGTACGACCCAACATTTTTTTGGCTTCTGCGCCGACTGCGAGAGTTTCATTTCTGCCTGCGTTGTCAGATTGAACGGCTACCACAGATGGTTCATCTAATACAATGCCTTTGCCTTTGATATAAATTAATGTATTGGCTGTGCCTAAATCAATGGCAATGTCGTTAGAAAAATAGCGAGTAAAAAAACCAAGCATGATGCGTCCTGTTAAAATTAATTAAATATAAACAATGGGTAAAGCATGATAGCTTTCAGGCTGCCTGAAAAAATCATCATACTTTTAAAAACGTTTTCGGGTATAATTGCGCACGCTGCGCATAAATAACACGCAATGATACCCTAATTTTTCAAATTACTAAATCAAAATTTTAAGGAATTTTTAGATATGGCTCTGACATTAGATGATGTGGAAAAAATCGCCAAGTTGTCGCGTTTGTCTTTGGACGATGCGGAAAAAACGGCAACTTTGGAAAAATTGAATGCTGTTTTTGAGTTGGTGGAAAAAATGCAAGCGGTCAATACCGATGGTGTTGAGCCTATGTCGCATCCGCATGAAGTGGCGTTGCGTTTGCGCGAAGATGCAGTTGTGGAAACCGACCATGCGGCGGCATATCAAGCAGTTGCGCCTGATGTACGCAATCGTTTGTATATCGTGCCACAAGTGATTGAAAGTTAAATATGAAGTTGCGTTCTATTGCCTTGGCGATGGCGTGTTCAATTTTGTTTTCAGGCTGCCATGTGATACATGAAACTCGTTTTACGACACGATATACTGATTTGTGGCAATCTCAGGAACCTGATGATGGGCAGCCTGAAAATATTGGCGTAGCAACATCGCAGCCTGAAAAACCGACCGAACACAAAATGCCCGACCCGACACGCAATCCAAATTATGTGCCGACAGGAGAAGCAAATCCATCGGGTAGCCGCGAATTTTTGTTGGCAGATAGTATCAAACAAGAAAATGGCGTGATTACTGCATTGATAGAATACCATTATCCTAAACCGCAAAAATCGCCAGCAACGGGTGCATGGTATGCTTATAATCGTTGGTTTGAGCAGATTGATTGCGCCAACAGTATTCGCACCATTCGCACCACTACCCATTACAGTACGAATGGCGAAATCGTTGATGCCAATGAATTTCCTGTACCGAAATATACTGCTGACCAGTTGAAATTATTATCGCAACCTAATGATGGTGTGATACGCGAGGTATGCAAACGAGTGGGGCAGTCAAATGTTACAGCACCAACTGCGCCTAAACCACAACAAGTGGATAATCCACCTGTTGTTCAAGCAGATACCAAATCAGTTGAAAATACAGTAGGGCAGCCTGAAAACAAGGCAGATGCAACAGAGAAATCTGCGCCAAGTTCGCCAGCCAAAACAACTACACCACCAAAGGAAGTTCAAGTGTCTACTGAATGGAAACATGGTGAAACAGAGAATCAAAATAAGCAGCCTGAAAAACCTGCGGAGGAATCTGCAAATAATCAGCCTGTCGCATCTAAACCAGAAACTGCACCTAAATCAACGCAGCCTGAAACAACTTCGGTAAGCAATCAGGATAAGGCAAAAGATGTGGCACCGCCGCCAAAAGCGGTTGCCAGTCCACCCAAAGAACCCGAACCAGAAGAAGAGGAGGAAGAATATGAAGACCCTCCGCTTCCTGATGATTTCTGGGAAATTGGGAAAGAAAATTTGCCTATTATTTAATATGCGTTAAAGGTTTCAGGCTGCCTCTTCAAGATAATGAAAATGTTTCAGGCAGCCTGAATTTAATTTGATGAAATTAGTTAGCAAAGAAATATTATCATGTCGTGTTTTGGTAAATTGTTTAGCAAACTGTTTGGTTTTCAACCTAAACCTGAATTTATTTTGCACAGCATCACATTTAAAACACCTGAATCCGAGTCTTTAAGTGATGGCGATTTATTGTGGGCGACCATTGATTTTGAAAGTCGTTATGATTGTCGAATTTGGATGTTTTCGCAGGTTAAGGAAGATGAATTGCCTAATGGTGGTTATATGCCATCTGATGTGTTGCCAGCAGGGCGCCACACCATTGAGCGTTATTTTTATCTGAATGATATTGATGCAGAAAAATATCCCAATGGTTTAACCGTTACGGGTGCAATCCTTTCTGCCAAAAGCACCAATAATGATGCTTTATATCATGAAGTACACAACATCAATTATGTGTACAAACCTTTTTCATCAGAAGAATTGGCGCAACGTCAAACGGCAGATAAGGATAATTTGAACATTGAATTTGTGTCTGTGCGGTATGACGGACATATTTTATCGCCCAACGACAGCATCAGCATTGATTCACAAATTACCGTGCGAATACAGGCTGAATGCAATGAAAATGTGCGGTTTTCTTGTGTGCCACTCACGGATTTATCTTATGGTTTTGACCCAATATCTGAAACAGTTGATGGCTTATTGGATTTAAATTTCAATATGAATGAAATTGGCGATATTAGCGGTTTTATGATTAAAGCATACAATCGTTATGATATTGCGATTGAATCATTACAAATTGATTTTCCATTAAAAGTGGAAAATTGGCATGACGATGGTCAAGATGCCCCAATTACATTTGAGCCTGACAATTTATATTATGCCAATATGGCTGATGAAAATGACAATTTAATCCCCGTTGATGAACACAGTACCATTGCACACAATACCGACTTGAGTTCGTATATGTATTTAAATCATCAAGCAAAACATGGCGTGATTGTGTGGATTTATGACATGCTTGGCAGCGAAATTGGCGAATGTATTTTTAAATCAAGTTTATTGAGCTATGATGAATGCCAAGAAGATGATAATCCATGTTTTATTATCAACTGGGAAGATGTGGATTTTTCAGAAAACCCTGTTCGTGAAATATCAGGATTTTATTTCCAACTGACCAATGTGGCTGGCGATGTGCTGGCAGAGCAAACGGTGGAACATGCTTTAACCATTCGTCAAAATGAAGAATGAAGTTTCAGGCTGCCTGAAAGCCTAAAAATAATAGAGACAGAATAATGAAAGTGTCAGATTTAAATCAATTTTTTGAACAAAATCCACAATTTGATAAAAATGCTTGGTTGGCGTTGGCAAAGCCTTGTTTTGACATTTCTTTTGTGGAACAAGACATTCATCAAAATAGCAGTTATTTTGGTGGCGCACCTTATCTGCCAGTTGATTTCAGGCTGCCTGAAACACCAAAAGGTACAGAATACCTGTTTTTCGCCCAAATCAATTTTACCGATTTGCCAAGCGACAATCCTTTGCGTTCACAATTTCCCCAAACAGGTATTTTGTCTTTGTTTTATCAAGAATGTAGTAAAGATTGGGAAAGCGATGATGAAGAACCATTTTTTGGCGATGAAAATTATGTTGTGGCATATTATTTTGATGAAAAAACCGAGCGTGTTTTGCATCAAGACAAAATGAACATACTGCACGATGGTACGGTGATTCACGCCAAAAGCATTACTTTTGAATATGGTTTAAATATGCCGTGTTCTGATGAATTAAAATTGGATTTTCCTGATAATAAAAAATCACGTCGTGAGTTTTTTGACTTATTCGGTGATTATAGACAAGAAAAACAAGCGCCTGATTATTTGGCAGGTTATCCGTCATTTTATTCTTTGGGTTATGACCCCACGCCCGAAGTGGAAAACGAAACTTGGTTGCCTTTTTTGACTTTGAAATCGCACAATGATTTGGCATGGTGCTGGCAAGACGGCAATAAATTAATGGCATTTATTGAACAAAAAGCCTTGGCAAAAAGCGATTTTGGGCAAATTAAAACCGATGCAGGTTAAATTTTCAGGCAGCCTGAAAGTTCAAAATCATGAAAAAACAATTGATTTTATTGGCAACATTGTTTCTGGCAAACACAGTTTACGCCGCGCCCAAATGTCATACCGTCTATTCAAAAGACAATTATAACAACACCGAAACTTGCCATTACGCCAACACCAATGTGGCACGCGTTTATCAACAATATCGCCAAAAGCAACTGAAACACCTGACAGGCGAATACCGCAAATACAGACTGTTGCCGACCATGCCGAAAAAAGCCGTAACTGTCTATCCCGACACGAAATTGCAAATTCCGTTTATTTACATGCCAATCAAAAACGGTTTGCACATTGAGCAAAATTTTGAAGGCGGAATAACAACCATTATTTTCCGTCAGCGCGGCAAAAATGTGGAAGTGAAAACGATTTCTTCGCCAGATTGAATTTCAGGCAGCCTGAAAGAATAAAGGTTAAACAAATGAATAATGAAACAGAAAAGTTAATTCTTGATTTTTTGAAAAACGCCACACCTGCCGAACAATTCAATTATGCCGCGCGTTCAAATTATGATGACAACAAGGCAGGTTTGGCGTGGTTGATTGACCAGCCTGAAACGGAACGAGCGGTTATTTTAAAAATTTATTGGAATTTGGGCGCGGATTATTTAACGCAATTTGATGATGAACAAGACGTTCCCTATTTTGTGCAAGAAGATTGGCGACTGACGCGTTTGATAGAAGCGCGTTACACCAATGGTTTCTATACCAATGCGAATATTTGGTACGACCCTTACGATACCGATGGCGGCATGCCGTTTGAATATGAAGATATTGTGCGTGTGCGCGAAGTGCCTGCCGAAATGTTGGCGACCATTAATGGTCATGATTTTGTAGACCTTGAAATTGATTTTGAAGAATATGATGAAGGTTTACCGAGTGAAATTGTTAATAAACTGTACGCACTTGATGAATCTGATTGAGTTTCAGGCAACCTGAAAGTGGAAAAATCATGAAAAAACATTTATTGATGAGCGTGTTCGCCCTATTATTCAGCCAAACCATTCACGCTGAAACTCGGATAAACAAAGATTTGGACGGCGACCAAAAACCCGACAGCGTTTGGTTACAAGATGACGTGTTGCACATCAAATTATCCAGCCAAAACAAAGTCATCACAGAACACAATGTTTGCGATGAACCACCCCATTTAAAAAATGCGCGAGTTGGTTTTATCGTGTCGTGTAGCGCAATGCGACACGGCAGAAGTTTCCACTACGCCCACAATGCCACCAATGGCAAAATGCAATACATAGGCTACGATTTTTGGGCTTTTGGCACCGCAGCAAATGAAGGTGCAGGTCAAGACAGTTTAAATTTAAAAACAGGCGATTATGTTGCCAAATGGCGTTTGCGCGACACACGCACAGGCAAATTGCGCGACCACCACATTAAAACACGATTGCCGAACATTCAGCCGCTTGACATCAAGCACCCCGAATTGCACCAAGAATGGTTGATGATTTTTGAAGCCATCAAGCAAGAAAAATTGCGACACAAATTGCCCATTCATTAAGTAAAATAACGGTTTCAGGCAGCCTGCAACCCCATTTTCCCCAAAAAAACGAGAAAAATCATGAATTTTGAACAATGGCAATGGACAAATCCACCCCAATATTTTGAAATAAAAGAAAATAAAATCACAATCCAAACCCAAGCCCACACCGATTTATGGCAACGCACCTACTACCATTTTCAGAACGACAACGCCCCCATGTTCCAAATGGCGACCGATGAAAGCCATTTCAGTTTTGTGGTCAAAACCGATTTTTCTGAAAGCAAACAACGCTTTGACCAATGTGGCATAGTCGTGTATTTGGACAGCGAAAATTGGCTCAAAGCATCGGTGGAATACGAAAATGCCAACTTCCAACATTTGGGCAGCGTGGTCACCAATCACGGCTATTCCGACTGGGCGACTTGCGAAATGCCCACCCATTGCCGCAGCGTTTGGTATCGTTTAAGCCGCCGCGCACAGGATTTTCGCATAGAATATTCATTGGACGGCAGCCGTTTTCATCAAATGCGGATTGCCCATTTACACGCCGCCACAGGCAAAATTCAATTTGGCATTTACGCCTGTTCACCTGAAAATTCATCGTTTTGCGCGGTGTTCAGCGAAATGGCGTTGCAAGAATGTCAATGGTTGGCGCATGACGGACAGCCGCCCGATTGAATGGTTTTTTCAGGCAGCCTGAAAGGTTTTCCCACCATGAAAAAATTTTTATTGATAAGCACATTTTTGTATTTGCTTTCCCCTGTCGCTTTGGCAGCACCAGCCGATTGGTCGGGCTTGTTCAAACCATGGGAAAAAGGTTGTGATACCAGTCCAGCATTGAGCGCGTTTACAGAAAGCATGGGCGCAGTTCGTACCAACGCAAATGGACAATTTTATTTGGCACAAAACATCAGGCTGCCTGCAAAATATCGCAATCAAGCGGCTCAAAAAGTCAGCTTTCATAAAATGTGGGACGAACGCGAAAAATACACTTTTAACCAAATCCGATTGTCGCTCAAAGGACATTATTATATTATGGCTTGCCCGTGGTGCATTACAGCCAAACTTTCATAGCGGAAGAAACCGCAGGTATGGAATACCAGCGTTTGTTGCTTGATGTGCCGATTGAAAAGGCTCGCCGCGTGTTGGCAAACAAATATCGCCCACGCAAACACTTCAATATTGTTTTGGAAGAGCATGAAACCCTGAGAGCGGAATTATTGCCTGTGAATATCAACGGCAAATCGCAGACCGTTGTAGAATGCAGCTATATCTTTGGCTGACAATTTTTTAACTTTGTTGAAGCAGGCAGCCTGAAAATGTTACAGGGCTTATACTGCACCAAATGATTGAAAATCGTGTACATTTATGAACAATAACCCAATTCATTTAAATCATGATGAAATTTTGGCTTTAATCAAGTTAATCTTTTTCACTAAATTTGAATCTGACGATTTAGCTGCATTGCTTTATGCTGGCAGTCCGCCTATCAACTCGGCATTGGAAAAAATGTTGCGTTCCCATCCTTTTTACCGAGATAGGCTTGATGTTTTTGGTCAAATTTCAGATGAAAGTTTAGAATTTGTACAATCCAAAATTTTCAAGGACAATACCGAAAATCAAATAGATGACAATATCATTAATGAATTGATAAATAACTGTATTTTCCCCTATCAGAAATAATTTTTCTAAATGAAAAATAGGTTTTGCAGACTAAAACATTTTTTAGGCAGCCTGAAACCTATTTACAAAACCCTTTTTTATTTATTTTTCAATATTTTATTAACGAGAAAAAACCATGCCCACTTACACCTTAAAACAAGCCAGTGAATTATTGCAAAGCAAAAAAATCTCCGCCGTAGAATTGGCAAGCGAATATTTGAACGCGATTGACGCGCAAAACACCGCCATCAACGCCTACATCACGCTGGACAAAGACAAAACCCTTGCCGAAGCCGCTGCCGCAGACGCGCGTTTGGCGCAAGGCAATGCCCACGCGCTCACAGGCGTACCCATTGCTTTTAAAGACATTTTTTGCCAAACAGGTTGGCGCACCGCTTGCGCGTCCAAAATGTTGGACAATTTCATCGCGCCCTACACCGCCACAGTCGTGCAAAACGTGTTGAATGACGGTATGGTAACGCTCGGTCGCGTGAACATGGACGAATTTGCCATGGGTTCCACCAATGAAAGCTCGTTCTATGGCGCGACCAAAAATCCTTTTGATGTTCAACACGTTGCAGGTGGTTCATCGGGCGGTTCGGCGGCAGCGGTGGCGGCACGTTTGGCACCCGCCGCGTTCGGTTCGGATACGGGCGGTTCAATCCGCCAACCTGCGTCCCATTGCGGCATCACGGGCTTAAAACCGACTTATGGCGTGGTGTCGCGCTTTGGTATGATTGCCTACGCGTCCAGTTTTGACCAAGCAGGCCCAATGGCGCAAACTGCCGAAGATTGCGCGATTTTGCTCAACTCAATGGCGGGTTTTGACGAACGCGATTCCACCAGCTTGGAACGCGACAAAGAAGATTACACCCGTGATTTAAATCAATCACTTAAAGGCTTAAAAATCGGTTTGCCGAAAGAATATTTTACCGCCAACAACAGCGCAGACGTTCAGGCTGCCTTAAACAATGCGATTGAGTTGCTGAAACAGCAAGGTGCTGAAATGGTTGAAGTTTCCTTGCCACAAACCGAGTTGTCCATTCCAGCGTATTATGTGTTGGCGTCTGCCGAAGCCAGCACCAATTTGTCGCGTTATGACGGTGTGCGTTACGGACATCGTGCCAATCAATTCAAAGACTTGGAAGAAATGTACGCCAACACCCGCGCCGAAGGTTTTGGCGCGGAAGTGAAACGCCGCATTATGATTGGCACTTACGTTTTGTCGCACGGCTATTATGACGCTTACTATTTGAAAGCGCAGAAATTGCGCCGTTTGGTGGCGAATGATTTTCAGGCAGCCTTTGAAAAATGCGATGTGATTTTGGCTCCGAATGCGCCAACTGCCGCGCCCAAATTGGGAGAATTGAACAGCGACCCTGTACAAGCCTATTTGTCTGATATTTATACGATTGCGGTCAATTTGGCAGGTTTGCCTGCGTTGAGTTTGCCTGCTGGCTTCAGCGCGAGCGGTTTGCCGATTGGCGTGCAACTGATTGGCAATTATTTCCGCGAAAGCCAAATCTTGGGCGTGGCACACCAAATGCAGTTGAATAGCGATTGGCACACGAAAACACCAGCTTAAAAACTTTTCAGGCAGCCTGAAAATGTCAAAATTATACTTACAACAACAGCAATGGTTTTTTCAACCTTGTCCCAACTTGATTTTTCCATTGCTGGTGTATGGTTTTTCGGCTTTGTGTATTCTTGCGATATTCCTGTATTTATTGCTGCAAATACCGTTTGATGAAGTATGGTTGATTGTTTTAATGGCGATTGGCATATTGGTATGGTTGTGTGTCAAAATAAGTCGGGAACTGCGTTTGCTTTATCATTGGAACGGCAAAAAAACGGAATGTATTTGTTTGAATCATGACAGCTTGTATTTTCATGTTTATCCCCATTCAGGCAGCCTGAAATACACAGAAATTGAACAAGTGGTTCATTGGTATGAGCAACGTACTGCGAATAGAAGAGCTTGGGATGAAGATGTCGGCATCATCATTTTTACACCTGAACGTCAAATTAAATTAAATTTGGAACGCATGGTGCAAAGCGATGATGACATTACATTTGGCAGCAACAGCCATATTGTGATTCACGAATTAAATAAACGCATACGGGCATTTCAGGCAGCCTGAAACCTATTTTAGGAGAACAAAATGTGGCAATTCTTATACAATATCAATGATGAAGATGATTTAAACCATGCAGCCTGAAATTTTTTTATTTGTTAATTAAAAGCAGCCTGAAAAAAACGTATTATCTTTTTCAGGCTGCCTTAATACGATTCAATTATGACCACATCCAACGAACCACAAACCGCCAAAATCCGTCCCAGCAAAACACTGGTATCCACCGTTTGGCTGATTCCATTGGCAGCCGCGATTGTCGGTGGCTATTTGCTTGTCAAAAATATCCGTTCACAAGGACCCGAAATCACACTTTATATGGACAATGCCGATGGAATTGAAGTGAACACCACCACCATTCGCGTATTGAATGTAGAAGTTGGGCGCGTGGTCAAAGTGAGATTGCGTCCAGACAAAAGTGGCGTAGAAATCATCGCCAAACTCAACCGCGATACTGCCGAATTTATGCGTAAAGACACCCAATTTTGGGTCGTCAAACCACGCATTGACCAAAACGGCATCACAGGATTAGGCACTTTATTATCAGGTTCATACATCGCCTTCAACCCCGGTAGCAGCAGCGAAGAAGCACACGAATTCACCGTTTCCGAATTGCCACCGATTACCGCATTGGGTCAAACAGGCGTACGTTTCACACTGACAGGCAAAAACAGCAAAATGATTAGCGCAGGCAGCCCCGTGTTATACGAAAATTACACGGTCGGCACAGTAGAAAGTGCCAAGTTCAACCCTGCTGACCAAAGCGTGCAATACAGCATTTTTGTCCAAAGTCCGCACGAAAATTTGGTCAAAGCCAACAGCCGTTTTTGGTTAGATAACGGCATTGATGTGCGTTTAGACGGCGGTGGCATTAAAGTGAACAGCGCACCCCTATCTGCCTTATTATCAGGCGCAATTTCGTTTGACACACCCAATATAGCTGCCAACGACCCCACATTAACCGTACAAAGCGGCGCAACATTTACCATTCACAACGACCGTGCTGAAATTGAAAACCAGCCCAACGAACGCACCTTGTACTATGTCGCCTTTTTCAACAATTCCGTGCGCGGTTTGGATGTTGGCGCACCCGTAGAATACAAAGGCATACGCATCGGCAGCGTTGCCAATGTACCCTATTTTCAAGGCAACGACAGCCAAAAACTGTTCCAAAACGGCTATATTCCCGTCCGCCTACGCATAGACCCAGACAGAATAGAGCAGGGCGGTTCACCACAAAGCGAAGAATACTGGCAAAACACCATTCAGGCTGCCCTAAACAAAGGATTAAGCGCAACCATAAGCAGCAATAATCTCGTACTTGGCAGCAAACTCATCGCATTGGAAGAAGCCAGAGACAACAGCCCCGTACTCAAACCACAACACGATTATGGCGGCGACATCGTCATCGCCACACGCGGCGGCGGTTTAGACGATTTACAAGCACAAGTCTCCAAATTATTGGACAAATTCAACGCCTTACCATTAGATAAAACCGTAGGCGAACTCAATGGCAGCCTGAAAGAATTGCAAACCACACTCAAATCCGCCCAAACCATGTTAGCCTCTGCTAACAAACTGGTCGGACAAAACAGCACCCAAAATCTGCCGCGCGAATTAAACAAAACACTGACCGAATTGCGCCAAACCCTGCAAGGCATTTCACCGCAATCGCCCATGTATCAAGACGTCCAAGCCACCTTGCAAAGCATAGACCGTACCTTGCAAAACGCCCAACCCGTGCTCAACACACTCAAAGAGCAACCCAACGCCTTGATTTTTAACCGCAGCGGTAAAGACCCTATACCCAAAGGAAAATAAAATTTTCAGGCTGCTTTTTGCGTCATCAACCAAAAAGCAGCCTGAAAAAATAAAAAACGCTATTTGTCCACGGACATGGCGTTGCGCCGCCATACCCACGCTTTATAGTCGTTTAAAATTCAAATAATACCGCGTTGCCAGCTCCCTTATGTACTAGGTGTACACGGCGGTTGCTGTCGCCTTGTCTTATTTGAATTTAAAACGACTATAGGTTGCCACAACCCAACGGATACCACCATGAACAAATTTCTGCCCATTATTACCGCCATCTTACTCACCGCGTGCAGCAGCACCGCCACCAGCACCCAATACTATCAACTCCCCGATAGCGCATTTAAATTACCCAGCAAACACAGCCAAACAGTCGGCATCAACATCGTGTTGTCCGAACCACTCAAAAGCAACAGTTTGCTGTATCAAACCGATGAATACACCCTACATTTTGCACAAAAAAATATGTGGGCAGCACCGCTCAACGAAGCATTAGCCGCCACATTTGCCAACAAACTTAACCGTATCAGTAGCCTGAATTATCTGCCCAAAATCCAAACCAACGGCAGCAATCTGACCATTTATCTAGACCGCTTTCAAGGTACTTATCGCGGCGAAACCGAAATCAGCGGCTATGCACAATGGAGCAATGGCACACGCCGTGCATTTTCTGTGAACACGCCACAGCAAGGCGATGGTTATGGCGCAATGCTGGATAGTTTGAATGCAGGTTTAGAAACAGCAGCGCAACAAATCGCGCAATAAAATCAAAAGGCAGCCTGAAACCTTTGCAAAACTCCTAAAATTTGATATTTAAAAATTTTAATTTTTTGAATTTTAAGAAATTTATTTTTCAAAAAAGTTCAAAAAATCGGGTTTTGCAAAGGTTTCAGCCCGAAATTTTTGTTATAGTGGATTCAATTTAAATCAGGACAAGGCGACAGAGACTGCCGTGTACACATAGTACATATTTGAATTCTTAAATATGATTGTTTTTTAAATCAAAATAATACCGTTTTATCATTCCCTTTATGTTTTTTGTGCATGGTAATCGCTGTCACCTTGTCCTAATTTAAATTGAATCCACTATATAGGTGTAGAATTAAATAAACGGTACACACAGGAGAACAGTTATGGCTTATTCACAAGATTATCGCCAAATGATTTTAGAAAAATTAAATTCGGGTTACAGCTACCGTGAATTGGCAGCGGAATATGGCATCAGTCGCAGTACCATTCAACTATGGAAAAAATGCATTGAACGTAAACCCTACCCCAAAAGAACCAATAAAATCAATGATGAATTATTGCGAAAAGACGTAGAACAATTTCCTGATGATTTTCAAAGAGAACGCGCTGTTCGCTTTAACTGTTCACAAAGAGCCATTGGTGTGGCACTTAAACGGCTAAAAATCACTCAAAAAAAAGATTCTTAAACACCCCAAAGCTCAACCCGAAACAATTGAACAATTTCTCTCATTAAAACAACAGTATGAGCAAGAGAAACGTCCTATTGTTTATATTGATGAAAGTGGTTTTAAAAACCAAACTTATCGTCCTTATGCCTATGCGCCAAGAGGACAAGTTTGTCATGGCAATCACAACTGGCAAATCAAAAACACAACCAATGCCATTGGCGCACTGTACCAAAATCAATTGATTGCAGTGGGTTTGTATGAATTCAGCATCAATTCAGATGTGTTTTATTCATGGGTTCAAAACGTTTTACTGCCACAATTACCACCTAACAGTGTTTTGGTTATGGATAATGCGACTTTTCACAAACGCCAGGACATTCAAGAGCTTATTGTTTTATCAGGGCATGTGATTTTATGGTTACCGCCATACTGTCCTGATTTGAATTTAATTGAGCACACTTGGGCTTGGATTAAACATTTACGTCAAGATTGGTTATTGGATTGCATTCACTCTTTGTTTTTTTATTTTACTTGGTTGTGTACCGAATTTTAATTTCTTTATCTATACATAAGGGAGTTGGCAACGCTGTACTGGTTTAAATTGAATTCACTATATTTTAACCAACTGCATAAATAAAATAAGGACTAAATCCCATTTTATATAGGATTTAGTCCTTAATATAAACAGCTTTTAAGCTGCCTGATTCTTAGAGTGTTTAGCAGATTATTCTGTAGCAGATATAATGATCAATTTGATTGTTGCAACAGCATCTGCATGCAATGCAATTTCTACTTCATATTCGCCAATTGCCTTAAATGGACCCTCTGGCAAACGAACGTTTGATTTAACTACTTCGATACCAGATGCTTTAATGGCTTCGGCAATATCTGCATTGGTAACAGAACCGAACAAGCGACCATCTACACCCGCTTTTTGAGCCACAGTAATGGTTTGACCATCCAATTTAGCTTGACGAGCTTGTGCATCTGCTAAAATTGCAGCTTGTTTTGCTTCTAATTCAGCACGTCGTGCTTCAAACTCTTTCAAGTTTGTTTCTGTAGCACGTTTTGCTTTTGCAGTAGGAATCAAGAAATTGCGTGCATAACCATTTTTAACAGTTACCACATCACCCAAGTTGCCCAAACCAGCAACGCGTTCCAACAAGATAATTTGCATAATGTTGTACTCCTAATTATTTATGTTGGTCTGTATAAGGCAACAAAGCCAAGAAACGAGCACGTTTCACAGCAACAGCCAACTGACGTTGGTAGTTTGCTTTAGTACCAGTAATACGAGCAGGAATGATTTTGCCATTTTCAGTAATGAAATCTTTCAGCAAATCAACTTGTTTGTAATCCACTTCTTGGATTTTTTCTGCAGTAAAACGGCAGAATTTGCGACGTTTAAATGTTTGACGAGCCATGTCGTTTTAACCTTTATATTCTGTAATGTTTTGAATTCGCAGCATAGGGCGAAGAATACGCTGGCTTTTTTGTGCCAAAAAACCGCTTACGGTAACGATTTCGCCTTGCCTGTGCTGCCATGCTTGAGCATTTTGACCGATAATTTTAGCTGGTAATTCAAATTTAATTTGGCAGAGTGCGCCATTTTCATTTTGCCAACTATCGTGTTGCAATACCACATCTAATACAGGTATACCTGCAGGCGTATAACGCAAACTATCTACTTTATATAAAGTAGCGGTCAAGGTAAATTGGTTTTCCAATTATTATGCTTCGGCAACTTCTTCACTAGCTGTTTCACCTGAAATCAGATTTTTTGATTTCTCTTCACGCATCATAGGAGATGCTTCAGTTACAGCCGCTTTAGTTTGAATGGTCAAATGACGCAATACCGCATCATTAAAACGGAAAGCAGTTTCCAACTCCTCAATAGTTGCTGGTGTTGCTTCAATGTTCATCAACACATAGTGTGCTTTGTGGATTTTATTGATTGGATAAGCCAGCTGACGGCGACCCCAATCTTCCAAACGGTGAATTTTACCGCTTGCTTCGGTAATCATAGTTTTGTAGCGTTCTACCATTGCAGGCACTTGCTCGCTTTGGTCTGGGTGAACGATAAACACGATTTCGTAATGACGCATGTTATCTTCCTTGTGGTTTAAAATCAGCCGCCTAATTCATGCAAATAGGCAGCAAGGTTGTAAAACGGTAAATTATAGCGAGTTTTGTAGAGATTGTGCAAGATTTTGGTAAAAATATTTTTAAGATAATTCATGTTTTTAGAAAGTGCTTTTGTATGTGGGGTATTTTCAGGCTGCCTGAAAGATGAGTTTTCTCGTATAATGTAAATTTTGTAAAAGTCTCTTTTATAGTACATTTTTTGTCATGTTTGATTTGGAAAGTTAGTATCTTTTGATAATATTATTTTTTTTGCATGGCTTTGAATTGTGCGTTAATTGGGTGGTACAAATATTTCCTAAAATTTTTTTAAAGAAGTAATAGTATGGTTGATGACAAAACTTTGAGTAAGCAAGAAATTGTAGAGTTGAAAGCGCGTGCACATCATTTAAATCCTGTGGTGATGGTGGGGCAAAAGGGCTTAACGGAGGCTGTTATTCAGGAAACGGATACGGCGTTGCGTGCGCATGAGTTAATTAAAGTACGTGTATTGGGAGATGACCGTGCAGAGCGTGTGTTGATTGGTGAGGAATTGTGTTCGGCTGTGAATGCACAATTAATACAACATATTGGCAAATTGTTGGTATTGTATCGTGAGCGTACAGACGATGAACAATAAGTATGCTATTTAAATATTTGTATCATTAATATTTATTTAATGGATACAATTTAGGTTATTTTCATTTTTAGGTTGAAACCTTTGCAGAATCCCTATTTCTTAGATGTTCCGTTGCAATGGATTTATGGATATATTTGCGCATTCCGTCATGCTATTGTTTTGAGCAATACGAAGATTTAGGGATTGCAAGGGTTTCAGGCTGTCTGAACAATCGTTCAACAATTTGTCAATTTGTCTGCGTAACCAATATGCATCATGAGTGATATTTCTTGTTTTCAATGGTTTATCAGTTTAATAATTCACAAATGCTGTGTCCAATTTCATATCTAAAGTTTTTGAATGACAATGATAAATGTTTGCTTAGTGAATGAATTTGTTTTTAATTCAAAGAATTGAACAATGCTATTGGAAAAGACACAGGGTTGGTAAGGTATATCTTTGAATCAATAAGCGTTCTAGAAGCAATATTTGGCGACTATTTTGTTTTTTTATTTTCTTGGCTTTTGTCATAGGTTGGTTTATTTTTAAACATCTGAATTTATTTGAAAAAATAACATAAATTGCATGTTTATACTGGTGTTTTGTATTTTTTCAGGCAGTCTGGAATCTTTGCAAAACCCGAAATTACTGGTTGGTTTCTTGAATCCGACATTTCTATATCTAAATAAATATTTATAAAAATTATCGAATACAGATATCTAACTTATGAGTTTTCAGGTAGCTTGAATAGGTTTTGCAAAAATCTCAGTCTGAAACTTATTTCTGCAAACGCGCAATATTAGGTGTATTCACGCGCACATCAGTATTTTGTGCCCGATTTCGCAAAGCATGATCAATCAGCACCAGAGCCAACATCGCTTCCGCAATCGGCACGGCGCGTAAACCAACACAAGGGTCATGCCGTCCGTGCGTGGCGATTTCCACCGCATTGCCGTCAATATCAATGGATTGGCGTGGCGTGGCAATGGAGCTGGTTGGTTTAATCGCAAAATTCGCCGTAATCGTTTGCCCTGTGGAAATGCCGCCCAAAATGCCGCCTGCGTGGTTGGATTTAAAGCCTGTGGGCGTGAGTTCATCACCGTGAACGCTGCCGCGTTGCGCCACCACATCAAAACCATCGCCAATTTCTACCGCTTTCACCGCGTTGATGGACATCAGCGCGTGGGCAATGTCCGCGTCCAAACGGTCAAACACGGGTTCGCCCAAACCCACTGGCACGTTTCGCGCTTCAATGTGCAATTTCGCGCCCACGCTGTCCAGCGATTTGCGAACGCTGTCCATGTAATTTTCCAGTTCGGCAATTTGCGATTGATTGGCGGCGAAAAATGGGTTTTGCGAAATAAAATTTTCATTTTCAAACACAATTTCTTTTTCGCCCACTTGCGTTACCCAGCACACGATTTCTGTGCCAAATTGTTCGCGCAACCATTTTTTCGCCACTGCGCCCGCCGCCACACGCGCTGCCGTTTCACGCGCCGAACTTCTGCCACCGCCACGATAATCGCGTGTGCCGTATTTGTGCCAGTAGGTGTAGTCGGCGTGTCCAGGGCGGAATTGTTGGGCGATGTTGCCGTAATCTTTGCTGCGCTGGTCGGTGTTGCGAATGAGCAGCGCAATGGGTGTGCCTGTGGTTTTGCCTTCAAACACGCCCGATAAAATTTCCACTTGGTCGGCTTCACGGCGTTGGGTAACGTGGCGGCTTGTACCCGGTTTGCGGCGGTCTAGGTCGTGTTGAATGTCGTCTGCGCTCAAAGGCAAATTGGGCGGGCAGCCGTCAATGATGCAGCCCAAGCCCACGCCGTGTGATTCGCCAAAAGTGGTTACCGTGAAAAGTTGTCCGAAAGTGTTGCCAGCCATGATGTTTTCTTTCTTAATAGTCAAAAATAAATAATGAAAAGTGTAACATATAGTCGCTTAAAATTAAAAATACTACTGCGTTGTCCACGCCCTTATGTACTAGATGTACACGGCGGGCGTGGTCGCTTTGTCCTATTTTTATTTTAAGCGACTATATTTTCAGGCTGCCTTTATGATTAGGCAGCCTGAAAATAGAAAAGGACGGAAAATCCGCCCCTTGTATGATTACAATAAAATCAGGAAAGCCAGCTTGCCACTTTTGCTGCACCTGCGTCGCTAAACAAATATTTAGCCAGACCAAACCAGCCACCGCCACCTACAACAGCAATCGCCATATTTGCACCCATGCTGTTAGAAAAACGGTCTACCAATTCTAGAATAATAATGGTAAACACAAATAAAATGCCCCAAGTTGCCAGCAGCTTATCGTCAAAATTGGGTGCGCCATTCCATTCCATCAAGGCTTTGATGATAATGGCCATTACTGTGAAACCCAATGCTTCACCAATAGAATTGACATCGCGGTTAGCGGACCAAATACACCAAAAGCCCAAAATAAACGCGATTAACATAAAAGCACCAGTCATTTTTATTTCCTTATCTTTAAAAAATTACTTCAAAAAATTTCAGGCTACCGAAAGTTCGTCAGCCAAATTTTGCGCTTCGGAGAAATCAATACCACCTTCGTAAATTGCACGCCCTGTAATTGCGCCTGCTACGCCATATTGTTCCACTTCACACAAAGCGCGAATGTCGTCTAAATTGCTTAAACCACCCGAAGCGATAATCGGAATATTGATGGCTTGCGCTAGTTTGACGGTGGCATCAATATTCACGCCGCTCATCATGCCATCGCGCCCAATGTCGGTATAGATGATGCTATTCACACCATCATTTTCAAATTGTTTGCTTAAATCAATCACATGATGTTCGGTTACAGTCGCCCAACCATCAATCGCCACCATGCCTTCTTTGGCATCCAAGCCCACAATAATGTGCTGCGGGAATTCTTTACAAGCCTCGCGCACAAAGGCTGGATTTTTAACCGCTGCTGTGCCGATAATCACATCATTTAAACCTAAATTTAAATATTTTTCAATGGTTTGCAAATCACGAATACCGCCTCCTAGTTGCACGGGAATATGGCGCGATACGGCGGATAAAATTTCACGAATGGCAGCAAAATTTTTTGGCTCGCCTGCAAATGCACCGTCTAAATCCACCAAGTGCAAACGGCGCGCGCCTTGTGTTAGCCAGTGTTCTGCGGTATCAGCAGGGCGGTCGGAAAAAACCGTTGCTTGTTCCATTAATCCTTGTTTCAATCGGACGCATTGCCCATTTTTTAAATCAATCGCGGGAATTAATTGCATAACTTCTTTCGTGATAAGGCAGCCTGAAAAAGTGTTTCAGGCTGCATTTATAGATTATTTATTTGGGTGTGAATTTTACAAAACAATTTATGTGTTTGTAAGAATTTATGTATTTTTTTGTTTTATTCTTTCCATTTTAGGAAATTTTGCAACAGTTTCAAGCCTGCATGATGGCTTTTTTCGGTGTGAAACTGGGTGGCAAACACATTATCTTTGCCGACAATGCACGCAAATTCGTGCGGATATTCACTGTTTGCTAATACAATTTCAGGCTGCGTGGGAGCAAAATAATAGCTGTGTACAAAATAAAAGCGTTCATCTTGGACGATGCCGTCGAAAAACGGATGCTCTTGGGTTTGATGGACGATGTTCCAGCCCATATGTGGTACTTTCAGACGTTCGCCATGTGCATCGGTTTGATTGTTGGCAAAACGTTTCACGCAGCCTGAAAACCAGCCTAATCCTGCGGTATCGCCTTCCTCGCTGTGTTCAAACAATAATTGTGCGCCCACGCAAATGCCAAAAAAGGGCTTATTTTTCAAGGAATCTAGCACAGCTTCGCGCAAACCGCTGCGATTGAGTGCGTTCATGCAATCGGGCATTGCGCCTTGTCCAGGGAAAATGATTTTATCTGCTGATAAAATATCTTCGCTGCGTGAAGTCAGGATAATTTGGCTGGATACGTTGGCTAATTGGGCGGCGGTTTGTACCGATTTGAGTACGGAATGTAGATTGCCCATGCCGTAATCTATAATGGCAGTTTTCATATAATTCCTGTTTATATTGTTTTCAGGCTGCCTTATACATAGAAAAATCAATAAGGCAGCCTGAAAATATGGTTGATTAGCGTTTCTGTGAAATAGAAGTGAAGTTGAGTTTTTGTTGCTCACTAAGTTAAATTCACTTTACATCTACTGAATTATTTTTGCAATGCCTTATGTGTTTATTTTTTTTGCAGGCTGCCTGAAATGAAATATTTCACTTTCAAACATCATTTTAGTTTATATTATTGAACCGCTTGGATAACGAGTACCTACTCTGCGCTTACTCCAACAGACAAAGCATTATTATCTTGATAGCCAGCCGATTGGTTAATAATATTTAATGAAGTACCCCAACTCATAGGTTTTTTCTCCTAAAAATAATGAACAATATTGAATAAACAGAACAAAGACCAATTAATGTAAAAATCAAATAATACTGAAACATAATATACTTAACAAAAGAAATCTGTCTTTCTTTTGAGATTAAAAACTTTTGATTATTACCTAAATTATTCACATCATTAACAATTAAAACATCTCTTGAATTAGGGTAGGGTTCTAAAAATATTATATTTCTTAATTCTTTTTGCTTTCCATAAGGTTTGCAAATATATGGAGTAATTTCTATATAACATGGAACACGATAATTGTTATTCTGATATTTAAAAAAAGCATGACCACTACCTTTTCCTAGTGATGATTTAACCAAAATTTTCTCCTGTACTTCAATTATACGCGACTGTGTAAAAGGTGCTTTTAATAACGAAATTAAAGAAAAGTTAGCACTGTGCAACATAACCAGAAATAGAATAGGACATATTATTACAGAGAAACAAAAAAGCTCAAGTCTAAATATTTGATATGCGTTTATTTTTTTCATAAACTGTACTGTCAGCAAGCTCAGCGTGGGCAACTCGTTGCCCACGCGGTTTAATACAAATACCTAATTTTTCAGGCTGCCTATAAATCAATAAGGCAGCCTGAAAATATGTTTTATTTACATGTTAATGATGTTGCATATGCTGCCAAATCGCTAATAGGACGCGTTGCTACGCCGCTTTCGGCTGCGGCTTTGGCAACGGCTGGCGCAATACGCTCAATCAAACGTGGGTCAAACGGCGTGGGAATCAGGTATTCTGCACCAAATTTCAAATCGGTGTTGCCATAAGCGGCGCGCACTTCATCGGTAATTTCTTCCATTGCTAAATTGGCAATCGCATGCACGGCAGCTATTTTCATCGCTTCGTTAATCGTGGTCGCGCCGCAATCCAATGCGCCACGGAAAATAAAGGGGAAGCACAACACATTATTGATTTGATTAGGATAATCTGAACGACCTGTGCCGATAATCACATCTGCACGTGCCGCTTTTGCCACAGGTGGCGTGATTTCAGGATTTGGGTTTGCCATCGCAAACACCAATGGTTTGTCTGCCATCGTTTGCAACATTTCAGGCGATAACACGTTTGCGCTGGACAAGCCCAAGAAAATATCTTTACCGACTACCGCGTCCGCCAACACACGCTGACCATTGTCGGGAATCGCATACGCTACTTTGCTCTCGTCCATGCGGTCGCGGTCTTCACGTGTTTGATAAATCACGCCTTTGGAATCGCACATGGTTACATTTTCGCGTTTCAAGCCCAATTCCACCAACAAATTCACACAGGCAATCGCCGCTGCGCCCGCGCCTGAACACACCAAAGTAACATCTTCAATTTTTTTGCCCACCAAACGCAAACCGTTTAATGCGGCGGCGGCGGTAATGATGGCAGTACCGTGTTGGTCGTCATGGAACACGGGGATTTTGCAACGCTCACGCAATTTTTGTTCAATGTAAAAACATTCTGGTGCTTTGATGTCTTCCAAATTAATGCCGCCAAAAGTAGGCTCTAAAGCCGCGATGATGTCCACCAATTTATCGGGGTCGGTTTCATTGATTTCAATGTCAAACACGTCAATGCCCGCAAATTTATTGAACAATACGCCTTTGCCTTCCATCACAGGTTTGCTGGCGAGTGCACCAATATTGCCCAAACCCAAAACCGCCGTACCATTGGAAATCACGGCAACCAAATTGCCTTTGGCGGTATAGCGATAGGCATCTTGTGGATTTTTTTCAATTTCTAAACAAGGTTCTGCCACACCGGGGGAATACGCCAACGCCAAATCTTGTTGCGTTGCCAATGATTTGGTTGGCACAACGGAAATTTTACCTGCTACGGGAAATTCGTGAAAATCCAAGGCGGCTTGTTTGAATTGTTCTTTATTCATGATGTATCTTTCTATTTGGTTTGGGAAGACAAAATTTTATAGTCGTTTAAAATAAAAAATTAAGATAGGAGAAAACAGCGATAAATATGTGTAAATTGTACATAAGAAAAATGACTATACATTTCTATTTTATGCGAATTGATATGTATTCTAAAGGGCTAATGACACCATTGGGTTGTCATTAGCCCCTAATTATTTTAATTAATTTTTATGTGATAATGCGGCTTTCACAAACGCATTGAACAAAGGGTGTCCTTTGCGCGGATTGGAAGTGAATTCGGGATGGAATTGACATGCGAAAAACCAAGGGTGTTCTGTAATTTCAATTGTTTCTACCAAACGCTCGCGACCCACTGATACACCACCAATTTTCAAACCTGCTTGTTCCAATTGTGGTACATAATGATTGTTTACTTCATAGCGGTGGCGATGGCGTTCACGGATGGGGTTGGCGCCGTAAATTTTCTCTGCCAAGCTGTTGGTAGCCAATTCAACTTCTTGCGCCCCCAAGCGCATTGTGCCACCCAAATCGGCAGTTTCATCGCGGGTTTCAACGCTGCCATCTGCTGTTTGCCATTCATCAATCAGGGCAATGACAGGGTGTTTTGCAGCAGGGTCAAATTCGGTGGAGGTTGCACCTTCCAAACCTGCGACATGGCGCGCATATTCAATCAAGGCAATTTGCATGCCTAAGCAAATACCCAAATAAGGCACTTTATTTTCACGCGCAAATTGGGCGGCAGCAATTTTGCCTTCTACGCCACGCGAGCCAAATCCACCTGGAACGAGGATTGCATCAAAATCTTTCAGGCAGTCTGTACCGTCTTTTTCGATGTTTTCACTGTCAATATAGGTGATATTCACATCGGTTTGAGTGTGAATACCAGCGTGTTTCAAAGCTTCGGTCAAGGATTTGTATGATTCAGTCAAATCCACATATTTGCCCACCATGGCGATATTCACTTTGTGTTGTGGATTTTGAATGGCATGGACGATTTTTTTCCATTCAGTCAAATCGGCTGGCTGAACATTAAGTTGTAATTGTTCGCAAATAATGTTGTCAATACCTTGATTGTGCAGCATTTGTGGGATTTCATAAATACTGCTGGCATCATAACTGCCCACTACGGCGCGTTCTTCCACATTACAGAATAGGGCGATTTTTCGTTTTTCGTCTTCGGGCAAAATTCTGTCCATACGACAAATCAAAACATCAGGTTGGATACCGATGCTCAACATTTCTTTTACGGAATGTTGAGTAGGTTTGGTTTTGATTTCGCCAGCCGCAGCAATGTAAGGTACATAGCTTAAATGCACAAACAAGGTGTTTTTACGTCCCAGTTGTGAACGCATTTGGCGTAGGGATTCCAAAAAAGGTAGCGATTCAATATCGCCTACTGTGCCACCAATTTCCACAATGGCAACATCTGTGCCTGTTGCACCGTCAAAAATGCGGCGTTTGATTTCGTCTGTGATGTGTGGAATCACTTGTACGGTGCCACCCAAGTAATCGCCACGGCGTTCTTTGGCGATGACGTTTTCGTAAACTTGCCCTGCGCTGAAACTGTTTTTGCGCGACATGGTGGCATTGATGAAACGTTCGTAATGCCCCAAATCCAAGTCGGTTTCTGCGCCGTCATCGGTAACGAATACTTCACCGTGTTGGAATGGGCTCATGGTACCAGGGTCAACGTTGATGTAGGGGTCGAGTTTCAACATGGTTACGTTTAAACCGCGTGATTCCAAGATGGTAGCAATAGAAGCGGCGGCAATGCCTTTACCAAGTGATGAGACAACGCCGCCTGTTACGAAAATAAATTTTGTCATAATAGTCATACCTGAATTGGAATGTGAAATTTTAACGCAAAAAACTTGAAAGAAAAAGATGTTTCAGGCAGCCTATGCAGCCTGAAACATAGAATTACTGAATTTGATGTTTAATTGATTCGGCATCCCACTTGGCTAAAATTTTGTCATACGTTCCATCTTTGCGAATAGTTGCCAAGCCTTTATCCAATTTTTGTTTTAATAGTGGGTTATCTTTGCGAAGTGCGAAACCAAAATCTGAATGACGAGCTGTATCTTTTAACAAAGAGACATCGCGTTCTTGCGCATGATAAAAAGATAAAACACGTTCATTATCATAAACAGCAGCAACTTCGCCATTTTTAATTCCACTAATGCCACTGCGTAAATTAGCATAAGTTTTTACTTGTCCTAAAGCACTGTGATGAACGATATTTTCATAAGCACTGTGGTTAATGACTCCAATCATTTTGCCTTTTAATTCAGCAAAATTTTTGATTTGTACTTTTGAAGTATCCAGCAAAACGGCATTCGCCGTAGAAAGGTAGGCTTGAGTAAACGCATAATGCTGCTGGCGTTCCGCAGTAATATTCAATCCACCCAACGCAATATCTGCACTATTTTCATCTAATTTACGCCATAAGTCGTTTAATTCTTGTGGCATAAAAGTGATTTGAATATCTTCTTTTTCTGCAATCGCATTCAATAAATCAATATCCAAACCAACCAAGGCGCCTTGTTTGTCACGGAAAGCAAAGGGTGGATAAAAAGACTGTCCAACTGCCCAATATAGTGGCTTTGTATTATCAGGTTGATTTTGGCTTATTTGGGACTCTGTACTGGTTGAATTATTTTCAGGCTGCCCTGAATCGGAACAGGCAGCCTGAAAGCATAATGCCATTAAAATTAACAATTTACGAGAAATCATAGTATCATCACAAACTATACAGCTATATCATCAACGGAATGGGAAGATTGTTCCATGGTGCTTTTTAATTCTTGATACAAAGCGCGGAAATTTTTAGGCGGCTTGTTTTCTTGTTGTTCTTTGCGTGCATTGCGAATTAAAGTGCGCAATACGCTTACATCAGCATGTGGGTAATCCGCTATAAATTGTGTGAGCGCATCATCTTGTTCCAATAAACGAGAACGCGCCTGTTCTACACGCTGCAAAAAAGCATTGTGCGCTTGGTTATCGCCTTTCAATTTTGCCAAAAAATCGCGAATAGGAGCAGCATCTACATCGCGCATTAAACGACCAATGTATTGACGTTGGCGTTTGATTGCGCCGTTAGATGTGATTTTTTTATATTCACGAATGGCTTCGTATAAATCTTCGGGCAAACTGATTTTTTTCAAGGTCTCGTTGGATAAATGAGTCAATTCCACGCCCAAATCTTGTAGTTCGTCCATTTGTTTTTTCTTTTGGGTTTTGCTTACCCATTCATCATTTTGTGTTTCCATGATTTAGTTTTTTGATTTTGTTTCGGTAAAGTGCGACATCATAACAAAATTTACGCAATCCTTTAAGTTTTTATCTGCTTTAACATACAAGGCAGCCTGAAAAACGTTACAATGCTAATCATTTTTTTGAAAAATATCCTAATCATGTTTCAACACACAGCCCAAGAACTGACCCAAGCTGCCGAACGTGTTTTGCAACTGGCTAAACAAAATGGCGCAACCGCTGCCGAAGTGGATTTGAGTGAATCACATGGACAAACTGTACAAGTTCGTCTGCGCGAAATTGAGCAAATTGAATACCAACAAGATAAATCTTTGGATGTTACAGTTTACGTTGGACAGCGCAAAGGTCGCGCTAGCACTGCTGATTTGTCGCCACAGGCTTTGGCTGATACGGTTCAGGCTGCCTGTAATATTGCGCGATATACTGCCGAAGACCCATTTGCAGGCTTGGCAGATGCGGATTTAATGGCAACTCATTTTGGCGATTTAGACCGTTATCACGAATGGAATTTAAGTAGCGAAGCAGCCATTGAATTGGCAAAATGTTGTGAGGAAGCTGCCTTATCTTCGGATAAACGCATCAGTAATTCTGACGGTGCTGGTGTCAGTACAGGGCATTTTCAATTTGTGTATGCCAATTCGCATGGATTTTGTCAGCATCAACAAGGTACGCGCCACAGTTTATCGTGCAGCGTGGTGGCGAGTGATAAAAATGGTTTGATGGAACGTGATTATTGGTATGATTTGTCATGTGATAGCCGTGATTTGGATGCGCCTGAAATCATTGGTCAAGTAGCAGCGGAACGAACTGTACGTCGTTTGAATGCAGGCAGCCTGAAAACGGGCAACTATCCTGTGGTATTTGATGCTACGATTTCAGGCAGCTTGATTGGGCATATTGTCGGCGGTTTATCGGGCGGTGCTTTGTATCGTGAAAACAGTTTTTTGCTCAATAGTTTGGATACGCAAATTTTGCCTGATTTTTTAAGTTTGCGCGAAGAACCACATATTCCTCATTCGCTGGGTAGCACTTATTTTGATAATGAAGGCGTGGCGACCAAACCGCGTTTTGTGATTGAAAATGGTGTGGTGCGTGGCTATTTTTTGGGTAGTTATGCTGCACGGAAATTGGGTATGCAAAGCACGGGTAGTGCAGGTGGTACGCATAATTTGTATTTAACCGCTACTGTGCCAACTCAAACGGATTTGTTGAAACAAATGGATACGGGTTTACTGGTAACTGAATTGATGGGGCAGGGCGTGAATATGCTGACAGGCGATTATTCGCGTGGTGCAGCAGGATTTTGGGTAGAAAAAGGCGTGATTGCCTATCCTGTTTCTGAAATCACGATTGCAGGCAGCCTGAAAGAAATGCTGCGTGGTATTGTGGCAACGGCAAATGATTCTTTGAAACGTAATTCAGGCAGCATCGGTTCTATTCTAATTAATCAAATGACCATTGCAGGAGTATAAATGATGAGAAAATGCGCTTTATTGTATGTTTGTATGCTGATTCCCAGTTTGGCATTGGCTTGTTCGCACAAGCAACCCACAGCAGCGTTTATTGAGATTAATGATAAAAATCGCGACCAAGCTTTGAATTTGGAAGAGTGGCAACAAGCCTATATAACCGATAATATGGAGGTGTCATTTAAAATGAATGATGCAGCCGAATTTAAGCGTTTGGATATTAACCAAAATGGGTTATTGCGAGCGCGTGAATTGGGTTTTGAATCGGTTAAATATAAGCGCAATCCATGTGAAAATATGCAAGCTAAATTGAATACTATGGGTGGTGCGAGAGCGTTGATGCGCTGATAGAAACTAATGCAAAATTAATCAAGGTAGCCTGAAACATAAAAAATATGCTTTCAGGCTGCCTTTTCATTTAAAATATATCAATAATACTGCCTACATTAAGAACCTGTATTCATAATCTTAATAGCTTGCTTTTATCGCTACCTCATGCGCTTACTGCGTTGGCTTTTCACGTCAATATGTTCAATATTGGTATAAAAAGCTGCCTTGTATGCGCATAAATTATCAATAAAATCAAACCATCAATCTCATGAATACAGGTTCTAAAATTAAGGCAGCCTGAAAACATATGGATGAATAATAGAAAGACACTATCATGACCGAATACACCATTGCTCATACACACCAAAATCAAGCCATTAATCTTATCGCCAAAATGGCAAACCGACACGGTTTAATCGCAGGTGCAACAGGTACAGGCAAAACCGTTACCTTGCGTAAACTTGCTGAAACGTTTAGCAGCGCAGGCGTGCCTGTGTTTATGGCGGATGTGAAAGGCGATTTATCGGGTATTTGTCGCGCAGGGCAAAACAGCGGCAAAGTGGGCGAACGCATGGCGCAATATGGTTTGGACGACAGCTATTTGCAAGGTTTTCCTGTGCGTTTTTGGGACGTGTATGGCGAAACGGGCATTCCAGTGCGCGTGAGTATTTCCGAAATGGGCCCGATGTTATTGGCGCGTTTGATGAATCTGAACGACACGCAAGAAGGTGTGTTAAACCTTGTTTTTCGTGTAGCGGACGACAAAGGTTGGCATTTGATTGATTTGAAAGATTTGCGTGGTTTATTGCAATATGTATCTGATAATGCAAAAGAATATCGCGCAACTTATGGCAATGTATCGGCAGCCAGCATCGGTGCCATTCAACGCCAATTATTGCAATTAGAAAGCGAAGGTGCAGACCAATTTTTTGGCGAACCTGAATTAAATTTGCAAGATTGGATTCAGTGTGAAAATGGTCAGGGCGTGATGAATATTTTGAATGCTGAAAAATTGATGCGCTCGCCGCGTTTATACAGCGCGTTTATGTTGTGGTTTTTGGCGGAATTATTTGAAATGCTGCCTGAAATTGGCGACCCTGATAAACCCAAATTTGTGTTATTTTTTGATGAAGCGCATTTGATTTTTGATAATGCTAACAAGGTGTTGATTGACCAAGTGGAACAAGCGGTGCGACTGATTCGTTCCAAAGGTGTGGGCGTGTATTTTGTTACGCAAAATCCGCTGGATTTGCCCGATACGGTATTGGGACAGTTGGGTAACCGCGTGCAACATGCTTTACGCGCATTCACACCACGCGACCAAAAAGCGGTGAAGGCGGCAGCAGATACATTCCGTAGTAATCCCGATTTAAACGTCGCGACAGCCATTACCGAATTGGCGGTGGGCGAAGCATTGGTGTCGTATTTGGATGAAAAAGGTATGCCGCAAGTGGTACAACGTGCGTTTATTATGCCACCACAATCTCAATTATCGCCACTTGCCATTGAAGAACGCAATGCTGCATTCCAAGCCGATAGTTTGTATCCACATTACAAAGATATGGTGGATAATTTCTCGGCATACGAAGCTTTGCAGCAACTAGCGCAACAACAAGCTGATGAGATTCAGGCTGCTGCTGATGCTAAAGCGCAGGAAAAAGCAGCACAAGCGGAAGCAGCCAAACCTGGTATGGTAGATGGTTTTTTGGGTGGTTTATTTGGGGGGCGCAAAAAAGCAGGACAGGGCTTGGCTTATGATTTGGCGGATTCTGTTGGCGACCAAATTAACAAACAAGTTACCAAAGCCATTTCACGCACTGTGATGGGTGTGATTAAAAATATGTTGAAATAATCAAAAGTTTAATGTTTTTTCAGGCTGCCTTTATTAAAAAGGCAGCCTGAAACCTTTGCAATATCCAATTCTTGAATTGGATATTTCATATGCTTATAAACATTTGTTTTAATTTACAAACTATTGGGTACGAGTATCCAATCTACGCGTTTTCAGGCAGCCTGAATGGGTTTTGCAAAGGTTTGAGTCTGAAAATTTTTTAGCTTAATTTTGCTTGTTTCATTTGTTGCCACGCGCCATATAAAAAGACTAAAACGCCCAACCAAACCAAAGAATAGCCGCCTAATTTTGCACCAACTAATTGTTCGCCAAATAATAATCCCAAAAGAAGTTGGCACACGGGAGCTAAATTTTGCAAAATGCCCAATAAAGACAAAGAAATCCGTCGTGCTGATGCGGCAAACAGCAACAAAGGAATGGTGGTGGCTGCGCCTGATGCAAACAATACGGTTTTTTGCAAAGCATTCAGTTCGCTAAACACCAGTATATTTTGACTGCCACACCATGCCAAATAAGCCAGCGCAAATGGCAACATTAACAAAGTTTCCAGCGTTAATCCTGCCAACGGTGGCATGGGTGCGAGTTTGCGCACCAAACCATAAAATCCAAAACTAGCTGCCAGCAATAAGCCAATCCATGGAATATTACCTGCTAAAATGACCAACCATAAAATGCCCATGCCAGCCAATATAACCGCGATAATTTGGGTACGATTCAATTTTTCTTTGAAAAATAGAAAACCTAATAACACGCTGAATAATGGATTGATAAAATACCCCAAGCTGGCTTCCACAACATGATGATTGATAATCGCCCATAAATAAATCAGCCAATTCATCGCCACCAAAAATGATGATAACGCAAAAGTTGCCAAAACTTTGGGCTGCCCAAATGCCTTTAATAAGGCCTTACCTTGTTTGAATATCAGCAGCAAAATAATGGCAAATATTGCCGACCATGTAATACGTTGCGCCAAAATTTGTTGCGCGGGCATGGCAGATTGATTGAGCGGATACCAAAATAAGGGAAATGTTCCCCATATTCCATAGCAGCCCAAAGCGTATAAAATTCCTTTGCGTTGTTCGGTTGGCATAATGGCGTTCATGAGCGACTTTCATATTTTTATATCAAGATTCAATGGTAAACCTGTATCATCATAATCGTCTAGTGTATAATTCATATTTTTCAGGCTGCCTATTTGGTGCAGCCTGAAACCTTATTTTAAGGGTTAATAACCATTCAAGTGTGGAATTGGTTTTGTAGATAATACCCACAATTTAAGTCAATTTATCGCAAAAATAAACACAAACAAATGATTATTAACTTCTAACATGCTGCCTGAAAATATATTCAGGCTGCCTTATTTATTTTTATGTGAAATAGCGAAAGAATTATCATCATGGCTCAACTTAATCCAGCTCTCAACACAGCATTCAAAGCCGCACGCAAAGCAGGGGATATGATGCTGCGCGCTGCTAACAATTTATCCGCCATCAAAGTGGACAGCAAATCATTCAACGATTTTGTTTCAGATGTTGACCGCCACGCAGAAAGCATCATCATTGACACCATTAAAGAAGCCTATCCACATCATCGCATTGTATCCGAAGAAACAGGCGTGATTGGCGATGAACGTGCTGAATTTGAATGGATTATTGACCCATTGGACGGCACAACCAATTATTTGCACGGACACCCACAATACGCCATCAGCATGGCTTTATTAGAAAAAGGCGTATTGAAAGAAGCATTGGTTTATGCGCCAGAACGCAATGACTTGTACACCGCATCACGCGGACAAGGCGCATTATTGAATGACCGCCGCATTCGTGTATCCAATCGCATTGAATTGAATCAATGCGTGATTGGCACAGGATTTCCAGTCGTTGACCAATCCATGCTTGACCAATATTTTGTTATTTTGAAAGAATTTATCCAAAAAACTGCAGGCGCACGCCGTGAAGGTGCTGCATCATTGGATTTATGCTCATTGGCATCTGGACGTTTTGACGGTTTCTTTGAGTTTAATTTGAATGCATGGGATATTGCCGCAGGTGCATTGATTGTGCAAGAAGCAGGTGGCATTGTTACGGATATGCAAGGCGAACAAACTTGGTTGCAAACAGGTAATATTGTTGCTGCTAATCCCAAAATATTGGCACAAATGTTGCGCATTATTGGTAAACATGTTGCATAAATAAAGAAAATATTTTCAGGCTGCCTTTTTGATGTTTAATAATTAAAAGGCAGCCTGAAAATTCGTAGGTAGGATACTTGTATCCGATCGTTTAAAATAAAAACAAACAGTTGTTAAATATAAGAAATTTAAGATTTAAGAATCTTGCAAATTTTGTGTTTACATGGAAAAAATGTTGGATGTAAATATCCAAACTTATGGTTATGCCATGTATCAGGTTTCATTATTTTGATGCAGCCTGAAAAATTTGCTCATATTGTTCGGCAGAAAAACCAATGCTAACAGTTTGATTGTGTACCAATACAGGGCGTTTAATCACGCTGGGGTGTTCGTGCATTAAAAGGATTGCACCTTCATTGGAGGTGGCTAGTGCTTGTTGTTCGGGCGATAATTTGCGCCAAGTTGTACCACGTTTGTTCAACAGAGTTTCCAAACCGACTTGTTCCATGCAGTTTGACAGAAAATCTGATGAAGGAGCAGTTTTTTTAAAATCATGGAATGTGTATGCAATACCACGTTCTTCCAGCCAAACACGGGCTTTTTTAACGGTAGCGCAGTTGGGAATGCCATATAAATCTATCATTTTGTTATCCTTATTTTGTTTCAGGCAGCCTGAAAACGAGTTAAAAAAATATTTTGTGCAGATTGTATAAAATTGCAGCAGTTTTGTCTTGTCGGCGGCGGTTTTTCTCGTTATTCTTATGGTTATTCTTCCTTTCCTATTATGACGGAGTATTCTATGAAAAAACTGTTTGTGTTAAGTGCTGCATTGATGTTGGCTGCGTGTGGCGGTAATGAATTATCTCAATCTGATGTTCAAAAAGCGGTTAGCGCATCTGCAAAACATAATGCAGTTTGTGTTCCATTTACGTTGAATGTAGAACATCGTCATGAGAGCGATAATCCGCAAGATAGTCAGTTGGGTGCGTCAGAATTGCGTTTGTTAAAACGTTTGGATAATGGTAAACGTGCGAACTTGGCGGCGATGAAACAAATGGAAAGTTTTGTTGATGCAGGTTTGTATCGTCAAGAAAAAAATCTGCGCGTGGGCGAGGGCGAAAACACAATACGCTATTTAGTTTATAGTTTAACCGACAAGGGTCGCAAAACGTTTATTCCAAGTCCGCATGGTCATTTGATGTGCATCGGTCATGAAGAAGTGAGCAAAATCAATTATTTCACCGAGCCAACACCTGCTAATGGGGTAACGATTACGCAAGTTTCTTATGAAGCGAAAATTGTGCCAGAACGTTGGGCAAAACGTTTGTTGAAAAATAGTCCTTACTATGAAGGCTTGAAACAAACGGAAGAAAAACGCATTACTTTGGTAAAAACCAATGACGGTTGGCGTAACATTTTAGATTTGCGTAATAAGGCAGAATAATCAGCGTGAAAATAAATAGGGCAGATGTGAAACATCTGCCCTTTATTTCGTTGGTATAGAGCATATAGTGGATTCAATTTATAATGGATTCAATTTAAATCAGGACAAGGCGACAGCGACCGCCGTGTATACTTGTACATAAGAGAGCTGGCAACGCTGTACTGGTTTAAATTGAATTCACTATACTATATTTGCCTAATCCAATTCAAAATTAAAACCTTACAAAAGCTTTTTCAATCAAATTCCTATTTTTATTTGAATAAAACTATTCAACTGCCTGAACAAAATCACGTTTGTAAGCTTGATGATTGCGGATGTTTTCTGCCACGTCTTTTTCGTCCCAGATTTGCAATTCCCAAGGGTAATAGAAATTGCTGCTGTTTTTAAAATAAACGTGTACGCCAATGTAGCCATCCACATCACGCAAATACCAATTTTTTAAGCCATATTGCGCTTTCCAATCATCTAAACGCGCCATAATTTCCGCTACGCTTTCAGACGGCAAAATCACACGCGCCCCGAAAATGTCGTTCAGAATATTGTTGACGGGATACTGATTTTCACGCGCCAAATAGCGAGCAATTTTGTCGTTGATGCTTTCGGCGGTTTTAACGCGGTAGAAAAAATCAATGCCGCGCGTGTCGGCAAACGCCAAATAATCGTTAATCGCTTCATGCAAGTTCAAGCGATACGACAAAATATGTTCGCGTGGCACTTTTTGCAAAGTGTGCGATAAATTGATTTTTTGCACTTTGCCCGTTTCAAAATAATCCTGCGAATATTGCGCGTGTATGCGGTTGATTTCTCGGATTAGGCGTTCAGTTTTTTGAATGTTGGTTTCCATGATTTTTTTGTTTCAGGCTGTCTGAAAATTATTCAGGTAATTCAATTTGCTTTAATTGCGCATAAAATTCAGGTAAATTCTCTTGCGTGGTTGCCCAAACCATTTCCCAATCTATCGCAAAATAACCATGTGCAATTGCGTTTCGCATTTCGTATACTGATTTCAATGGTAAATCAGGATGTTGTGCAGCAAAATCAGGGCATTTTTTCAAAATATTATTACTTGCTTCGCCGATGATTTCCAAATTTCTCACCACCGCGTCTTGCAGCATTTCATTGTTTAAAAAAGATAATTCGGTTTCATCTTCGCAATAATCTTCAATTCGTTCAATTGCTTGCAAAATATGCTGAACGTAATCTTTTAAGCGCAATGATTTTTTCATAATGGCAAAGCCTCACGCAAAACTGTTTCCCGAAAACTGCTCGGCAAACTTTTGGGCGTGTGAATATCCACTTCAATGCCCATTAACTCAATCAATTCGCTGCGAATTGCGCCCAAATCAAATAGCGTCATGCCTTTTTGTGGGTCAATTAAAATATCCAAATCACTGTTTTCATTATCCAAACCATGCACTACAGAACCGAATACACGTGGATTATAGGCGCGATGTGCGGCGATAATTGCACTGATTTCGGCGCGGTGTTGTTGCAGTAATTCTGATGGTTTCATAATGGTTTCCTTTGGCTTTCAGACGGCATTTCACCAGTAGGTCGGATTCTTGAATCCGACATTTTACGGATAATTGGGCATTGTCGGATACGAGTATCTGACTCACTCGGCTTCATGCAACAAGGCGATACGACAAAATGTGTTCGCGTGGCACTTTTTGCAAAGTGTGCGACAAATTGATTTTTTGCACTTTGCCCGTTTCAAAATAATCCTGCGAATATTGCGCGTGTATGCGGTTACTCTTGGATTAGGCGTTCAGTTTTTTGAATGTTGGTTTCCATGATTTTTTGTTTCAGGCAGCCTTTCGATACACGACAAAAAATATTTCCGTAGGTCGGGCATTCATGCCCGACATGATGAATCACGGCGCATTGTGTCGGGCATGAATGCCCGACCTACAAATTATTGTCGTGTACTGTAAGGCAGCCTGAAAATTATTTATCCCCAATCTCCAAAATCGCCAAAAATGCGCTTTGTGGGATTTCCACATTGCCCACTTGCTTCATGCGTTTTTTACCAGCTTTTTGTTTTTCCAGCAATTTTTTCTTACGCGTAATATCACCACCATAACATTTCGCCAAGACGTTTTTACGCAAGGCTTTCACGTTTTCACGCGCAATGATTTGTCCGCCAATGGCAGCCTGAACCGCAATGTCAAACATTTGGCGCGGAATCAATTCGCGCATTTTGCTCGCCAATTCGCGTCCGCGATGCACAGAATTTTGACGGTGGACAATCAAACTCAAAGCATCCACTTTTTCGCCATTGACCATAATGTCTAATTTAATCAAATCAGACGGTTGGAACTCTTTAAACTCGTAATCCAAAGACGCATATCCGCGCGATGTGGACTTCAATTTGTCAAAGAAATCCATTACCACTTCATTCATTGGCAAATCGTAAGTCAGCATGACTTGGCGACCCAAATACTGCATATTGCGTTGCACGCCGCGTTTTTGGTTGCACAAAGTCATCACATTGCCCACATAATCCTGTGGTACAAGAATGGTAGCCGTGATAATCGGCTCCAAAATTGTGTCAATCGTGGCGATGTCGGGCAATTTGGACGGGTTTTCCACTTCAATTTTTTCGCCATTTTTCATGATGACTTCGTACACCACAGTCGGCGCGGTGGTAATCAAATCCATGTCAAATTCGCGTTCCAAGCGTTCCTGCACGATTTCCAAATGCAGCAAACCCAAAAAGCCACAACGGAAACCAAAACCCAATGCTTGCGACACTTCGGGTTCAAATTTCAGGCTGGCATCGTTCAGTTGCAATTTTTCCAAAGCATCGCGCAAATTCTCGTAATCGTGGCTTTCTACGGGATAAAGTCCTGCAAATACTTGGCTTTGCACTTCTTTGAAACCTGCGAGCGGTTCGGTGGCAGGATTGGCAACCAAAGTAACCGTGTCGCCCACTTTTGCTTGCCCCAATTCTTTTACGCCTGTAATCAAAAAGCCCACTTCACCTGCGGAAAGTTGTTGTTTTTGTACAGATTTGGGTGTGAATACGCCCAGTTGTTCCACTTGGGTTTCAGCTTTGGTGGACATAAAACGGACTTTGTCTTTCAACTTAATCGTGCCATTTTTCACGCGGATTAACATCACCACGCCCACATAATTGTCAAACCACGAATCAATAATCACGGCTTGCAAAGGCGCGTCTGGGTCGCCTTCGGGGGCGGGGACTTTGGCGACAATCTCTTCCAACACGTCTTCCACGCCCAAACCGCTTTTGGCGGAACACGTTACCGCGCCCACCGCGTCAATGCCGATGATGTCTTCAATTTCTTGGGCAACGCGGTCGGGGTCGGCGGCGGGTAAGTCAATTTTGTTCAAAATCGGCACGACTTCCACGCCCAAATCAATGGCTGTGTAGCAGTTGGCAACGGTTTGCGCTTCCACGCCTTGTGATGCGTCCACCACCAGCAATGCGCCTTCGCAAGCGGACAACGAGCGCGACACTTCGTAGGAAAAGTCCACGTGTCCGGGGGTGTCAATCAGGTTGAGTTGGTAGGTTTCGCCATTGTGTGCTTTGTAGTTTAAGGCTGCCGTTTGCGCTTTGATTGTGATGCCACGTTCTTTTTCAATATCCATAGAATCAAGGACTTGGGTACTCATTTCGCGCAATTCCAAGCCTCCGCAATATTGAATAAAGCGGTCTGCGAGTGTGGATTTGCCGTGGTCAATGTGGGCGATGATGGAGAAGTTTCGGATGTTTTTCATGGTCTTGTTTTTGAAATAAAAATTTGTTTGAAAAGAAAAATGCGGTTTTCAGGCAGCCTGAAAACGCAAAATGGCGATATTTTAACAGAAAATCAAAAAGCTGCCTGAAAAGCGGTTTTCACTTTTCAGGCAGCCAAAATACACCAATTATTTTATAAAGTTAAGTTTTCCAATTGCTTAATTGCATCACGATTTTGTGATAATTTCCGCAAATAAGCCACTTGAATAACCGCAGGAATGGTTACACGATAGGCAGGACTGGCAATATCAATCGCTGTCCAAATCCCTGTAATTGCCCAACCAATTGGACCTCTCAAAATAGACATGGTTTTGGTAATGGTTGCATTGGTTGCTAATTGTAAACCTTTACCCGTTAACGCTTTCATCGTTGCATTGACGATAATTAAGGTCAATTTATATGATGCAAATCCACCTGCTTGAAAAATAGCTTGAAATACACCTATCAATGCCTGTGCATTTAAATTGTTAAAATTATCAATGCCTAACTCCACTCCTAACTCTTTGATTTGGTCTGGTGTCATGTTTTTTAAGGCATCATATAAAATTTTCTGTAACAAGCAATTTTCAATCATATCAATGGGAGCATATTTGTTGTAATTGACTTTGAGTTTATCGCAAACATCACACAAAATTTCTTTGTATTCCACACCCTTTTAAAACGGAAGAGTAAATTAACGATTGTATTACCACCAAATAATTGGATTTCTTCTGCAATTTCTTTCCAATACATCTTGTGATTAGGTTTATATTTTTTATAATTATCTGAAATCGTTAAACCTTCAGTAAATCTTGCATCCCCGTCTTTGTCATAAATTAAAATATTGACCAAATCATTCAGTTCTTCTGATGATAATGTACCCAAAAAGTTTAAACCAGCGTCATCACGATAAGCCATGTTTTTCTCCAATATAATGTGGCGTTAAAAATTGGGTAAATTGTATTTTTTCAGTTATACTTACACCACAAACCAATGATTACAGCCACTTACCCAAATTGAGTGGTTCAACTACCCTAAACGAGTGTTTTATGAAATCCAGCGACAAATTAAGACAAAATATTCGTGATATACGCGAAGATAAAAAAATGACCCAAGCAGAGATAGCAGAAAAATTGGGCTTATCAGAAACTGGCTATGCCAAAATTGAACGTGGCGAATCAAAAGCCGATATTGACCGTTTACAAAAAATTGCGGATGTTTTAGGTGTTACTTTGGCAGAAATTATTCCATTTGGAGATGAAAACGTGTTTGTATTCAATGATGCTCGCGATAATTCAAATAACTCTTTTTCATTGGGTAATATTGCATTAAGTGCAGAAATTGAGCATTTGAAAACTTTGCTAGAAGCCAAAAATGAAATCATCAGCAGCCGTGAACGTGAAATAGAAAGTTTAAAACAACAAATCCACATTTTAGAAAAATTGGTGGGAACTTTGGATAAAAAATGATTTCAGGCTGCCTGAAATGAATTCAAAGCACGATATTTTAACAGAAAATCAAAAAGCTGCCTGAAAAGCGGTGGTTTCGCATTTCAGGCAGCGTGAATTTGTTTTGTAAGTATAGGTGTAGAATTAAATAAACGGTACACACAGGAGAACAGTTATGGCTTATTCACAAGATTATCGCCAAATGATTTTAGAAAAATTAAATTCGGGTTACAGCTACCGTGAATTGGCAGCGGAATATGGCATCAGTCGCAGTACCATTCAACTATGGAAAAAATGCATTGAACGTAAACCCTACCCCAAAAGAACCAATAAAATCAATGATGAATTATTGCGAAAAGACGTAGAACAATTTCCTGATGATTTTCAAAGAGAACGCGCTGTTCGCTTTAACTGTTCACAAAGAGCCATTGGTGTGGCACTTAAACGGCTAAAAATCACTCAAAAAAAAGATTCTTAAACACCCCAAAGCTCAACCCGAAACAATTGAACAATTTCTCTCATTAAAACAACAGTATGAGCAAGAGAAACGTCCTATTGTTTATATTGATGAAAGTGGTTTTAAAAACCAAACTTATCGTCCTTATGCCTATGCGCCAAGAGGACAAGTTTGTCATGGCAATCACAACTGGCAAATCAAAAACACAACCAATGCCATTGGCGCACTGTACCAAAATCAATTGATTGCAGTGGGTTTGTATGAATTCAGCATCAATTCAGATGTGTTTTATTCATGGGTTCAAAACGTTTTACTGCCACAATTACCGCCCAACAGTGTTTTGGTAATGGATAATGCGACTTTTCACAAACGTCAGGACATTCAAGAGCTTATTGTTTTATAAGGGCATGTGATTTTATGGTTACCGCCATACTGTCCTGATTTGAATTTAATTGAGCACACTTGGGCTTGGATTAAACATTTACGTCAAGATTGGTTATTGGATTGCATTCACTCTTTGTTTTTTTATTTTACTTGGTTGTGTACCGAATTTTAATTTCTTTATCTATATAGTGGATTCAATTTAAATCAGGACAAGGCGACAGCGACCGAGTACATAAGGGAACTAGCAAATGCTGTACTGGTTAAAATTGAATTTACTCTATAAAAAGGTTTCTGATTGCTAGAAAATGTTCATAGAAAAATCCTCTAAATTCTTGTTTAGATAGAATTTAGAGGATTGCTTGTTTTTTTGCAAAGGTTTCAGGCTGCCTTAATCTCCACTACGCGCTAAAATCGTACGTTTACCTGTGTGGTCAGGTTTGGAAATAATGCCCTCATCTTCCATTTGTTCAATAATAGTTGCTGCCTTGTTGTAACCCACCCGTAATTGACGTTGCAATGAGGAAATGGAGGTTTTTTTGGTACGTAAGATGATTTCAACCGCTTGGTCAAACAAAGGGTCGCGTTCACCACTTGCACTACTTGTTACACCATATTCTTCGGTTTCTGGTATCAGAATCTCGTCAATATAATCAGGCTCGCCAAATTGTTTCAAATATTCCACAATCGCATGCACTTCGTTATCCGTCACAAATGCACCGTGTACACGCTGCGGATAGCTTGTACCAGGTGGCAAGAATAGCATATCGCCTTGTCCCAACAGATTTTCTGCGCCCATTTGGTCGAGAATGGTGCGACTGTCAATTTTGCTGGATACTTGGAATGCGATGCGTGTCGGAATATTGGCTTTAATCAAACCTGTAATCACATCTACGCTTGGACGTTGGGTTGCCAAAATCAGGTGAATACCAGCAGCACGTGCTTTTTGTGCCAAACGAGCAATCAGTTGCTCAATTTGTTTGCCAGCAATCATCATCAAATCGGCAAACTCGTCCACCACTACTACGATAAATGGCAATTTTTCCAATGGTTCAGGGTCATTAGGCGTGAAACTGAACGGATTAGGGATTTTTTTGCCTTTGGCTTCGGCAGCCTGAATTTTGTCGTTATAGCCAGCTAAATTACGCACACCGACATGACTCATCAAGCGATAACGTTTCTCCATTTCATTGACACACCAGTTAAGCGCGTTGGCAGCCAATTTCATGTCAGTAACCACAGGGGCGAGCAAATGTGGGATGCCTTCGTAAATGCTCAATTCTAGCATTTTGGGGTCAATCATAATCATACGCACGTCTTCGGGCGATGCTTTGTACAACATAGATAAAATCATCGCGTTCACGCCAACTGATTTACCTGAACCTGTTGTACCAGCCACCAATAAATGCGGTGCTTTTGCTAAATCGGTAACCACAGGCTCGCTTGTAATATCTTGTCCCAGCGCGAGAGTTAAATTGGACTGGCTGTTCGCGAAAGCAGGGGAGTTGAGAATTTCACTCAAACGAATCATTTGGCGGTTGGGATTGGGTAATTCCAAGCCCATGCAGGTTTTTCCTGGTATGGTTTCTACTACGCGAATGGCTGCCACACCCAATGAACGTGCTAAATCTTTTTCTAAATTAATCACAGCACTACCGCGAACACCTGTATCAGGTTCTATTTCGTAACGTGTAATTACTGGTCCAGAATAGGCATCAACCACGTTTACTTTAACTTTAAATTCAGCCAACTTTTCTTCAATAATGCGTTTATTTTTATCCAACGCATCTTGGCTTTGTACCGCGGCAGGATTGTGTTCCGATGGTAATAATAAAGATAAAGGTGGAATGGTATTTTCAGGCTGCCTTTCTGGATTTCCTATATCATCAGTAAAGGTTTCACTAATTTCTTGTTGTTGTTCTTTTGCTGAAGCGGTTTCTTGATAATATTGTTCAAAATCCGCTTCAGTAAATGGGCTATCATCTTCTTCCGTTGGTGAATAAGATGCTTGGTTTTTTGTTTGCGCTACGAAAGATATATTAGGTTTGATTTTCTGTGTGCCTGCATTGGTAAAAAAGTCTACGGCAAAATCTTCTGGGCGCAAAGCATTGTCAAAACTGACTGCATCCATGATTTCAGGTGCAGGAATAGGGGATAAAGGTAAAGCAGGTGCCTCTGCAATTGCAACACTAGTTGCAGAGGCAGCCTGAAAACCTAAATTCATTTCAGCATGGCTCAAACGATTAGCTTGGGGTTTGATGAAATGTAAGCCACTTTCTTGTTCTTGACGTTTACGTTCAGCAGCGGTTTGTGTGTTAGCTAAATTTGCCCATACTTCATTATCTGGAATGATATTTAAATCGGTAAATGGGTCATTTTTTAGCGATTGCTCTACTGTTTGTTGATGATGTAAACGAGCAATTCTTTGGCGTGATAGACTTTCTTGGATATTTTCTAAATCAATCGTTTCCAATTCGCCACTGGGTTCAGGTAAACGGATTTCTGTAAATTCTGGATTGGAAATAATTGGACTGGGCGCAGTAAGACTGGATACAGTATCGTCTAAAAATGGTGTTTCATTTGATTCTGTTTCCAATTCTGCCAATTCGTCTAATGTGCGACGGCGTACGCGGTCAAGTGCAGGGTCGTCTAAAGTAATCGTTTCTAGTGGTACATCTTCTGTTAAGGCAGCCTGAAAATTGTTGTTTGAACGGATTTTTTCATCAGTCAAATAATTGTTTTCTTCAGTAGCAACAGTGAAATGATGCTCATCTTGGTATGATGGTGCAGATGTAGTAGTGATATTGGGGTGTGCGTTAAGCAAATTGCGTGCAGCATCTTCCAATGTAATCACTTCCATTTCTTCTGTTTGTGCAGAAACAGGAGTGATTGTTTGTATTCCTTCCAATAAATCATCATCAAATGAATCATCAGCAAAAACATCATTTGTAATACTGGTTTCTGTTACTCCAGTTGTTTCAGGCTGCATCACAGATGTAGGGGTCTCATCAATCAATTCAAAAGGAAATGTTGATGGTGTTGGTGCTGTGGATAATGCTTTGGTATTTTCTGCATTGTTTATGTTGTGTTGTGTGGATTCAAATGACATCAACGCATCTGTATTGTTTTGTGCTACATCAAAGAAATCATCAAACATATTTTGATTGCTTTGTGATGAGGAGTTAGATGGATGAGAGGTAATCTCATTATCCAGTATATCTATGGTTGTTTCATCAATTACAGATGCAGAAACAGCCATTGTTTCCGTTTCTTCGGAATCAATGGTTGGTAGAGATGTGGGGTTAGGAAGAGAGTCAATTTCTGCATTGTTGAATTCATCATCAAGCAAAAATTCAGTTGTTTCATCATTTATGTGTGATGTGGTTGATGAAATAGGGGAATCATTTGTATCGTCAATAATTTCAATGGTGTCATCAGCATGAATGGCATTGCGTGTGTATTCTGTTGCAATGGGTTGCGTGTAAACAAGTGGTTTTTTTTGGATTTCTGCGAACCATTCGCGCTCTTGTTTGCGTTGTAGCCAGATGAGTCCACCCAATAAGGTAATCATCAAAACTATAATCAAATACATCATGGAACGGACTCCGAGTGTTTTATCGTCAAAGAATTGAAATAGTCTTTATGGTGTTGTTTTTTGCTGCATATGATATTTTTATTTCTTTTGACATCGTGTTGTAAAGAATAAAAATAAATAGTTTAAGAATTCTATCGTGTTTTAGGCAGCCTGAAAACGAGAAACCGCGAAATTATAGATATGTTTCACGGTTTTTGTGGATATTTTGCTTATTTTTTGATAAAGACCAAATCCCACACGCCATGTCCCAAGCGTTTGCCACGCGCTTCAAATTTGGTTTCGGGGCGATAATCGGGCGTGGGCGCGTAATCGGCTGCGGTATTTTGTAATTCGTTGGGGAAGCTGCTCAATACTTCCAACATTTGTATGGCGTATTCTTCCCAGTCGGTTGCCAAGTGAATATAACCGCCTTGTTTTAATTTGGGCAGCAATTTTTGCACAAAGGGAATTTGAATTAAACGGCGTTTGTTGTGGCGTTTTTTGTGCCATGGGTCGGGGAAGAAAATATGAATGCCGTCCAAACTGGCATCGGGCAACATTTGTTCTACTACTTCTACCGCATCGTGGCGCATCACGCGGATATTGTTGATGTTTTGTTCGCTGATGAGTTTGCACAAATTGCCGACCCCAGGACCGTGTACATCAATCGCTAAAAAATCTTTGTCAGGCAAACGTTGGGCGATTTCGGCGGTGGCGACGCCCATGCCAAAACCAATTTCTAAAATTTTGGGATTGGGGCGTTCAAAATGTTTATTTAAATCTATTAAGGCAGCCTGAAAATCAATACCTAATTTTTGCCAATTATCATCAATGGCTTTTTGTTGTGCGGCGGTCATGTGTCCTTGTCGCAAAACAAAAGATTTGATACTTCGGCGGTGTTCTTCGGGTACGTTGATTTCGGAATGTTTGATTTCTTGGTTCATGATTTTGTATTAATTGTTTGATTAAATAAAAAATATTTTTCAGGCTGCATTGTATAGTGGATTCAATTTAAATCAGGACAAGGAGACAGCGACCGCCGTGTACACATAGTACATAAGGGAGTTGGCAACGCTGTACTGGTTTAAATTTTTAAGATAATGGATAAGGCAGCCTGAAAATATGGATAAATATACATGCTAATAGCTAACACCTGCTTTTCGCGCAATTTCTAAACCTTGTTCATGTGTGAGATAAACAGGATTTTCGGGATATTGGCGACGAATGATTTTGCCGTGTTGAAACATGATGATTTCATCGCAAGCAAATTGCTGCCATGTTTCGTTATCGGTTAAGGGTAGGGTAGTAATAACGGCAACACGGTCTTCTGGCGTGGTTACCTTGGCAAAATCAATGGAAATGTCTTCGTCCAGCAAATGCGCCCAGCCAAATGGGGCTTGGCGCACGATGTAGTGTAATAATGTGCTGGCATGGGCAAACATCACTTCTCCATCGGATAAAATCATGTTAAACATGCCAAATTGGCGAATTTCTGCACATAGTTGAGCAATAGCGTCAAATAAAATATCGTGGCTAGGTTTGTGGGGAAATTGTTGGCGCAATCTGTCTAGCAAATAGCAAAAGGCACGTTCGGAATCTGTGTCGCCAACGGCTTGGTAGAAAATGCTGGGTGGTTGAAAATTGGCATTTAAGTTACCGTTGTGTGCAAACATCCAATAGCCGCCCCATAATTCGCGTTGAAATGGGTGGGTGTTTTCTAGTATTGTACGCCCCTGTGTGGCTTTGCGAATGTGTGCGATGACATTTTCAGATTTGATGTGATAATTGCGTATCAAGTCGGAAACAGGGGATTGGGCGCAAGGTTTATCATCCAAAAATAAACGCAAGCCACGTCCTTCAAAAAAGCCAATGCCGAAACCATCGGTGTGATGGTCGGTCAAGCCGCCGCGTTTGGAAAACCCTGAAAACGAAAAAGAAATATCTGTGGGCAAATTGCAATTCATGCCGAGCAGTTGGCACATGGTATCTTCCTTGTTATTTATTATTTTTTTTGTTGGTTTTCAGGCTGCCTATACAGTTAATGCAGCCTGAAAGTGGCGATTATAGCGTTTTTCTGTGATTGGGGCTAAAATGTCGTTTTCTTTTTTCAAATAAACGAGACGATTATGCTGTTTCACCCTGATGTGATGGGCGTTGATGCCCTTGCCGATAAAATCCGCAAAATTCCCAATTTCCCCAAAGAGGGTATTTTGTTTCATGATATTACAACAGTCTTGCAAAGCCCTGAATATTTCCGTTTGCTGGTGGATTTGTTTACTTATCGCTACATGGGACAAAAAATTGATGTGGTTGCAGGTTTGGAAGCGCGTGGTTTTATCATTGGCGCAGCGTTGGCGTATCAATTAAATGTTGGATTTGTGCCGATTCGCAAAAAAGGAAAATTGCCGTTTGATACTTTGTCACAAACGTACTCATTGGAATATGGCGAAGCAACAGTGGAAATTCATCAAGATGCGATTCATACTGGCGATAGAGTATTGTTGGTCGATGATTTAGTGGCAACAGGCGGAACCATGTTAGCTGGTGTGGAATTGATACGCCGTTTAGGGGGCGAAGTAGCAGAAGCATGTGCTATTTTGGAATTTACCGATTTGGACGGTGCGAAGAAAATTCGTGAAAATGGTGTACCACTGTTTTCATTATTGCAAAATGATGGCGCATTGTAAAAAAATGATTTTATTTTAAAATATTCTAAAATCTGTTCTGGATTTTACCGCTTGAAAGCGTAGAGCTGCCCAGTTTTTTCGTAGGTTCAGATGCTGCGGAAAATTGGGCAGCTTTGCACGCAAGAGTAGGCATTTCAATTCACTTTGGCTGATTATTCAGGCAAAGTTGTATTATTTTTTATTTCAAACAACCATAAAACAACTATATTTGAGCAAATGACTGTATTAACAAAGCCTTATTCTCACAAAATTCTCATTGCCATAAACGTACTGATTTTTATTTTGCAAACAGCAGGATGGGATTATCGCATACAAGGCTCATTGAGGCAGCCTGAAACACCTATGTATCACATTTATCAATGGCTGACGCACATGTTTTTGCATGATAGTGTGCCACATATTATGTTTAATATGTGGGCATTAGGTATGTTTTCCGTTCCTTTGCTGCATATTTGGACGGAACGCAAGTTTCTGCTGTTGTACTTTGTTTCAGGATTAATTGCTGCTATGGTTTATTTACCATTTGGGAGCGAGCAAGTCATGTTATTGGGTGCGTCAGGGGCTGTTTATGGATTATTGGGTGCATTTGCTGTTTGTTTTCCACGAGTGCCACTTGCATTATTATTGATTCCTATCAGTATTCCTGCTAAATATTTTGTTGCTGTGATTGTTGTTTATGAGATATTTGCTCAATTTAGTGGCATTTCTTTGTTTGGTACAGGTATCGCACATATGGCACACGTTGGTGGTGCAGTGGTTGGGGCATTATTTGGTTTATGGTGGCGACATGGGATTTTAACTGGAAATGCAGTAGATTTGCGCAACTAAAAAATAGTTACGAAACGAATTGTCATTAGTTTTGTCTTAAAATGAAATGTTTTTGTATCATTAATCAAATCTTTTCAGGCAGCCTGAAAGGATATTTCTTATATAATCCGTGTTTTCATAACAAGAAAACACGGATTTTTTATGTCTTCAAAATCTCAAATTGGATTAACGGCTTTAACGGCTTTGGTCATCAGCTCGATGATTGGCTCGGGTATTTTCAGTTTGCCACAAAACATGTCGGCGGTAGCAGGTTCGCAGGCTTTGCTGATTGGCTGGCTGATTACGGGTGTGGGAATTATTTTTTTGGGTTTATCGTTTCATTATTTGGCGCAAATTCGTCCCGATTTAGATGGCGGTATTTACACTTATGCACGTGAAGGTTTTGGCGATTTGATGGGATTTTTCTCGGCGTGGGGATATTGGCTGTGTACCACGATTGGTATTGTGGGTTATTTGGTGGTGATGTTTGAGGGGATTGGCGGTTTTGTGGATACGCCTGAACGCGTGATTTTTGGTCAAGGCAATACGTTTGCGTCTTTTGTGGGTGCATCGGTAGTGGCTTGGTTGATTTACGCGCTGGTGGCAAAAGGCATCAAAGAAGCATCATCGGTTAATTTGATTGCCACTGTGGTTAAAGTCTTGCCCTTGTTGCTGTTTATTGGGGTGGCGGTGTATTTTTTCAAAGCCGATGTGTTCATGAACGATTGGACTGGCGCGACATTGGCAACAACCGAAAATCCAGATACCAGCATCATGAGCCAAGTGAAAAACACCATGTTGATTACCTTGTGGGTATTCACGGGTATTGAAGGGGCGGCGGTGTTGTCCAAGCATGCCAAGACCCGTTTGGATGTGGGTCGTGCAACGGTGTTGGGGGTGAGCATCACTTTGGTGTTGTATGTGTTGATTACCGTGTTGTCGCAAGGCATTTTGCCACGTGCGCAAATTGCGGAAATGGCCAATCCGTCTATGGCGGGGGTGTTGCAGCATATGGTGGGTGATTGGGGCAAGGTTCTGATTAGTTTGTGTTTGATGGTATCGGTGTTGGCATCGTATTTAAGCTGGACATTGTATGCCACTGAAATTCCTCATTTGGGCGCGAAAAGCGGTGCGTTTCCCAAAGCCTTTTTGCAATTGAATCGCAATGAAGTGCCACATCAAGCATTGTTGTTTACCACGCTGACGGTACAATTGTGTTTGTTTTTGGTTTGGCAGACGGGCAACAGTTATGAAGCTTTGGTGTTGATTTCCACATCCATGATTTTGGTGCCATATTTGTTAGTGGGGGCATTTTTGTTGAAATATGCGTTTCAAAAACAATTGGGTGTGAAATACAAAATCATTGGCGCGATGGCAACTTTGTATGCCAGTTGGATTGTGTATGCGGCGGGTGTGACTTATTTGCTGTTTTCGGTATTGTTGTATTTGGTGGGGGCGATTTTGTATTTGTACTCGCAAAAACAATTTCATGGTAAATGGATGTTTACGCTGCCTGAAAAAATCATTTTGGGGGTATTGGGTATTTTGGCGATTCCTGCTATTTGGCAATTTTTAAACAGTTAAATGATGACAAAAACACCAAGTTTTGCTTGGTGTTTTTTTGTTTTCAGGCAGCCTGAAACCTTTGCAAAATTCCCATCTTTGGCACATTTCTGCGCGATGCGTTTCTCAAACGCTTGCCTATCTATATGATATGTCTGCGCGTTTTGCGATACTATCGCTTTGAACTGCGCTCAAATCTGGGGTTTTGCAAAGGTTTCAGCCTGAATGAGTTTTGCAAAGATTCAGATTTTTAATCTTTTTGATGTTCAATGAAATCAGAATGGCGACGCGATTTTTCAGGCTGTTTTTTGTCGTTACGCACCACAAAATCACCTTCAATCACATCGTCATCATACGCATCTTGGCGTGTATTTTGCTGATAAGTATGATAGGTAAAGCCACCGAAATGTCCCGATTGTTGCTGTGTTGTTGTGTGTGTAGCAGAATGACCACCAAATGGCAGCAGCACAATCAATGCAATCAAATCCGAGAAAAAACCTGGAAACATGAGCAAAAATGCAGCAAATGGAATGCGAATAGGGTACAGCATTTGGTACAACGAAATGCGTCCTCCCGATTTAAATAAACCACCTGCCATCAATAATTGTGATAAACCTGCGCTGCGTTTCATCAAAAATGAACCTGCCATAAAACATAAAATGATGAGTGCAAATACAGCTAATCCGCCAATGGCTTTGGCAACGATGGCGATAGAAAAAATTTCTAGGGCGATGAAAATAAGTAGCATAAAGCCCAAATATTGCATGGTGCATTGTCCTTTGAGTGTGGAAAAAATGGTATGTGTAAAGATAAGGTAGGGTAGGGCAGATTACAAGTGATTATGCTTATTTTGGGGTGTAAAATGCGGTAAAGGTGGTTATAATGAAACAAATTATTTTTTCAGGCTGCCCTAGGTATAAAAGGCAGCCTGAAAACACATTTTATTATTTTTTTGATTGATTTTATGAAACGTTTAACTTTATTTTCTATGTTGACCGCGACATTATTGCTGTCAGCGTGTGCTAATCAAACTAAAACCATGACTTGTCAAAAGCCTGCGCGTGGTTATTATTGTGTGCAATCGGGCGATACTTTGTACCGTATTAGCCAGCGTTTTGGTGTACCTGTTTCGGATTTGCAGCAATGGAATAAACTGTCGGACAGTAAAATTTTTAGTGGACAAATTTTGCAAGTGTCAGCTAGTGCGCGTAAACGCAGCGCGGTAACTCGGGCGGCACAAGTGCAGCAAGGACAACCGAAAACACAACAAACAACAGCGCAAGTACAAAAATTGCAAATGCCTGTGAATGGATTTGTGATTCGAACTTATGGTAACAATAATTTTGGTATTGATATTGTGGCGCAACGTGGTATGCCTGTGAAAGCGGCAGCAGATGGCGTGGTGATTTATGCAGGAGAAGGTGTGCAAGGTTATGGCAAATTATTGCTGGTACGCCACAGTAACACATTGCTGACCGCATATGGCAATAATGATAGTTTGCTTGTGCCCAATGGTTCGCGTGTTGTTGCTGGTCAAACGATTGCGACCGTTGGCAATTCGGGGCGTGCAGATGGGCAAAACGCGCTACATTTTGAAGTTCGTATAAATGGGAAATCCGTCAATCCAGAACCGTTTTTTCATTAATCCATCGTTCATGAAATATATTTTCAGGCTGCCTTTGAATATTAGGCAGCCTGAAAGCTATATTTTATAAAAACAAAAATATATATTTGAGAAAGGATAAATCATGTTAGCCAAACGCATTATCCCCTGTTTAGACGTAGAAAAAGGTCGCGTGGTCAAAGGCGTGAATTTTTTGGGTTTGCGCGATGCAGGCAACCCCGTAGATGTCGCCAAACGCTACAACGATGAAGGCGCAGACGAAATCACATTCTTGGACATCACAGCCAGCAGCGACAACCGCGACACCATTTTGCACGTCATAGAAGAAGTGGCGAGCCAAGTGTTTATTCCGCTCACGGTGGGCGGTGGCGTGCGCAGCGTGGCGGACATTCGCCGTTTGCTCAATGCGGGCGCGGACAAAGTCAGCATCAACACTGCTGCCGTTACCAACCCCGATTTGGTCAGCGAAGCGAGCGCGTTTTTCGGTTCACAAGCGATTGTGGTGGCGATTGATGCGAAAGCCGTCAATACCGAAAATTCGCGCTGGGACGTGTTCACGCACGGCGGCAGAAAAGACACAGGTTTGGACGCAGTAGAATGGGCGCGTGAAATGCAAGCGCGTGGCGCAGGCGAAATCCTTTTAACTTCCATGGACAGAGACGGCACGAAAATCGGTTTCAATTTGCCGCTCACACGCGCGATTTCGGAAGCGGTGGACATTCCCGTGATTGCATCGGGTGGCGTGGGCAATGTGCAACATTTGGTGGAAGGCGTGTTGCAAGGCAAAGCGGACGCGGTGTTGGCAGCCAGCATTTTCCATTTTGGCGAAGTGAGCATACGCGAAGCAAAATTAGCCATGCAAGCGGCTGGGATTGAAGTGCGTTTGTGATTTTTGATTTTGGCTGTGCTGAACAGCGTTTCAGGCAGCCTGAAAGGTATTTTAAGATGAAAAAAACATTTTTGGCGATGATTTTGGTGGCGGCAAGCGGTTTGGCGTTTGCCGATGATGATGTGAAATTATCGGCACAGCAGCAAAAAGATTGGAGCTATTTAATGGGCTATGAAGCGGCGACAACGTTTTACCCACAGCTTAATACATTTATGTCATTAGATAAGCAGGAAGTTTTCAACGGATTGCAAGATGCGTTGGACAATAAAGCTGCTCGCGTAAACGAACAGCAGAAAAGTGAATTGCACAATGCCATTGTAGAAAAAGTGATGGCGTACCACACTCAAATTGCGCAAGAAAATTTGACCCAAGGCGAGCAATTTTTGGCGCAAAACAAAACGCAAGCGGGCATTCACACCACCGCATCGGGTTTGCAATATCGTGTGGATAAAGCAGGTTCGGGCGCACGCGTGAAATTGGGCGATACCGTGAGCGTGTTTTACACAGGCAAATTGTTGGACGGCACAGTGGTTAACCAAACCCATGAACAGCCCGTTACCGTTGAATTGTCCCGACATAGTCTGATTGCAGGCTTGGTTGAAGGCTTGCAACTGATGCAAAAAGGGGGTGAATACACCTTGTTTGTTCCCACCAATTTGGCGTATGGCGAAATGCCGAGCGCAGCCATTCAACCCAATTCCATGTTGATTTTTGAAATCAAAGTGGCGGACATTCAAGCCGCACCCAGCAAAAAGAAAACATCGCCCAAAGCAAAACGCAGATGAATTTTCAGGCAGCCTGAATAGCTTGTGTAAAAGTTTCAGGCTGCCTTTTTGTATCTATTTGTTTAAAATAATATGTTACAAAGTAATGGCTGCATCTAATGCAATTTTAATCATATCGTTAAACGTTAATTGACGTTCTTCGGCAGATGTATATTCTTCGCGCACAATATGGTCGGATACGGTACAAATGGTTGCCGCTTTTGCACCAAATTCAGCTGCTACGCCATAAATGCCTGCTGCCTCCATTTCTACGCCCAAAATACCATATTTGCGTAAAGTTTCCGTCATTTGAGTATCAGGATGATAGAATAAATCAGATGAAAACAGATTGCCTACTTTAACAGAAATTTGATTGTTAGCAGCAGCCTGAACCAAGGCTTGTACAATGCCAAAATCGGCAAGTGCGGCAAAATCGTGGTTACGGAAACGCATACGATTGACGTTGCTGTCGGTACTCGCCCCCATGCCAATAACAACATCGCGTACATGCACATCATCCAAAACAGCACCGCATGAACCCACGCGAATAATGTTTTTCACGCCATATTCGGTAATCAATTCTTTGGCGTAAATGGAGCAAGAGGGAATGCCCATACCATGAGCCATGATGGATAAGTGTTTGCCTTTATAAGTACCTGTGTAGCCGTACATATTACGCACAGCGGTTACTTGTTCTGCATTTTCTAAAAAAGTTTCAGCAATATATTTGGCGCGTAATGGGTCACCTGGCATCAAAACGGTTTGAGCAAATGCACCTGTTTCAGCAGAAATATGGGGTGTTGCCATAATTTTTTCCTTATTGAAATAAGAACCTGTATTCACAATCTTAATAACTTGCTTTTATCGCCACTTTATGCGCCTACTGCGTTAACTTTTCATGCCAATATGTTCAATATTGGTATGAAAAGTCACCTTGTATCCGCAAAAATTGGCAATAAAATCAAGCAATTAATCTTATGAATACAGGTTCTAACAGTTGAAATGGTGTGTCGGGATGACACATAATTTTTTAATCATTGGGTTTTCAGGCTGCCTATTATTTATAGGCAGCCTGAAACCTTTGCAAAATCCCATCTTTGGCACATTTCTGCGCGATGCGTTTCTCAAACGCTTGCCTATCTACATGATATGTCTGCGCGTTTTGCGATACTATCGCTTTGAACGGCGCTCAAATCTGGGGTTTTACAAAGGTTTCAGCCTGAAAACATTATGCAGTTAATGTTTCATACACGATTGGACGGTTTTCAGGCTGCGTTTCGCCAATGGTAAGTGCCGCACGATAGGCTTGTGCAGCGGCTTGCCATGCGTCTTCATTTTTAGCGTGAATCATTGCCAATGGTGTATCAGGATGAACTTTGCTACCAATAGGTAAAATTTCGTCAAAGCCAACGCTGTGGTCAATTTCATCGCTGGCAATGCGTCGTCCACCGCCTAAATTGATAACGGCAATACCAATATCGCGTGTATTCATTGCTTGAATGTAACCTTCATTTTGTGCGAATACGGGTTTAATTACGGTGGCAGTAGGTAGTTGGTCAAATTGGGTGTGCCCGCCTTGCGCGATAACCATTTTCTCAAAAATTTCATAGGCTTTGCCGTTGTCTAATACATTTTGCAATTTTTGACGTGCTTCTTCGCGAGTGGCGGCAAGTTTTCCGTTTACCAAGGCTTCTGCACCCAATGCTAGTGTGATTTCATGCAAGCGTGGATTGCGTGTACCTTCATTTCGCAAATAGCGTACAGCTTCGCGCACTTCAACGGCATTGCCCGCGCTGCTGGCAAGCACTTCGTTCATATCGGTAAGCAGAGCGGTGGTTTGGCAGCCTGCGTGGGTGGCAACGGCAGCGATACTTTGTGCCAGTTGTTTGGAAAGTTCGTAAGTAGGCATGAATGCGCCACTACCTACTTTTACATCCATAACAAGGCTAGTTAAGCCTTCTGCTAATTTTTTAGACAAAATAGATGCCGTAATTAAATCAATGCTTTCTACGGTAGCGGTTACATCGCGAGTTGCGTAGATTTTGCGGTCGGCTGGAGCGAGATTACCTGTTTGTCCGACAATGACACAGCCAATTTGTTTGACCAGTTCTTGCATTTTTTGCGGAGAGGGAAAAATATCAAAGCCTTTGATGCTTTCCAATTTGTCCAATGTGCCACCAGTGTGTCCCAAGCCACGTCCTGCAATCATGGGAACAAATCCGCCACATGCGGCAAGCATGGGTGCCAGCATGAGTGATACAACATCGCCTACGCCGCCTGTGGAGTGTTTATCCAAGATTGGGGCATTGAGATGATATTTGTCCCAATTCAGGTTGTCACCACTATCGCGCATGGCAAGTGTAAGTTCGGTGCGTTCATCTAAGTTGAGTTTATTGAAATAGATTGCCATGCACATGGCGGCAATTTGTCCTTCGCTGATGCTGCCGTCGGTTACACCTTGGCTATAAAATTGAATTTCTTCGCGTGTTAAAGTTTGATTGTCGCGTTTTTTGCGTATGATTTCTTGAATCAGCATGATTAAATCCTTTGTATAGCTGGTTAAAATAGAAATAAGACAAGGCGACAGCGACCGCTGTGTACATCTAATACATAAGGGAGCTGGCAACGCAGTATTATTTTTATTTGAGCCGACTATTGTTTGAAAATAGGTTTTCAGGCTGCATTATTGGGTTTATAGGCAGCCTGAAACTTTATCACATAGTCAAACCGATAAATAAACCTGCAATGGTGGCACTCATCAAGTTAGATAATGTACCTGCAATCAGTGCGCGTACACCCATTTTGGCAATGTCGCCACGGCGGTTGGGTGCCATGATAGATAAGCCACCTACCAAAATGGCAATTGAACCCAAGTTAGCAAAGCCACACAAGGCAAATGAAATAATGGCTTGAGTTTTGGCATTTAATGCGGGCAAGCTGGTGTTTGTGATGTAATTGGTGAATTCAGAATAGGCAACAAATTCGTTTACCACTAATTTTTGTCCAATAAATGAACCAGCGACTTGTGCATCAGCCCAAGGTGCACCAATTAACCATGCTAATGGAGAGAATAACCAACCCAAGATTTTTTCTAATGATAAATCAGGCATATTCAACCAGCCACCAATACCGCCAATCATGCCATTAAACAAGGCGATGATACCGACGAAAGCAATCAACATTGCGCCAACATTGAGGGCGATTTGCATACCAATGGATGCACCAGCTGCTGCGGCATCAATGACATTGGAAGGTGGTGTTTCTCCCTCGCCAACGAAGCTGATGCTATCGTTGCTGATTTCTTGAGGAGTTTCTGTTTCGGGATGCATTAATTTAGCAAACAATAATCCCCCTGGTGCCGCCATAAATGATGCGGCTAACAAATAAGGTAAGGGCACACCCATTGCCGCATAACCGCCTAATACAGAACCAGCAATAGATGCCAAACCACCTGTCATAATGGCGAATAATTCTGATTGTGTCATTTTATGGATAAAAGGTTTAACAACCAAAGGAGCTTCGGTTTGTCCAACAAAGACATTTGCCGCTGCTGACAAACTTTCGGCACGCGATGTGCCTAGTGCTTTTTGCAATACGCCACCTAGGGCTTTAACTACCCATGCCATAATACCCAAGTAATACAACACAGAAATCAATGCGGAAAAGAAGATAATCATTGGCAGTACGCGGAAGGCAAAAATAAAACCGTTACCACCAAATAATTCAAACATTTTACTGTCCACCAAGCCGCCAAATACAAACGATACGCCTTGATTACCGTAACTTAATACCTTGGAAACGCCGTTGGACATGGTCTCCAAAATGGAACGTCCAATTGGAACGTATAAAACCAATGCCCCCAGTAAAAATTGAATGGCAAATGCCACACCAACGGTGCGTTTATTAATTGCTTTACGATGTTTAGATAATGCAATGGCAATGGTAATCAATGCAACCATGCCGAGCAAACTATTGAGTATACCCATGATTGAAAATTCTCCATACGGTTAGTATCATCATAAATTTGATGAATACGGGATTTAGAATCGGATTGAGTGTATAATCATACTAAATTTTACTTCATTTAACTACATAAGGAATGCTTATGTTACGCAGTTTTTTGACAAATTATGACATAAATCAGCAAATCGATACTTTTAATGGCGACAAAATTGCATTTGCGTTATCTTTATTGCCAGAAGCAGCACACTTAGCCGTTGTTCCTGTATCACAATTTCATGTGGGTGCGATTGCGATTGACGTTGATGGTCATTTTTATTTTGGTGCGAATCAGGAATGTTCAGAAGCTAGCATGGGGCAAACTGTTCATGCTGAACAAAGTGCAATTTCACACGCGTGGCAACGAGGGGCGAAACAAATTACCGATATTGTGGTAAATTACACGCCATGCGGGCATTGCCGCCAATTTTTGAATGAATTACGAGGCGCTGAGTCACTGCGGATTCATTTACCACACAGTCGTGATAATTTGCTCTCTGATTTTTTACCCGATAGTTTTTCTCCCAAAGATTTGGGTATGACGGAACGTTTATTAGATGATGTACATCATTCACTTCCTGCTTTAAATGATGCAGATACATTAATCCAAGCCGCTTTTCAGGCTGCCCAAAGTTGTTATGCGCCATATAGCAAAGCTTATGCTGGCGTTGCTTTGGATACAGGAGATGAGGTGTTTACAGGGCGATATGCTGAAAATGCCGCATATAATCCGAGTTTGCCACCATTGCAAGTTGCCATTAATTTATTGCGTATGAGTGGTCGTACAACAGATGAAGTAAAACGTGCGGTTCTTGTCTGTACAGAACATGGCGGACACGTTGCGATGAGTCAAGCGCTTTGGCAACATGTTGGTTCATGTGAATTGGAAATTGTGAAAATTTAAAATAACGCGAACTCGGGATAAGCCTTTCTTACTTCATTGGTAACAAAGACTTTTTCCCAAACATCATTGGCTTATAAGGAAACAGGCAATAGGCAGTCAAACCTGAAATCAAATTCAAGATAAAACCACGCTCCAAACGATGCCAAGTATGTTCAATTTGACACAAATTTTTCAGTTGCCCAAAAATGGTTTCTATAACACCACGTTTTTTAAGCAGCTTTTTCTGCTCACTTGTGTATTGTTTGGGTTTCATGCCTTTTTTGATACCCGTTAGTAAAGTAATGCCATATTTCTCTTTAAGCCAATCACTTAAATCTTTTCCAATATAGCCCCTATCCGCCACCAAAATGCCGAATAGGTGCTTTGCCATTTGTTTTAAACCTTGACGGTCATCCACATTGCCTGCGGTTAAGCAAAAATTGACCAGCTCACCCAAGTGGTTAAATACCGCATGCAATTTGAAACCGTAAAACCAGCCTGTACTGCTTTTGCCCCTTTGCGCGATGTTTTTAAACACTTTATGCGAGTGAATACGGCGATTGTGGCAAACCGACAAAGTGGTTGAATCCACCACACCTATACCTGTGCATTTGCCCATTTGGGTGGTTAAAAATACCAACATAGCAGGTAAGGCTCGTGTAGCCAGTTCCAAAAAGCGGTTGTAGCTGGGCATATTGGGGCAGTCTCGCTGCCAAATGGATTGGACTTGCCATTGGTAATAGGTTTTGAAATCACGCATGCGATATTGATGAAAAGCAATCAGTACGGTCATGATTTCTGCGGTACTGATACAACTTGGTCTATTACGAATTTTATTGTTTTTAATCAATTTGCTATTGAATTTGGGTTCAAATTCTTTGCAAAAATCATCAATTTGGCAGAAAAGTGCGGTAAGATAATCCATGTTAAAGGGCTTTCGTGATACTTGGTTGTGTGCAAACAATAGATTATCACGTTTGCCCTTTAATTTTTATGAAATTTCTTATCCCGAGTTCGCGTTAAAATATAGTGGATTCAATTTAAATCAGGACAAGGCGACAGCGACCGCCGTGTACACATAGTACATAAGGGAGCTGGCAACGCTGTACTGGTTTAGTGAATTCACTATAAAATGAAATAGGCAGCCTGAAAAATAGTTTTCAGGCTGCCTTAAAATTAATAAGATGAATCTATCAAAACTTCTTCACCATAGCCACCGTTGATGGGTAAGGGGCGATTGGTACTAACTGGTGTACGAATCACACGGATAGCACGGATACCAGCTTCTCGTGCCGCTAAAACGTCATCATTGCTATCGCCATAGTGAATTTGTGATTTATTTTTCACAATGTAATATGTTTTGTCATACAAATAAGGTGCAACAGGAGTATCTTGGGTGTAATTTACAGGTCGCATATTTTTTACATCAAATGTGCGTTCCAGAATGGTACCCAATACATCTAAACGAGTTGGATCGTTGTTGATATGACCAGTACGACCAGTGATAAATACGACTTGGTCGCCACGTTCTTGGTGCATTTTAATCAAAGCAGCAGCGGATTCTTTAGGGATAGAGCTGCGATCGCAACCATCAGCCACATAATTCCAAAATGCTTGATTTTTCAGGTATTCATAGCTATTTGGAGAAAAGGTATTGCGACCATAATAGAAGCATTGTGATGACACTAACACGGTATCATCTACGTCAAAGCTGACTGTAATGGGTGGGGTATTTTTCAGGCTGTCTCGGATTTGTTCTACTGTTACCCAACGCACTTTGTTCGTGTTTTTCATATCAATCGCAGTCACACCTTGATGAGTATAGTTTACTTTTGGTCCATGTGCTGCAGCAGATAGTGAAATTGCAGATAAAATCAATGCAATGGATGTTTTTTGTAATAAGTTCATATTTTTCTCCTAATAGTTAAAGAATATTGAAGTTACATCAAAATTGCAGTTTTACAATTTCTTTGTAAACCCTAATTTTTGAGGCATTTTTACATTATGTTTAACACAAAGCATCATATACATTTATGATATTTAAATAACTTTTTTGTTATTGTGACTTTGAGCGATGCAACAAACTAGGATTCACTGAGATTTTAGTAAGCAATTTGATGCGATATTGTAAAGCGATGCAAATAAATTGAAAAGAGAAGTGAATAAAATGAATTTGGAAAAAAAGTAGATAATATTTGAATATGTATAAATATCATGAAGATATATGCTTCGTGAAAAATACTCGGGCTGAAACCTTTGCGAAATCTAAAACAGTAGGTTGGATTCTTAAATTCGATATTTTTTATATTTAAGAAATTTGTTTTTATAGTGGATTCAATTTAAATCAGGACAAGGCGACAGTGACCGCCGTGTACACCGAGTACATAAGGGAGCTGGCAACGCGGTGCTGGTTTAAATTGAATTCACTATATTTAAATTTTTTTTGGATATAAATAGAAATTTTAGGTAGCCTGAACAGGTTTTACAAAGTTTGTCAGGCTGTCTTAAAATATTTTTTATTTCAAATTAATCAAACACGCGATTTAGTGCCACTCGTTTTGGGTTTGCCGCGAAAACTGCTTTTCTTAAAACCAGCATCGCGTTTGGCACCGTCTTTTTTGAAACCGCCAGCGCGTTTACCGCCAAAGGATTTTTTCTCGCCATACGGTTTTTTGTCGCCACCATCACGGCGACCTCCCCAACGCTCGCCTTCGCGTTTACCGCCACCGAAACCGCCTTTGCCGCGTGGTTTGCGTTCTGCGTTTTTGTTGCGTTTGCGCGTGGGTTCCAAGCCTTCAATCACGGTTTCAGGCAGCTTGCGTTCAATGTAACGCTCAATTTTATGTACCGCCATGTATTCGTTTACTTCAGCAAAGCTCATTGCCAAACCCGTGCGCCCAGCGCGACCCGTGCGCCCAATGCGGTGTACATAATCTTCCGCTTGTTTGGGCAAATCGTAGTTGATGACGTGGGTGATTGTGGGAATGTCAATGCCACGCGCTGCCACATCGGTCGCCACCAAAATTTTGCAACGCCCTTTGCGCAAATCCATCAGCGTGCGATTGCGCCAACCTTGTGGCATATCGCCATGCAAACAGTTGGCATTAAAGCCTTTTTCGTACAACTCGTCCGCCAACACTTCTGTCATCGCTTTGGTGGAGGTAAAAATCACACATTGGTCAATGTTCGCATCGCGCAAAATGTGGTCAAGCAAGCGATTTTTGTGATTTTTGTCATCACAATAAAACAATTGCTCTTCAATTTTGCCTTGTTTTTCTTCGCGTTCAATCTCAATAATTTCGGGATTTTGGGTCAATTTGCGTGCCAATTTGCCCACTGCGCCGTCCCAAGTTGCGGAAAATAGCAAGGTTTGGCGGTCTTCTGGGGTGGCTGCCACGATGGTTTCAATATCGTCAATGAAACCCATATCCAACATACGGTCGGCTTCGTCCAAAATCAAAATTTCCAAGCGGTCAAAATCAATGCGACCACTGCGCATGTGGTCCATCAAGCGTCCAGGGGTTGCCACAATCACATCAATCGGACGACTCAATGCTTTGATTTGCTGACCAAAAGATGTACCACCCACCAAAGTTACGGTACGCAACCATTTCATGTTTTGCGCGTAAGTTTGTGCGTTTTTTTCCACTTGGGCAGCCAATTCACGTGTCGGTGTCAAAACCAAAACGCGCGGACCTTTGCCTGATTTTTCACTGCGTTTGGTTAATTTTTGCAAGCTGGGTAACAAAAATGCGGCGGTTTTACCCGAACCTGTTTGCGCGGAAGCCATGATGTCGCGTCCTTGCAGAGCTGCTGGCACGGCTTGCATTTGAATCGGTGTGGGGCTGTTATAACCTGCTGATTTTAATGCAGAAAGAATATTTTTATCTAAATTTAAGTCGGCGAATTGAATCGTCATAATTTTTCCTATGGAAAACAACAACATTCTGCCTGTCATTGTCCAAATGGACTTTCAGGCAGCCGTAGAAGCATGGGAGCTTGGAAAATGATTAGTCGCAAAATAGGAAATGGCTGATAGGCAGCCTGAAAGTTTTTCCTGTAAAAAATGAAATTGCGTAAGAAAAATTTAACAGCAAGGTTGTCGCAGCTTTAATGATAGCTGTGGTTACATCGGCGACAACCTGCAAAAATAGAAAAATGCCGTTTGATACGGCATTGTTTTTCAAACAGTTTCATCATGATTGATGAACTAGGTCGAAGACGATGGCTTCAAAAAAGAAACGTGGATTTTACAGAGTATTAAACGTAAGTCAAGTGAAATATGTTTTCAGGCTGCCTTAATATATAAGGCAGCCTGAAAAATAGTTTTTTATTTATCTTTTTCAATAAATTGACCATAAGCCATAATGCGGTCAAAACGACGTGTCAGCAAATCGTCTAGCGGTAGATTTTGTGCCTCGCGTAATTGTTGTTCAATCACTATTTTGACACGTTTCATTATATCGGGATAATCGCGATGTGCGCCGCCCAATGGTTCGTCAATTATGCGGTCAATTAAGCTTAATTTTTGCAAACGGTCAGCAGTGATGCCTAGTGCAGCAGCCGCTTCGGGTGCCTTTTCTGCGGTTTTCCACAAAATAGAGGCGCAACCTTCAGGCGAAATGACCGAGTAAGTGGAATATTGCAACATGTTCACATAATCGCCAACGGCAATGGCTAATGCGCCACCTGAACCGCCTTCGCCGATAATCGTGCAAATTACAGGCACGCGTAAACGTGTCAATTCATACAGATTTTTGCCGATTGCTTCGGATTGATTGCGTTCTTCTGCGCCAATACCAGGGTAGGCACCTGGGGTATCCACAAATGTCAGCACGGGAATTTTGAATTTTTCGGCAAGATGCATCAAGCGCAGGGCTTTGCGATAACCTTCGGGGCGCGGCATACCAAAATTGCGTAAAATTTTTTCTTTGGTATCGCGTCCTTTTTGATGTCCAATGACCATGACACTTTGTCCGTCAAAACGAGCGAGTCCACCAACAATGGCGTGGTCATCAGCATAATGTCGGTCGCCATGCAATTCTTGGAAATCGGTACACAAGGCTTCAATATAATCCAACGTGTAAGGGCGTTGTGGGTGGCGTGAAACTTGTGAGATTTGTGCAGGCGTGAGTTTGGCAAAAATGGATTTGGTCAGTTCCCGATTTTTCTTTTGCAAACGGGCGATTTCATCGGAAATATCTACGGCAGAATCGCCTTGTACAAAACGTAACTCTTCAATTTTATTGGTTAATTCTGCGATGGGTTGTTCAAAGTCAAGAAAAACTGGTTTCATCTCGGCTCTCTTTGTGGATTGAAGATGGGTTTCAGGCTGCATTTGTTTAGATAGGCAGCCTGAAAGAATAATGAAGGCGAATGATACGCCATTAAAAGGTTTTTTGCACGATTTTTGAATATGAGATTGGGGTTTTCAGGCTGCATTTTGAATATTGACTCTATTGCAAACAGTGTATTCGCGTGTGAATAAAGATTGGTATAAAATACAATTTTTTTATGTGGCTGTTGGTCAGGCAGCCTGAAAGTGGGATTATGAACAGTAAACAACCGATTGGTGTGTTTGACTCAGGCGTGGGCGGTTTGACCGTGGTGCGTGCTTTGATGGAGCGTTTGCCCAATGAAAATATTGTGTATTTTGGCGATACGGCGCGTGTGCCTTATGGCGTGAAATCACGCAATACGATTGAAGAATTTACCATGCAAATTGTGGAGTTTTTGTTGCAACATCAAGTCAAATCTTTGGTCATTGCGTGTAATACGATTGCAGCGGTGGCGTATAAACGAGTGCAACAAATGGTGGGTAATATGCCTGTGTTGAGCGTGATTGAGGCAGGGGCGCAAGAGGCGTTGAAAGTTACGCGCAATAATCATATTGGTGTGATTGCAACCAATACGACTGTCAATAGCAATGCTTATGCGCGTGCGGTTCATGCCCATAATCCTGATACGCGGGTGTTATCACAAGCTACGCCTTTGCTTGTTTCGTTGGTTGAGGAGGGCTGGCTTGACCACGAGGTTACGCGTTTGACGGTGCGTGAATATTTGAAACCAATTTTGGCAGATGATGTGGATACTTTGATTTTGGGTTGTACGCATTTTCCGCATTTAAAACCGTTGATTAAACAAGAAGTACCACATTTGGAATTGGTAGACAGTTCCATTACAACTGCCGAAGCAACGGCACAGGCATTGGCTGCTGCGAGTTTGCTCAATACCAGTGAGCAAACGCCTGATTATCGCTTTTATGTATCGGATATTCCGCTGCGTTTTCAAACGATTGGCGAGCGTTTTTTGGGGCGCAGTTTGGAACAGATTGAAATGATGCGGCTGGGGTAGGTTTCAGGCTGCCTGAAAAATCATTACTATGAAAGAACTAAAATATGAAAAACATTGTTATCCTGATTTCAGGACGTGGCAGCAATATGCAATCCATCGTGAATGCCAATATTCCTAATGCCAACATTGCTGCCGTGTTGTCCAACAATCCCAATGCCGCAGGTTTGGCATGGGCAGCAGAACGTGGTATTGCCACCGCCGCGCTCAATCACAAAGAATTTGCCAGTCGCGAAGATTTTGACCGTGCCATGATGCAATTGATTGACCAATACGCGCCAGATTTGGTGGTATTAGCAGGTTTTATGCGTATTTTGACGCCCGTATTTTGTCGGCATTATGAAAATCGCTGCATCAATATTCACCCTTCATTGTTGCCATCGTTCACGGGTCTGAACACGCATCAACGCGCGATTGATGAAGGTTGTCGCATTGCTGGTTGCACCATTCATTTTGTTACCGAAGTATTGGACAATGGTGCGATTATTGCACAAGGCGTTGTGCCAATTTTGGACGGCGATACCGCAGATGATGTGGCAGCGCGTGTGTTGAAAGTGGAGCATCAATTATTCCCACAAGCGGTGGCGGATTTTGTATCAGGCAGCCTGAAAATTGAGGGCAAACGTGTCATCAAACAAAATCTATCCGATTCGGCAGCGCAATTATTGGCATAAATCTTGCAAGTGATATTTTCAGGCTGCATTTTGTTGTTGTGATTTATAGTGAATTCAATTTAAACCAGTACAGCGTTGCCAGCTCCCTTATGTACTATGTGTACACGGCGGTCGCTGTCGCCTTGTCCTGATTTAGTGAATCCACTATAAAAAGGCTGCCTGAAAAATAAACAAATGAAAGGAATTGAAAAAAATGATGAAACAAACTTTGATTGCGGGTGTGGTATGTGCATTATTAACAACAACTGCTCAGGCAGCGGATATACCTCAATCAGCAACTTTGAATTATCGCAGCAATTTGGGCATTCCTGCGACCATGACTTTTAAACGCAATGGCGATAACTATACTGTATCGGCGAATATCAATGTGCCAGCATACAAAATCCGTTTTGAAAGTGGCGGTAAGATTGTCAATGGTATGCTCAAACCGTCTTATTATCGTGATGTACGCAATGGCAAAGAATATGCGGCTGCTAGATTTTCGGCTGGACAAGTGTTCTTGGGCAAAAGTGGCGATAAACATACGCAGCGCACCAATGCAACCGTAATGGATTTGTTTACCTTGTCGTGGCAAATTGCATTTAGTGATGGCAAATTGCCTGCTGGTCTGCAAGTAACCAATGGTAAAAAATTGTATCGTGTAGGCAGCCTGAACGTGGCTGGCAGCAAAAAAATGAGTATAAATGGTGTGAAAACCACCGTTAATCAATTTACGATGAAACGTGAAGACAGTACCGTTCAATATGCTTTTGCGAGCGATTTGGGTAATATGCCAGCCGTGATTAGTTATTCCGATGGTGGCAAACGTTACAATTTAACATTGAAATCCGCAGTAATTAACGGTGTGTCCGTGAAACCTGCGGCGCAAAAAACATCTCAATAACCACTACGAAAGAATAAACATGAGCGCATTGTATTTACCTGTTAAACATTTTCATTTGTTATTTGTTGTCAGCACTTTGGTATTATTTAATTTACGCTTTTGGTTGCGTACAAGGCAGCCTGAAAAAACATTACCAAAAGTTTTAAAAATTTTGCCGCATATTAATGACTCTATGTTGTTGTTTTCAGGCATGTTGATGATGCACATTATTCCTTGGCAACCTTTTGGCGCACATAAATGGCTCGGCATCAAACTCTTGCTGGTGGTGGCGTATATTGTCATGGGCGTGATTTGTTTTCGGGCGCAACCGCGTAGCACAAAATGGTGGGGTGCGTATGCCCTTGCCATGTTGATTGTGGCAGTGATTGTTTATTTGGCGCGTTGGAAACCGATTTAATTGGCGTGGGCGAATAAAATAAACACATATTCGCCCAATGATAGTCGTTCAAAATAAAAATAATACCGTGTTGCCAGCTCCCTTATGTACTAGATGTACACAGCAGTCGCTGTCGCCTTGTCTTATTTCTATTTTGAACGACTATGATTTTCAGGCTGCCTTTTGTTGATTGATGAGTAAAATATGACCCAAATTACCTTAATTGCCGCACTCGCACACAATCGCGTTATTGGTGCAAATAATGACATTCCATGGCATATACCCGAAGATTTTGCATTTTTCAAACAATACACCACAAACAAGCCTGTGATTATGGGACGCAAAACATGGGACAGTTTGCCGCGTAAACCATTGCCCAATCGCCGTAATATCGTGATTTCGAGGCAGCCTGAATATATTGCAACAGGTGCGGAAGTATTTGCCGATTTGCCCAATGCCATTCAAGCGTGTGGCGAAGTAGCAGAAATCATCATTATGGGCGGCGCACAAATTTACGCCCAAGCTTTACCATTGGCGACTGATTTGCGTTTAACCGAAGTACAACTTTCGCCACAAGGCGACACGTTTTTCCCCAAATTTTCTGCACAACATTGGCGCGAAATCACGCGTGTTAAACACATTGCCGCCAATGGTATTGCATTTGATTTGGTGCATTATCAACGCAAATAATCGTTCATAGGCAGCCTGAAAACGGTTTTCAGGCTGCCTATTTATGTTTAGGGTAAATTGTATAGTCTATTATAGTGAATTCAATTTAAACCAGTACAGCGACCGCCGTGTACACATAGTATGAAACCTTTGCAAAATCCCTATCTTTGGCGTATTTCTTCGCGATGCGCTTCTCGACTGCTTGCCTATCTACATGATATGTCTGCGCATTCTGCGATGCTATCGCTTTGAACTACGCGCAAATCTAGGGTTTTGCAAAGGTTTCACTATATTTTAACCGATTATATTTAGCTTAATCCGCAATAAAAATCTATCTTTTCAGAAAGGGATTTTGTAAAATTCAGTGGGGATAAGTGCTATTACAGCATCGTTAGTAGCCTCTAAATGTAACTGCTTATCAAATTAAAAATTTTATAGCTAACCTATTTTAAAATAGTTGCAGCTTTGGCTTGTTGTGCCATGTGTACTGCTTGCAGCTTCGCTGCCTTGTATTGATTATAGTGAATTCAATTTAAACCAGTACAGCGTTGCCAGCTTCCTTATGTACTATGATGTGTACACGGCAGTCGCTGCCGCCTTGTCCTGATTTAAATTGAATCTACTATAAATTGTGCTAGCTATATTTTCAACACACGGAAACACGCATGACTTTTCTTTTGTTATACACTTTTATTTATCTCGCTTTTGCCGTTGTCTCGGTTTTATTGTCGCAAAAATTAGGGTTAGGTTCGGTATTGGGGTATTTGATTGCAGGGATTGTGATTGGTCCAGTATTGGGTTTTGTTGGTAAAGAAACCACATCTATTCAACATATTGCCGAATTTGGCGTTGTGATGATGCTATTTTTGGTAGGTTTGGAGCTTGCACCACAAATGTTATGGCAATTACGGCATAAATTATTGGGTTTGGGTGGTTTGCAAGTTTTGCTGACATTGGGTGCGATTGTGGCAATCACTATGTCGCTGGGCTATTCATGGCAAGTAGGCGTGGCGATTGGCTGTATTTTGTCCTTGTCATCAACAGCGATTGTGTTGCAAACGTATAGCGAAAAAGGGTTGATGCAAACACCTGGAGGGCAAGCGGGGTTTGCAGTGCTGCTTTTTCAAGATGTGGCGGCGATTCCTATGTTGGCATTGATGCCTTTATTGGCTGTGGGTGGTGTGGCTGCCGTAAATAATAATGATGCACATGGTCATGATGCAGCAAATTGGTTGGCACATCAATCCGAATGGGTAACGGCAGCAGTGAGTATTGCGGCTATTGTGGCGATTGTTTTGTTTGTACGTTATGTTGTGCCGATGATGATTCGTTTGGTTATCAAAAGTCGTGTACGCGAAATGTTTACTGTGTTTACTTTGATGCTGGTGGTTGGCATTGCGACATTGATGTCGGTAGTGGGCTTGTCGCCTGCGTTGGGTGCATTTATTGCAGGCGTAGGCTTGGCAAACAGTCATTATCGTCATGAAATGGAAAGTCATCTTGAACCATTTAAGGGATTATTTCTAGGATTGTTTTTTATTACGGTTGGTGCGGGTATGAATTTTGGTTTGCTGGAAAGCACATTTTTCCCCATCATCGGTATGACATTGGCATTATTATTAATTAAAGCAACCATTTTGTTTTTATTAGGTTATATTTTCAGGCTGCCTTCATTGAGTCGCCAATTATTTGCATTAAGTTTGGCACAAGCGGGGGAGTTTGGTTTTGTGTTATTGTCCATTGCGCAGAATAATAATGTATTAAGTGAAACATTGTTTGACCGTTTAAGTTTAGTTGTAGCATTGTCTATGGTGCTGACGCCATTATTGTTTATTATTTATGAAAAAGTATTCGCACCACGCGCCATTGCTGAAGAAAATGAAGAAAGTCGGGCGCATGATGAAATTCATGAAGAAAATCCCGTCATTTTGTTGGGACATGGTCGTTTTGGACAACACATCAATAGTTTGCTGACGGCTTGTGGTTTTCATCTCACTATTGTGGACAATCATGCTGAAATGGTAGAAGGTTTAACCAAATTCGGTATTAAAACCTATTATGGTGATGCGACACGTCCTGAATTATTGGGTTCAGTAGGGTTGGCGAAAGCTAAATTAGTCATCATTGCCTTGGGTAGAGAATCGGGCGCAACGCATATTGTGGAGTTTATTCGTCGCCATTATCCACATCTTCCCATTATTGCGCGTGCATATGACCGTGGACATGCCTATGAATTAAAACATGCGGGTGCCAATTACATTATTCGTGAAATTGCCGATTCTGCGATTAGAGCAGGGCGGATTGGATTGGAAAAATTGGGCGTTGAACCTGAACAAGCACGAGAGTTGAGTAAGGTTTATGCTGCCCGAGACCGTTATTTGTCCGACCGTTTGGCAGAGGTGTATGACCCCAATATCACGAATTATGCAAATGATGCGTTGATGCAAGTGTTTAAAGAAGTTGATGCTGAAACACAGCAAATGATTCAAACAATTTTGCATGGTGGTCATGTGGATTGGTGGGAAGAACATGAATCACCTGAAACGCATATGAAGAAAGGGATTTCATAATGTGGACAATGAGTGTAGCGCGACGAGAAGAACTCGCCGAAATAGTTGCTATTTACAACAGCACGATAGCGTCGCGGCAAGTAACTGCTGATTTACATCCTGTTTCGGTGGCGCAGCGCGAAACATGGTTTGATGCGCATCAATCTGAAAAACGTCCACTTTATGCGGTACACGATAAAGTTTCAGGCTGCCTTGTGGCATGGGGCAGTTTTAGTGATTATTATCCACGCGCTGCTTATCAACGCACAGCAGAAATCAGCATTTATGTGCATGAGAATTGGCGTGGTAAAGGCTTGGGTGAATGGATATTGCGCGAAATGATGCAGCGTGCGCCTACTTTGGGCATACACAAAATCGCAGCCGTTATTTTTGCACACAATGTTGCTAGCATCGTCTTGTTTCGCAAATTGGGTTATGAACAATGGGGAGTATTACCAGAAGTATGTGAATTAGATGGTAAGCTGGCAGATGTGATAATTTTGGGCGTGAGTGTTTAAGCATCTGTATTTTATAGTCGCAGAACTGAAAATGTCATACAGGGCGGTAAGCTGCAGACAGTACAAGTATTACGGCAAGGCGAGCCAACGCCGTAGTACTTTTTCAATTCTGCGACTATAATGACAGTGAAACAGTATTTACAATAAAATATTCACTCAGGCACTTGAAACCTATTCTCATGGCTGATACGCTTACAGTTTTTTTTGCTGTATTTTACTTATGAAAAAACTGGCTTATTTGATAGGTATCACTACGTTATCCGCGTGCGCACCAGCCCCTTATTCTCCCTATTTGCCCCAAGCACAATACGCGCCACAGTCTACTTATATGCAGGCTGGTGTGTATCCCAATCATTCTGTCCAGTATTATTCACCGCAATATGTTGCGCCACAGTCAGTTGTTTATATGCAGCCTGAAAACCATTATGCCAATCAATCGCCTACTGGTTATGCTGTGCCAAATTATCCGCAATATGTTGCACCACAAGTTATGCAGACCTATGCTCCACCTGTTCATTATCCCTCTGTGCCACAAGCATATGGACAGTATCCGCAATACGCAGCACCGCAAATAATCGGACAGCCTGTGTACGAGCCAGTGCCCGTTTATGCACCAGTGCCACAATATGCGCCACAAAACACGCAGCCTGTTCATTATGCACCGATTACTCATCAGCAAACTACTTATCCAACTTATGCGCAAACTCAACCTGTTTATAGGCAGCCTGAAAACCCTATGCCACAACAAACTGCGCAAATAATGGATACACAACCTCAAACTACACCCACAACCACAAAAAAACGTCCCGTACAATTTGCGAAAAACACGATATCACAGTCAGCCAGCAGCAATAAAAGCATCGTGCCATCTGGACAAAATTATGACCAACTTATAGCACGCGCCGAACAATACAGTTCAGGTCTAACTCGTTCTGTATTACGCGAAGCCCGAGAAATGACTTTCCGAAAAGAAATTGTGAAAGGGGGATGTTGGGATTATTTGGACAAAGCATGGACACGCGCTGGTGTTGGTCGTGGCGACCGAAAAGTTGTTTTTAGCAGCAAAAAAGGGGGGGTATACGCTTCGCCAGATCAACTGCGTGCAGGCGATTGGCTTTATCACATCAATTATTCCTATAAAAATATTGAGCATAGTGGTATGTTCATCGGCTGGATAGATAAAAGTCAAAATATTGGCTTAACGTTGAGTTATGCAGGAGAAGGACGCAATGAACCTGCACGATATAAACCTTATGATTTATCAGGTGTTTATCAAATTATGCGCGCGGAATAATAGATTGTATAGTGAATTCAATTTAAACCAGTACAGCGTTGCTAGCTCCCTTATGTACCATGTTGTGTACACGGCGGTCGCTGTCGCCTTGTCCTGATTTAAATTGAATCCACTATATATAGTTTGAAACTTTTGTTAAATCATGCAGACAGCCTGAAAAATTGTAGGTAACATACTTGTATTCAAAAAATTTCAAATAAAAATCAATAGTTGTTATAAATATGGGAAATATTGGATTCAAGAATCCAACCTATAATTTTGAATTTTGCAAAGGTTTCAGGCTGCCTTATCACTTATAAATCACAGAATTATGATGAAGAAAATATTTGTACTCTACACAGGTGGTACTATTGGTATGTGCCAAAGCGAACACGGTTTACAGCCTGACACACAACTGGTTCACACTGCACTTGCTCCATTTTCAGACTGCCAATTCAACTGGCATATTTGCCAGCCTTTAATTGATAGTTCTGCTGTTACGCCGCAAAACTGGGCAGATTGGCTGACTCTTGTTCAAAATGCGCTGCCACAACACGATGGTGTATTGATTTTACATGGTACTGACACGCTGGCATACACCGCCGCATTGTTTGCGTTGGCATTGGATACGCAAGGAAAGCCTATTGTATTGACAGGGTCGCAAAAACCATTTGGTAGCAACAATAGTGATGCACCAAGCAATTTACAAACTGCGATTGCTGCATTGCAACGTGATGATATTCATGAAGTTTTATTGGCATTCAATGGTAAATTATTTCCTGCGATTGGGTGCAGTAAAATCAGTACTGAAACCGATAATGGTTTTAGTAATGCTCATTTTGGTGAATGGCAGCCTGAAAATACGCCACACATATTTTCAGGCTGCCTATCGCGTCAATTTTGTGCCAATATTTCCGTGTTACCCATTTATCTTGTTCCAGCCATGAATCTTACCGCTGCTACGCATTTATTAAATACATCTGCTGCTGATGCTGCTGTATTGATGAGTTTTGGGCATGGTAATGCACCTAATGATGCAGATTTTTTGGCTGCGATTCAGCGGTTTACAGCTTCTGGAAAACTTGTGTTGAATATTAGCCAAGTAACGCAAGGTTGTACGGCTGCTGTATATGCTCAAGGTAATGCTTTGCGACAATCAGGAGCCATACATGGTGGCAAATGTAATATCGAAACCGCTATTGCCTTGTTGATGCTTGCCGTTGCGAATCAATGGACTGCAAACGAGATACAACAAGAATTATCGCGTTTGAAATTATTAGCATAATTGGTATATATTGGATTCAAGAATCAGACCTACGATTTTCAGGCTGCCTGAATGGGTTTTATAGTGGGTTCAATTTAAATCTGGACAAGGCGACAGCGACCGCCTACACCTAGTACATAAGGAAGCTGGCAACGCTGTACTGGTTTAAATTGAATTCATTATATATTTAACCTTATAGCTCACAAACAAAAGGCAGTCTGAAAACCGTTCAGGCTGCCTTAAATCAATTATTTTCTATTAATTCAACAAAATTTGTACTGCCGCATACACGCTTAACACCGCAATCAAACTGTCCACTCGGTCAAACACCCCACCATGTCCAGGTAGCAAATTGCTACTGTCTTTGATGCCAGCTGCACGTTTGAGCCAGCTTTCCAACAAATCGCCACCGATACTGACAAAAGTCAAAATGGTCGCGGCAAACATTGCAATAAACCACGATTGTTCTGCAAACAACCAACCTTGTCCACGCGCATAGCTGACATAAATCCACACCGCAAGCAAACCGCCGATGACACCTTCCCAACTTTTTTTCGGGCTTAATACAGGTGCTAATTTATGTTTGCCAAATGCACGTCCTGCAAAATAAGCGGCAGAATCCGCCAGCCACACCAATACCATTACAGCAAGTAAATGCACGGCATGGTCGCTATCGGGACGCAGCAATACTAATGCAAACCAAAATGGCAACATCAACAACCAACCAATCAAATAAGCGCGAAAATTAGCGGCAATTTTCCATTTTTGATTGAGCCACATCGGCATCGCTAATAACCAAAAAGCGAACACAAGCGCCCAAATGAATGGCGGTAGTTGCCAATTACCCAAGTAAGCAGTTAGCATGAAAAATGCGGTACTACCAAGATATTGCTGTTGTTGCTGAAACGAAAATCCTGCCAATCGCCCATATTCCCACAAGGCAAGCAAAGCGATGAGTGTGGCAAATGCTGTCCACAAAAAACTGCCTGAATAAAATAACATCAATAGCATAAGTGGCAGCAAGACGAGTGCAGTTAATATGCGTTGTTTTAACATGAGCAAACCTTTTTGAATGAATGTAAAATGTGTGTTGAAACGACTATATTATAGCTTGTTTATTCAGGTTTCAGGCTGCCTAAATCGTATAGGCAGCCTGAAACCTGCTAAAATCTACATTATTTCAAATTATTTGCAACAAACCATGTCTCAAATTACCGTTTCCCCTAGCAATACCCAATTTTCTAGCCAGTCAAACGAAACTATTTTATCCGCCGCTATTCGCAATGGCATCAATTTACCGCATTCGTGTCAAAGCGGTGTGTGTGGTAGTTGCGCTGCCAAATTGATTTCAGGCAGCATCCAAAAAAGCAGTGAATACGATGATTATGTGTTAAGCACAGACGAAATTGCCGCTGGCACGATTTTATTGTGCTGTTCGCAAGCGGACAGCGATGTAACCATAGATATGCCATCTTACGCAGGAGCAAAAGCCATTACTATTCGTACCCTACCTGCGCGCATCAACAACATTACCATTCACGATGATGTTGCCATTTTAACCGTTGCACTGCCTAAAGCACCGCCATTCAAATTCTACGCAGGACAATACATGGAAATTCTGCTTAAAGATGGTAGCCGTAGTTATTCCATTGCCAACGCACCCAGTCAAACTGATATATTGGAGTTTCACGTTCGCCATCGACCAAATGGTTTATTTTCATCACAATTATTTTCAGGCAGCCTGAAAAATGGCTCAATTATTCGTTTGCGAGGACCACTTGGTTCATTTTACCTGAATGAAGAAAGTCATAAGCCCTTAATTTTATTAGCAACAGGAACGGGTTTTGCGCCAATCAAATCCATCTTGACTCAATTAACAGAAACGCAGCCTGAACGCCATGTTCATTTTTATCATGGCACACGTTTTACTGCTGGTTTATACGATGAATCTGCATTACAAGCCTTACTTACCCAATTACCCAATGCACAATATACACCTGTCGTATCGTGTCCTGATACCTCGTGGATAGGGGCAACAGGTTATGTTACTGAACAAGTCTTGCGAGATTATGCTGATTTATCAGCTCACGAAGTTTATGCCTGCGGTTTACCTGATATGGTGCGCGACAGCAAATTGGCATTAACCACGCAAGCCAAATTACCCGAAAATGCGTTTTATAGCGATGCATTTACAGCGCATATTTAATTTTCAGGCTGTCTATTTATGCACTATAGGCAGCCTGAAAATCATTTCTGCGTTAAAATATATCATTTTCATTTAGAAAGCAGCCTGAAACCTTTTTCAGGCTGCCTACCGCAAGTATCATGAACAAAAAACAAGCACTTCATTTTCCTTACTATCGTGTCATAGCCCTCGCACTTGCTGCATTTATCTTCAATACCACCGAGTTTATTCCCATTGCCCTGCTATCCGATATCGGTGCCAGTTTCAATATGCCCGTATCCGAAGTTGGTATCATCATGACCGCATACGCATGGCTAGTTACGCTCATGTCGCTGCCCTTTATGCTGCTTACCGCCAAAATGGAACGACGAAAATTATTGTTGATTTTATTTACCGTATTCATCATCGGACACGCACTATCCGTTTTAGCATGGAACTTCACCACATTATTACTCTCGCGCATGTTTATCGCATTAGCGCATGCGGTGTTTTGGTCGATTATGTCCTCACTAACCATGCGTGTTGCACCGCGTGGCAAAAAACAACAAGCTTTGGGTTGGATGTCTATGGGCACGGCAATGGCAGCCGTATTGGGTTTGCCGCTCGGTCGTTTAATCGGACAGTATTTTGGCTGGCGAATCACGCTGGCGTTTATTGGCATTCTTGCTGCATGCGTGATGATTGTTTTAATGAAACTGCTACCTAAATTAGAAAGCAAAAACGCTGGCTCGCTCAAAAGTTTGCCACTATTAGTCAAACGTCCATTGCTGCTGGGCGTGTACGCGCTGACTGCTTTAACCATTACCGCGCATTTCACCGCATACAGTTACATTGAGCCTTATGTACTAAACATTACTAAAATGAGTGCCAATGCTGCCACTACCGTATTGTTGATGTTTGGTCTGTCTGGTTTTGTTGCCAGTTCACTATTTGGACGATTTTATCCGCGTATGCCCGATAAATTTCTTAAAATCGCAGCCAGTATATTGATTTTTGCACTTGCTACCCTGCATTTATTTGGCACTCATCCCGTTACCATGTATGGCTTGATTTTCATGTGGGGGATTGGAATTTCATGTTTGAGTCTAGCCATGACTGCACGCGTTTTATCCTATGCACCTGATGCTACCGATGTTGCCGCTTCTATTTTTTCAGGCATTTATAATATTGGTATTGGTGGAGGCGCACTGATTGGTGGCATGGTTATGAGAAATGCACAACTAGGATTGGGTGCGATTGGCTGGGTTGGCGCATTATTAGGTGCATTGGCATTGAGCATTTTCATCATTATCAGCATTAAATATCGCCACACCGCACCCAATGACGATACTCCTCAATCGCTCCATATTGCTCATTAAAAATAAACACATGGCGTTTAAACCATGCAACATTGCCAGTTTCCTATGTATAGTCGGTTAGAATCCAGCTCCTCTTATATATTTATTTGTATACGGTGGTTGCTGTCGCCTTGTCCTGATTTAAATTGAATCCACTATAATTTGAAACGACTATATAAATAAAACTTAAAATGCAGCCTGAAGAATTATTTTCAGGCTGCATTTTAAAGACAGAAATCTTTACTTCTCTAATCGCAGAATTAAAAAAGTACTACAGAGTTGGCTCGCCTTACTACATTATTTATATACTGCCTGCAGTGCTCCGTCTTGTATTATATTTTCACTTCTGCAACTCATCACACCGATACCGCTGCTTTAATATGCGGATGCGGGTCATAGTCCACCAACTCAAAATCATCAAATATAAAAGCAAATACATCTTTCACATTCGGATTGATTTTCATCGTGGGCAAAGCTCGCGGTTCGCGTGTTAATTGTAATTGCGCTTGTTCCAAATGATTGCTGTACAAATGTGCATCACCCAAAGTGTGAATAAATTCACCGACTTGTAAATCACACACTTGCGCCAATATCATTGTCAGCAACGCATAACTGGCGATATTGAACGGCACGCCCAAAAAAATATCTGCGCTGCGTTGATACAACTGGCACGATAATCGACCATTTACCACATAAAATTGAAACAGCGCGTGGCACGGTGGCAACGCCATATCGCCCACTTCGGCAGGATTCCATGCGGATACAATCAAGCGGCGACTATCGGGATTGCGTTTGATTTGCGCCACCACATTGGCGATTTGGTCAATCGTTTCGCCATTTGCGCCACGCCACGAACGCCATTGTGCGCCATACACGCGCCCCAAATCGCCGTTTTCGTCTGCCCACTCGTCCCAAATGGAAACATTGTTATCTTTCAAATATTGGATATTGGTATCGCCTTTGAGAAACCACAATAATTCGTGAATAATGGAACGCAGATGCAATTTTTTGGTGGTCAAAACAGGAAAACCTGCCGCCAAATCAAAACGCATTTGGTAACCAAATACTGAACGCGTACCTGTGCCTGTGCGGTCGGATTTGTCTGTGCCGTTGTTTAAAACGTGTTGCATTAAGTCTAGATATTGCTGCATATTTTTCTCTTTATATTGATTGTGTTATGCGATTTTTCAGGCTGCCTGAAAACCATTTTGCTATTTACAAACCGCGTTCCACCGCATCTATAAACATCGCTGCCACATCAAAATCTTTTTGCTTCATGATTTCTTGGAAACCTGTTGGGCTGGTAACATTTACTTCGGTCAAACAATCACCAATCACGTCCAAGCCAGCCAGCAAAATACCACGCGCTTTTAATTGTGGCGCGAGTGTTTCGGCAATTTCGCGGTCGCGTGCCGACAATTCTTGTGCCACGCCGCGTCCGCCAGCCGCTAAATTGCCGCGTGTTTCGCCATTTTGCGGAATCCGCGCCAAAGCAAACGGTACGACTTCGCCAGCAATAATCAAAATGCGTTTGTCGCCATGCACAATTTCGGGAATGTAACGCTGCGCCATGATGGTGCGCGTGTCCAAATGCATCAAGGTTTCCAAAATGCTGCCGATATTCGGGTCGGATTGGGTCAAACGGAAAATGCCCATGCCGCCCATGCCGTCCAGCGGTTTGACGATGATGTCGCCATGTTGCGCCAAAAATTCGCGCACTTGCGCGGCGCGAGTCGTTACCATAGTCGGCGAAGTAAATTGGGCAAAATTCAAAATGGCGAGTTTTTCGTTGAAATCGCGCATCGTTTGTCCGCTGTTATAAACCTTTGCGCCTTGCTGCTCGGCGAGTGTCAGTAATTGTGTGGCATACAAATATTGCAAATCAAACGGCGGGTCGGTACGCATTATCACGGCATCAAAATCGCGCAAGGCAGCCTGAAACGGTTCGGCAGCCTGAAACCAATTTTTGTCGTTATCATTTTGTGCGCCCAGAAATTGTATCGGCGTGGCTTGGGTGGAGATGATGTTGTCGCGCACAAATAATTGATTGGCGAGTGTGTGATGCAATGTGTGTCCGCGTTTGGCGGCTTCTCGCATCATCACATAAGTGGTGTCTTTGTAGGTTTTGAAGGTGTGTAAGGGGTCAGCAATGATGAGGATTTTCATGCGGTTTCTTTCTGGATAGGGTTTTCAGGCTGCCTATGGTTATTTGTGAATCGGTTTTAATGTGTAAACCAACTGTTCTTTTTGTACTTGCAACAATAAATCAATATTTGGGATGTTTGCCGACATTTTCACGCGCATCGGCAACGTGTTCGGCAAACCAATCCAAACCTTGTTGTGCCGCTTGCGCGTTTAGGCAGCCTGAAAATTGTTCTGCTAATGCATGATACAGTTTCAGGCTGCCTAATTTGCCTTCAATCGCAGGAATATGGTGAACTACTGCGCCTGTGTTATCGCATACATCTAAACCTGATAAATGCGTAATTTCAGGCATTTGTGCCAAATTTTCTTTAAAAGCCATGTGTATTTCCTTATAAATATTTTAGAGTGTTTTTCAGGCTGCCTTTTAATATTAATAGTTAATAGGCAGCCTGAAAATATCAGCAAAATATCAGCAATGTTTTGTACCAAAAATCTTATCGCCTGCATCGCCCAAACCAGGAATAATGTAGCCATCTTCGTTCAAATGGCTATCCAATGCAGCGGTAAAAATGGTAACATCAGGATGCGCATCATTGACTACTTTCACGCCCTCTGGCGCGGCAACCAACACCAACGCTTTGATATTTTTGCAACCTTTGCTTTTGAGCAAATCAATCGTTGCCACCATTGAACCACCTGTCGCCAACATCGGGTCAATAATCAAGGCTGGACGCTCATCCATTTTATCTACCAATTTTTCAAAATAAGACACAGGTTGCAAGGTTTCTTCATCGCGCTGCAAACCGACTACGCTGATTTTTGCGCTCGGAATCAAATCCAATACGCCGTCCAACATCCCCAAGCCTGCACGCAAAATCGGCACAACAGTTACGGTTTTACCTTTGATGCGCTCGCCCATGATTTTGCCACACCAGCCATCAATTTCATGGCTTTCTACGCAAAAATCGCGCGTTGCTTCATAAGTCATCAAACGCGCTAACTCTTTGGTTAATGTGCGAAATTTTCCTGTGCTGCAATCAGCTTCGCGCATTAAAGTTAATTTGTGTTTTACCAACGGATGGTCAATTACATGCAATGTCATTTTTCCTTACTCCTCTTGTCTTAAAAATATCAAAACAGCGCAATTATATCAAATTCACACTGTTTCAGGCAGCCTGAAAATCAGGTAAGATGACGATTTTACTCTTTCGCGGAGCATCATCATGTTTCAAAAACCTGAAGAAATTATCATGGCTATTCTCGCGGTTTTATGGGTCGCACTCAATTATTATGCCGCTGGTATCGCTACCGCAGCGAGCCTTAAATACACTTTTTTAATTTCAGGCTGTGTATTGTTGTGGACAATCGTAAGTTTTTGGTTGTGGCGCAGCGAACGTATTTTGCGTTTATATCCTGTTTTATTAGGTTTATTTATTGGCTGCTGGACATTTTGGTTAAATTATTTCGCGCAAGGCAAAACAGCAGCAGATGGCTCAACCATTTGGTATGCTACTGGATGGTTTAAACTGATTTTGGTAATTGTACCGATTGTGGCAAGCTATGCGTGGCTATGGCGACGCCAGCATCAACGAAAATTATTAGGAAAATAATAATCTGTATTCAGGCTGCCTTTGTTTAGACAAATCACACAAATAGCAGCCATAAACACAAATAACCGATATAATTCGCGCCCTGTTTTATTGATACACGAGAACACACCATGCCAAAAATTACTGTATTACCTCACGAAACCCTTTGTCCAGAAGGCAAAATTATTGAAACTGCCACCATTGGCGACACGATTTGCGATATTTTGCTGGATAACGGCATTGATATTGACCACGCTTGCGAAAAATCTTGCGCTTGTACCACTTGTCATGTGATTGTGCGACAAGGTTTTGACAGCATGGTAGAGCCAACTGAATTGGAAGAAGATTTGCTTGACCAAGCGTGGGGCTTGGAAGCTGAATCGCGTTTAAGTTGCCAAGCCAAATTGGCTGATGTGGATTTGGTGGTGGAAATTCCAAAATACACCATTAATCATGCGCGTGAACATTGATTATATTGTTCATTTGCTGCAACTTTTTTGCAACAGAAATTAAATTCTATTAATTCAATAACTCAAACACAAAAGGCAGCCTGAAACAGGTTTTCAGGCTGCCTTTGATTCATTATCATACAAAAAATTACATTTTACTACTTAATTCGCTTGCATCAATAAACAAAATTTCATACGATACGCACATTAGTTTGCAAAATTTAACCTTGTGCCGATTAATTTGATTTGGCTTATTTTTATAATCAAGATGACATCGGTGTCATGTCGTATTTTTGACTCTCTTTTATATGAGGTATTTCTTATGTCAATCAAAATGAAATTATCTGTTATTGCATTGTCTTTATGTGCCACTAGCGTGTGGGCAGCACCTACAAATGCTACGCCTAATTACCAAGCGAATACGCAATCTGCTAATCCATTGAGTTTTATGAATGACCGTTTTGTGATTTCTGGCACAGCGCGCGTTCGTTCTGATACAGTTAAATATGGCGATGAAAAACGCGATACATCATCTCATTTGAATTTGGATACTTGGTTAACGGCTCGCATTTGGCGCGATTGGCAAGTGAAAATGCAGCTTGAACCGCAAATGGACCTTAAAACTGGAAAAATGAATGGCGACCATGATGTGCCAATGAATAAATTGTATGCGGAAGGTACGATTGTAGGCGATTGGAAAGCGCGTGTTGGTAAATACAGTGCATTCTCATCTTATGGTCGTTTATTGGATAATGAAGTTACTGGTGTGGAAGTGGCGTACAGTAATCCAGCATTGCCTTCTAAATTTGGTGTGGCTCGTGTCACCAAGCATTTGAATGATAATAAGTATGGTGCGGAAGTTCGCCGTAAAGGTTTAGTGTATGCGCAAACGCAAATGCCTGTAGATGCTTATACCAATATTGGTGCAACGGTTGCCTATCTGAATGATATTAAACGTGATATTCCTACACCTGGTAACCCTCGCAAGGAAGACAGTGCATGGATGGGTGAAATAGGTTTTGATACACGTTTAACACCTGATTGGCGATTTATGGCAGCATATAGCCAAACAGATATTGACGATGTATATGACCATACTGGCGCAAAAGTGAAAAACAATGGTTTCTTCACGCAAGTAAAATTCAAGGAAGCAGATTGGAATGTACGTAATTCTTACGATATTTTCTTGAATGGTCGCCGTGTAGGTGCGATGTCTGGCGTATCTTCTGTGGAAGATTACAGTAAAAACGTAGAAGGCGTACAAGTAGGTGCAAACTATGTGCCTTGGCGTAATCTGAAACTGAACGCTTTCTATTTGCATGGCAAAGAGGTAAACGCCATTTCTCCTGCTGGCAAACGAGATGTACGAGCGGCTCGTGTACAAGCTGAATATAAGTTCTAATTAAGTAAAGATAAGGCAGCCTGAAAACATTTTAAATATGTTTTCAGGCTGCCTTGTTATTACCAAGTAAATGAATAACCTACATCCAACCAATATGGACGGCGTGTGCGACTACCGTGTTCCGTTTGTACATTCATACTGAATTTTTGATTGGGCGATAATTTCACATTGACTCCTGCTTTACCTGCTATGCGATGTCCCACTTTGGCAGAGGTATAACGTAAGTTGTTGAGTACAACTGTTGCATTGCGATGGTCGCCAACATAATATGCGCCAAAAATTGGTTCAATGCCGATGCCATTGCCCAATGTGTAATTGCCACGCACATCTGCACCCAAACGACTTTGCAGCAAGGTTGCATCTTCAATATAGTTGCTGCCTGATAATTTACCCACCGTTAAGCTGGCTTGTGGCACCAGTTTCCATTGATTTTTGAGCGCGATATTTCTACCGATTTGTGCATTTAAGCTGTTGATGCGGAAGCGGTCATGAGCAAAATCGCCTGATGCTTTGTAACGTGTATGGCGCAAAGTACCGTCAGCAAACCAATCGCCCCATTGTGTGCCACCATAAATCGCAAATGTGTTGCTATCCAAATCGCTGTCTGCATAATGCACCGTTGGATTGGGGTCTTGATAATCTACCGTGCTATGACTTTTCCCTGCCAATATGCCAACATAATGTTGCCCAATCGCGTGGTCATAGCCGACTTGCCAACCTGTGGTTTTTTGTTTAAAGGCGGTGGCATAACCACTTTGTGTGCTACGAATGTATTCGCCATCGCGCTTCATCACGCCATGTTCCCCTTGTAACCATAAACCGTTTAAGCGTTGTTGTTGATGTAATTCATGTTGCCGAATATTCAGGCTGCCTTGTTGCTGTTGCAGTAATTGTGCCGCAGCAATACTGTGTGCAATACGGTTATTCAGAGCATCACTAAAATTCTGATTAACGCTTGCTGATGGATTATGGATGGGTGGTGTTGGATTATTGGGCGTTACTGTCCCACCACCAGTATTGGTAGCAGGTGGCGTTGGTGTATTCGCATTATTGGTGGTAGATGCCATAACCCAATCATTACCTTGTTTGGCTAATGCATATTTGTATGCACCAATATTCACCGTACTGCCACTTCCCAAGGCAAATGTCGCGTCATTTTGTGCGCCATTATTTTCCACATCAACCACTGTGAATGAATTGGTGCTACTTGGCACGGTGTTGGTGGTATTTCTGATGTTCAGCGTGTGGCTGCCTGCGCTTGTGCCTTTCACAACAATCTGGTCGCTGGTCGCATTGGCATAATCCGCATTTAACTCAAATGTACCGCTGCCAGACAATGCCTGATTGATGGTTAAACGATTAAATTGTCCCGCATTTGCATGACCTAATTTAACTATCGAATTATCCACTTTCAGGCTGTCTATTTCGCTATTATTTTGCATTTGCCAAACAGATTGATTGCTCAAATTTAAGCTTAATGCACCGTATGGCGTGCCAGCTTGACGTAAATCGCTGTCTAAAATTGTCGCGCCTGTAAGCGTACTGTTATCAGCATGAATGATAAAATCTTTGGGCATCACATCAACAGTTTCCCCAATATTCGCAAGAATATCGCGCCATTCTTGTGGATTGGCAACAAATAATCCTTTTTTACCCAATACTTGACTATTGCGAATATTGAGCATGCTGTTGCTGTCCAAATCTATATCATCATTGAACGATGCCACCCCATATGCCGCTTCCACGCGCGAATCATTCAGCTCAATCAAGCCACCTCCTTGTACGATGCCTGCGGTTAAATGCGTGCCTGACAATGAAATCGTACTATTGTTGATAATAGCGGTGGATTGAGCACGATTGTAATTATTTGCACCTGTATCGTCTGCCAAATCTATGCCCACAGTCAGATTTCTCTGACCTGTCATGCTCACATTATCTAACTGCACCAAGGCTTTATTATAAATTAGAGCACCTGTGCCCCAATCCTTATTCAAGCTGATACTGTGATTACTTGCATAAACTGTGGCACCACCTGCACTGTCTATACCAAACGCACCATCACCATTCAAAACAATATTGGCAGATGTATTAACCAATACATGATTACCGTCCGCATGAATTGCTCTACCCGCCTCCCATGTTTCGCCTGTTTCGGGATGCGTTGCGCCTGTTTGTTGCGCGTAATTGGGATTAATCGTAATCGTAGCACCTTGTTCAATATTGGCTTTCAGCACATTATTTGAACCAAATAATTTACTCAAATCAATCGCATGACTACCATCTCGTGCATTTTCTAATATGATATTGCTGCCTGTTAGAATGATTAAATTGGCATTCAAATTATCATCGCTACCAGTTATTGAAATAAGCGAATCAATATGATATTCATATTGAGTTTTTCCTGTAACTGGGTCAACGCGCACAGTAACCCCTGTTTCCGTTGCAGGTCCATTTTGATATGTCTGCGGCAACAGCGTCATATTGACTTGATTGTCATTTAAGTTTTGTGTCGCACCATTCTCTGAAAATATCCAGTGTGTTGGAACATTGCTGCCAGAAGAAAGGTTACTCAAGCGACAACCACTCGCGCTCTGACACACCACATCTTCCGCAGACACAGTCGGTACACACAACGCCGCTGCAATCGCCACCACAACAGGTTTCAACGCATTATGTTTCATCATGCTTCTCCTTAAACAAATTTGTTTATAGTCGCTTAAAATTAAAAATACTACTGCGTTGTCCACGCCCTTATGTACTAGATGTACACGACGGGCGTGGTCGCCTTGTCCTATTTTTATTTTAAGCGACTATAACATATTTAAAAACAGACAAATAAAGGATAAAGGCAGCCTGAAAAACATGTTAAATATGTTTTCAGGCTGCCTTTTACCTTACAGCTTCACCACCGATAAAATTTTAGCAACAATTTCATTCACACCCACCGAAGAGGCTTCCGTATCACGGCGTTGTGCGTATTCAATCACACCTTCTTTCAAACCACGCTCGCCAATCACAATGCGATGCGGAATACCCAACAATTCGCTGTCATTGAGCAACACACCAGCACGTTCATCGCGGTCATCCAATAACACATCTACACCAGCCGCCAACAATTCCGCATAAATTTTCTCCGCCGCATCGCGAACATCTGCCGATTTTTTGTAATTCATCGGCACAATCACCACCGTAAACGGTGCCATTGCATCTGTCCAAATAATGCCGCGTTCATCATTATTTTGCTCAATCGCTGCCGCCACCACACGCGTAACACCGATGCCATAGCAACCCATCTCCATAATTTGCGCTTTACCATTATTATCCAAGAATGTCGCATTCATCACTTTGGCATATTTATCGCGTAATTGGAAAACGTGTCCCACTTCAATACCACGCGCCAGTTTCAGGCTGCCTTTACCATCAGGACTAGGGTCGCCCTCCACCACATTGCGTAAATCCACAAATTCAGGTTCAGCCGCATCACGTCCAAAATTGAAACCCGTGTAGTGGAAATCGTCTTCGTTGGCGCCAATCACCCAATCTGCCGCTTTTTCAGTCGCAAAATCCGCATATACTTTACCTTTAAAACCCACAGGCCCCAACGAACCACCATTCGCACCCAACATCGCAAAAATGCTTTCAGGTGAAGCCATCGTCAAAGGCGATTTCACACCTGCTAATTTTTCCGCTTTAATATCATTGAACTCATGGTCGCCACGCAACAGCAATAACACCAATTCGCCTTCTTTTTCACCTTCCACCACAATCGATTTCAACGTGGTTTCAATCGGCACATTCAAAAATTCCACCAATGCCGCAATCGTTTTGGTATTCGGCGTATGCACTTTGCTTAATGTTTGTGTCGGTTCAGCACGGCAGCCTGAAAGCGGTAAAGTTTGCGCCAATTCCACATTCGCCGCGTAATCCGAAACATCGCTATACGCAATCACATCTTCGCCGCTGTCCGCCAACACTTGAAACTCATGCGAACCCGTACCGCCAATACTGCCCGTATCCGCCGCCACAGGACGGAAATTCAAACCCAAGCGATTGAAAATTTTGCAATACGCATCAAACATATCTTGATACGTTTGTTGCAGCGATGCCAAATCCGCATGGAATGAATACGCATCTTTCATCATAAACTCACGCCCACGCATCACGCCAAAACGCGGACGAATTTCATCGCGGAACTTGGTTTGAATGTGATAGAAATTTTTTGGCAACTGTTTGTATGACGTGATTTCACGGCGCACAATGTCCGTAATCATCTCTTCGCAAGTTGGGCTAACACAAAATTCCGCATCTTTGCGGTCTTTCAAACGCAATAATTCTTTACCATATTGCTCCCAACGTCCACTTTCTTGCCACAATTCGGCAGACTGAATCACAGGCATCAACAATTCAATGCAACCTGCTTGATTCAATTCTTCGCGCACAATCGCTTCCACTTTACGCAACACTCGCAAACCCATCGGCATCCAAGTGTACAAACCCGATGCATTGGCTTTAATCAAACCCGCGCGTAACATCAATTTATGGCTAGGCAAAGTGGCGTCGGCTGGTGCTTCTTTCAGCGTAGAAATAAAAAATTGAGAGGCTTTCATTTTTGTTTACTCGTGTCAAATTGTGTAAAACATGGATTGTAACAAGGTTTCAGATGTGCTGAAAACTTTTTCAGGCTGCCTATTGATACAGAACAGATATCAAGACCAATTAGACAAATTATCTTATTAATTTAATTAAAAAATAATTGTTTATTATTTATCATAAAATACACAATAAGGCAGCCTGAAAACCCCTTTTCAGGCTGCCTATTGCTTAAATTTTCATCACAAAAAATCAATGCCTGATTATTCTTTATTTTTTTATCCAAAAACTCGTTTCTCCACACAATTATCCACAGATACTGTGGGCAAGTTTCCAATTCAAACAAAGACCGCTATAATCCGCCCGCATATTTTTAACGCAAAAAGCACGAATAACCTCGCTGTGCTGCCATTAATTCCTACGTAAAACATGAATACAGAAGAACTGTTGAATTGGCACAATTATGTCAGCCATTTATTTACCCGCCATGAATTTACCGCCCGCTTGTTAGAACGCAGCATGCGTCAAACTGAAGGCTGGATTGAGCTTGGCATCGTTTTCGCATTGGCATTGGTAGCCTTAACCATTGCCACACGTTTGGAACGCAGCAAACATATCAACCGTATTCGTTTTCGTCCCTTGCGTCACCCAATCAAACGCGTATTATTTCCCATTACTTTGCTGATATTCGGCATTGCGGCACAAATTGCGTGGAAATTTTTCGGATTTTCCGCTGTTTGGCTGCGCTTATTGGTTTTAGCCGCCAACTGGATGATTATGATTCGCTTAATATTGGCGTTATTACACGGCGCATTGCCCAAAACTTCATGGAGCGATGCAGTAGAACGAACTACTGCTGCATTGAGTTGGACTTATTTTGTATTGTGGGTTTCAGGCATTGACGACATCATCATCACATGGATGAAAACATTGGAGTTTTCCGCAGGCAACGGTAAATTGAATTTATTTACTTTGCTGACAGGTTTATTGTGGGTCGGCATTGTCATGTTGTTCATGATGTGGCTGGCAAAATGGATTAATAGTAAAGTCATGGCAAGCACTCGCTTGGACTTAAACTTGCGCATTGTATTATCCAAAATCACCAAAACCTTGCTGATGATTTTGTCCATATTGATTGCGCTGCCTTTGGTTGGCATTGATTTGACTGTATTATCGGTATTCGGCGGTGCATTGGGTGTTGGCTTGGGTTTTGGTTTACAGAAAATTGCCAGCAATTATGTCTCTGGTTTTATTATTTTGGCAGACCGTTCCGTGCGCCCTGGTGACCGCTTGACGGTCAATAATTTCACAGGCTATGTAACCGAAATCACATCGCGTTTTGTCGTATTACGCAGCGCAGGCGGACAAGAAGCACTTATTCCAAACGAAACATTTGTAACCAGCACCGTTATCAACGAATCGTATACAGAAAAAGCTTTGTATCAGTCATTGGATATTCAAGTTGCATACAAAACCGATTTGCAGCTTGCCTTACAAATTATGAAAGATGCCGCCGCTGCCCAAGAACGTGTTTTGCAAGAACCTGAACCTTCGGCAATTTTGACGGGATTTGCTGACAATGGCATCAACTTACGCATCAGTTTTTGGGTTAGCGACCCTGAAAACGGTTTTGCTGGTTTATTTTCCGCCATTTTGCTGACCATTTGGCAACGTTTTCAAGAAGAAGGCATTGAATTCCCTTACCCACAACGCGAAGTGCGTATTTTGCCTCACTCAAATAAGGAGTAATATCATGCAGCCTGAAAAAAACAAAAAACTTCCCATTTCGGTGCTGGTGTTATTGCATGATTATCATGGCAATGTTTTGTTACTCAATCGACTTAATCCACCTGATTTTTGGCAATCGGTAACAGGTAGTTTAGATGATATAAACGAACCGCCTTTTCAGGCTGCCTTACGCGAAGTTTTTGAGGAAACAGGAATTATTTTGCCCCAATCTGTTTTGCACGATTGGCATTATTGTACCGAATACGAAATTTACGCTCATTGGCGACATCGCTATGCTGACGGCGTAACGCACAATATGGAACATTGGTTTTCTGCTGCGATTGATGCAGATACACCGATTGCATTGAGCGAACATTCCGCTTACCAATGGTTACCTGCGCATCAAGCAGCGGAGAAGGTATTTTCGCCGTCCAATCGTGAAATTATTTTACAATGGGCAAAACAAGGTTTTCAGGCTGCCTTATCCTAATACAAATATAAGGCAGCCTGAAAATAAATTAGTAAAAAACATAGCGTAGCATCGTCAAGTCCTTTAAAATAACGCCCTTTAATTTTAAAATTAAACGAACCTGCGCGTTCATTACGAAACGAAAGCAAATCTCATGAAAAACAGAGTGAAAAATATCCATTTTGTCGGAATCGGCGGTACGGGTATGTGCGGTATCGCCGAAGTTTTGCACAATCTTGGCTTTAACGTGTCGGGTTCAGACCAAGCGCAAACAGCAGTAACGCGTTATTTGAGTAATTTGGGTATCCAAGTGTACCCTGGTCATACGGCAGAACACATTGCTGGCGCAGAAGTCGTGGTTACTTCTACCGCCGTGAAACACGATAACCCAGAAGTTTTGGCTGCGATTGAGCAACATATCCCTGTGATTCCACGCGCCATGATGTTGGCAGAATTGATGCGTTTACGTGAAGGTATTGCGATTGCAGGTACACATGGCAAAACCACTACTACCAGCTTAACCGCATCTATTTTGGGTGCGGCAGGACTTGACCCTACTTTTGTGATTGGTGGTAAATTAACCGCAGCAGGAACCAATGCTAAATTGGGCAAAGGTTTGTGGTTGGTTGCCGAAGCTGATGAAAGTGATGCGTCATTCCTGTATTTATCGCCCGTGATTACCGTCATTACCAATATTGACGAAGACCACATGGACACCTACGACCACAGTTTAGACAAATTGCATCAAGCGTTTGTGGATTTTGTGCATCGTATGCCTTTCTATGGCAAAGCATTTTTGTGTGTGGATAATGCCAATGTACGCGCCATCTTACCCAAAATCAAAAAACCATTTGCAACTTACGCCATTGACGATGACAGCGCAGATATTTGGGCAACGAATGTGGAAACACGCGGCGCACAAATGACATTCACCGCGCACGTTCGCCAAAAAGAAAATGTGTTGTCATTTGATGTTTTGCTGAATTTACCAGGGCGACACAATGTACTCAACGCGTTGGCAAGTATTGGTGTGGCATTGGAATGCAATGCATCGGTTGAAGCCATTCAAACGGGTTTATCAGGATTTGCAGGTGTCGGTCGCCGTTTCCAAAATTATGGCGAAATCAAGCTACCCAAAGGCGGTACTGCTTTGGTCATTGACGACTACGGTCATCATCCGATTGAAATGCAAGCCACATTAGCGGCAGCACGCGGTGCTTATCCCAACAATCGTTTGGTATTGGCATTCCAACCCCATCGCTATACACGCACACGCGATTTGTTTGAAGATTTCGTAAAAATTTTGAGTACAGTGGACAGCTTGGTTTTAACTGAAGTGTATGCAGCAGGTGAAGACCCGATTGTTGCAGCGGATAGTCGTGCACTCACACGCGCTATTCGCGTATTGGGTAAACTGGAACCGATTTATTGCGAAGATGTGGCAGCTCTACCCGAAACCTTGTTAAACGTATTGCAAGATGGTGATGTGTTGCTGACAATGGGCGCGGGCAGCATCAATCGTACCGCACAAGGTTTGCTGGATTTAACCCGTCAAACTGCATAAATATAAGGCAGCCTGAAAAGGTTTTTGATATTTTCAGGCTGCCTTATATTGTAAAATAACATCTATTTTATGATTTAACCTTTAAAAAGCAGCCTGAAACACATTATCAGACTTTCAGGCTGCCTAAATAAACAAAAATAAAGAAGAAAAATATGCAAAACTTTGGCAAAATCGCCGTATTAATGGGCGGATTTTCATCAGAACGAGAAGTTTCTTTAACCAGCGGTCGCGCTATTTTAGATGCACTTCGTAGCAAAGGCATTGATGCACACGCTTTTGACCCAGCCGAAACCAATCTAGCCGAACTCAAAACACAAGGTTTTCAGGCTGCCTTCAATATTTTACACGGCACTTATGGCGAAGATGGCACAGTACAAGGCGCATTGGAAGCATTGGGCATTCCCTATACAGGTTGTGGCGTATTAGCGTCCGCATTAGGCATGGATAAATATCGCTGTAAATTGATTTGGGCGGCATTGAATTTACCGATTCCCCCATTTGTTGTGTTACACGATGACAGCGATTTTACCGCCGTAGAACAACAACTGGGTTTGCCACTATTTGTGAAACCTGCCGCAGAAGGCAGCAGCGTGGGCGTATACAAAGTACGCAACGCAGGCGAATTAGCAAGTGTTTACGATTTATTGCGCTCACAAAATCTGCACGGCGAAATTTTGGCAGAACAATTTATGTCGGGCGGAGAATACACATGTGGTGTATTCAATCAACAAGCCTTGCCAACCATTCGCATCATTCCCAAAAATGATTTTTACGACTGGGAAGCCAAATATTTGCGCGATGATACCGAATACTTATGCCCATCTGATTTAAGCGACAGCGATGAACAACAAATGCGTGAATTGGCAGTTAAAGCATTTGCGGCGATTGGCGGTGGCAATACCTGTGGGCGCGTAGACTTTTTGAAAGGTGCAGATGGCAAATTGTATATTTTAGAAGTGAATACACTCCCAGGTATGACTAGCCACAGCTTAATCCCCAAAGCAGCCAAACAAATGGGCATAGAATTTGCTGATTTGTGTGTTTCTATCTTGCAAACTGCATATAGCAAATAAGCGAGCTTGCGCGTGAAATATTTGTTTTGTATTCTTTTTATAATCGCGCTGTATTTAGGTGGCGTGTGGATTACACGTATGCCTTATTTCCAAATTGCCGCCATTACCATTGTGAACGATAATGGTAGCGACAAATTGGACTATGCCAGCAAACAGCGTATTTTTGATTCCGTTAAACCGCATCTCACAGGTAGTTTTTTCATGGTCAATGTACATGAAGCTAAACGTGCTGCCGAGAGTACAGGTTGGGTTCGACATGCGCGTATTGACCGCATTCCTCCCTCTCTCATCAAAATTACAGTGAGCGAATACGAGCCTGCAGCTCGTTGGATACGCGAAGGGCATCAAGCAGGTCTGATTTCAGCAGATGGCACGGTTTTTCAGGCTGCCTATCAAGGCGAATTACCTGAATTTGATGGTGATATTCGTCACCACAAATTGATGTTAGAACAATATAAAGTATTCAGTACACGTTTAAAATCTTTGCGTTTGAAGATTCTGCGTTTACAATATAGCCCACACGCATCGTGGACAATGATGTTGAACAATGGCATTGAATTGCGATTGGGTAAAGATAATGTTCACGCACGCTTAAACCGTTTTGTAGAAGCCTATCCCAGTATACTCAGTCCGCAAGCGGCGAGTTTAGATTATGTGGATATGCGCTATTCTGATGCATTTGCCACTCGTTTGCGTAGTGATATACCCAAACCTAATAGCGCAAATGAATCAGAAAAAATTAACACACCTACCAAAAGAAAAACACGATAAATTGTTGTATCGGAAAAGATAATATGGCTGAGAATAAGCAATATGTTAGCGCATTAGACGTTGGCACATCCAAAGTCATTGCACTGATTGGAGAAGTGGTCAATGATGACATCAACATTGTCGGCATGGGTCTAGCAGAATCTCGCGGACTCAAAGCGGGCATGGTTACCAATATTGATGCAACTGCCCAAGCCATTCAACAAGCCATGAGCGAAGCTGAGCGCATGGCTGAATGTAAAATTAAAAGTGTGGTAACGGGCATTTCTGGCAATCATATACGCAGCCTGAATTCACAAGGCGTAGTTAAAATTAAAGATGGCGAAGTCAGCAAAGCTGATATTGACCGCGCCAAAGATACTGCCAAAGCGGTAAACATTCCGCCTGACCATCAAATTTTGCATACCGTTGTTCAAGAATATATTATTGATAATCAACCAGGTGTACGCGAACCGATTGGCATGAGTGGCGTACGTTTGGATACGCGTGTTCACATCATTACAGGTGCGGTAACAGCTTTGCAAAATGTGCAAAAATGTATTGAGCGATGCAGCCTGAAAGTAGACAATATCATGTTGCAACCTTTGGTTTCCGCTGATGCAGTTTTAACCGAAGATGAAAAAGAATTAGGCGTTGTCGTGGTGGATATTGGTGGCGGTACAACCGATATTGCTGTATATACCAATGGCGCGATTCGTCATACTGCTGTTATCCCAATTGCAGGTGATTTGATTACACGCGACTTAGCCCAAGCCCTGCGCACACCATACAGTGCAGCAGAGCGAATCAAAGTCTTTCATGGTGCAGCTTTGGCAAACTTGGATGATTTAGATGAAATGGTGGAAGTGCCCAGTGTTGGCGACCGTTTACCACGCCAAATTTCGCGTCGAACATTGGCTAGCGTGATTGGTCCGCGCGTAGAAGAGATTTTTGAATTAACACTAAATGAATTACGTCGCGCAGGTTTCCCTGAAGAAGTTTTGACTTCTGGCGTAGTGCTGACAGGTGGTGCATCTTTATTACGTGGCGTAGTTGAATTAGCAGAAGATGTATTCAATTTACCTGCACGAATTGGCGTGCCCCAAGAAATGGGAACCTTATCGGAACGTGTCCGCAATCCCCGTTATGCAACTGTTATTGGTTTGTTACATGCAGCCAAAGAGCGTGCGAAACAAACTGGTACAAGTGCGGGTACAATGACGCGTCGTACACCAGAAAATACAACTATCGTACAATCTGTTTCTGCAACTGAATCCGCCTATCATCATACCGATATAGATGAAAATGATGAAATTCGAGATGTGCTGGACGATGGTTCTTTAAGTCTACCTGAACCTAAACCACGCAAACCCAGCATTTTCAGTAAAGTTAGCAGTTGGATGAAAAATAACCTGTAAAATAAAGGCAGCCTGAAAAGGTTTCAGGCTGCTGAATATACATATCAACCCTTTCAAGCACACTTCCCAAAACGGGAAAGTGAGGAGCTCAATATCATGAACAATCCCGTTTACAATTTCGTGGAATCCACTTCTAGCCCTGCAATTATTAAAGTCATTGGTGTGGGTGGTGGTGGCTGCAATGCCATCAACAATATGATTGATAATCCCATTCAAGGTGTAGAATACATCAGCGCCAATACTGATGCACAATCATTAGCAAACAATACTGCTCCAACCAAAGTTCAATTAGGTGCGAGCTTAACGCGTGGTTTGGGTGCAGGTGCCAATCCCGATGTAGGTCGTGATGCTGCTTTGGAAGACCGTGAAGCTATTTCACAAGTGATTAGCGGTGCAGACATGTTGTTTATTACTACCGGTATGGGTGGTGGCACAGGTACAGGTGCAGCTCCTGTTATTGCCGAAATCGCCAAAGAAATGGGCATTTTGACCGTTGCTGTGGTTACGCGTCCATTCAAACACGAAGGTAAACGTGCTGTTGTGGCACAAAAAGGTATTGAAGTATTAAAACAACAAGTAGATTCACTAATTGTTGTACCAAATGATAAGTTATTGACAGCATTAGGTAAAGGCGTAACTGTAAAAGAAGCATTCCGTGCAGCCAACAATGTATTGCGTAATGGTGTTGCAGGTATTTCTGAAATCGTAACCTGTCCAGGTTTAATTAACTTGGACTTTGCCGATGTGAAAAATATGATGAGCATCACAGGTATGGCAATGATGGGGATTGGCGAATCCAAAGGTTCAGACCGCGCTCGCATTGCCGTAGAACAGGCAATTTCCAGCCCATTGTTGGATGATGTAAGTTTGAGCGGTGCGCGCGGCGTATTAGTGAATATCACAACCGCACCCGATTGCTTTATTTTGGACGAATACGAAGAAATCATGGCTGTAGTCAATGAATACGCTTCGCCCGATGCTGAATTGAAATTTGGTACAGCGGAAGATGCCAATATGCCAGAAGATGCTATTCGCATTACTATTATTGCTACTGGTTTAAAAGAGAATGAATCTTTGGCATTACAACGCGCAAGCAGCATGCGTGCTACAACTATTGACCCTGTTTACAATAATGATGTAGGAAGTGTGATTCGTTCAGGTCGTGGTTCGCGCAATGTCAATTTAACCGCTGCTGATTTTTCCAGCCAATCAGTTATTGATGATTTTGAAACTCCTGCTGTTCTACGTCGCGGTATTCAATTAGATTAATCCCAAAAGGCAGCCTGAAAACAAGTATTATGAGTTAAGTTCATTGTGAAAACATAAAACATATTCAAATACCTATTTTCAGGCTGCCCTTGTACTATTTTTATTATTAAAGGATACGCATCATGCAAGATAATCAATCTTTAGACAAATTCCAAGCCATGCAATTAGCTGCTACTTTATTGCAAGCACAACAAGGTGCAACCGCAGCCAGCGATGCAGAATTAGCAGCACGAATGCTAAATTTAGCCGAAATTATTCGTGAACAAGACCGCGAACGTGTGCGTGAACGCATTGGTACACCGCATTTGGGATGTTAATCAATCAATAAAAGGCAGCCTGAAAACCTTATCAAATCCTAAATTTGAATGTATTTCCAATCATATTCAAACAATGAGTATCACAAGAAATGCACTCAAACTGAAGGCTTTTATAAAGGTTTCAGGCTGCCTATTTATTAAATTTTATAAAACCAGTATAGTTTACTCACTTTTATTTTTGGCACAATTTATCATGAATACCATTACAGAAACCGAAATGTGGCAAGCCATTCGCGCGGAAGCCAGTCGTGCTGCCACCGAAGAACCCATGTTGGCCAGCTTTTTACATTTAACCGTATTGCGACATGAAAGTTTGGCACGCGTATTGGCATTTCATCTATCTAGCAAATTATCCAGCAGTACAATGGATGCGCGCGCTTTATACGAAACCTTTCTTCGTGTATTAGAACAAGACCCTGAAATTGTCGCAGCTTGCGTTGCCGACATTGCCGCATGCTACGACCGCGACCCTGCATGCGACCAATATTCTTTACCACTGTTGTATTTCAAAGGCTTCCATGCCATTCAATCGCATCGCATCAACCATTGGCTATGGCAAAACGAACGAAAAACATTGGCATATTTCTTACAAAATCGCGCATCAGAAGTGTTTGGCGTGGACATTCATCCTGCTGCACGTTTTGGGCGCGGCATCATGTTTGACCATGGAACAGGTATCGTAATTGGTGAAACCGCTGTTTTGGGCAACGATATTTCTTTATTGCATGGCGTAACACTCGGTGGTTCGGGTAAAGAAAGCGGCGACCGCCATCCCAAAATTGGCGATGGTGTCATGATTGGGGCGAACGCATCAGTATTGGGCAATATCCGTGTGGGACAATGTGCAAAAATTGGTGCAGGCAGCGTAGTCGTGCGCAATGTAGAACCGCAAACAACTGTAGTAGGCGTACCAGCCAAAGCAGTTGGTTTGTCACGAAATGTTCCTGCTGACGATATGGATCAATCTTTAATGGTTGATGATTATACTTTTGCTATCTAACAAATCATTATTATAGTGGATTCAATTTAAACTAGTACAGCGTTGACAGCTCCCTTATGTATTATGTGTACACGGCAGTTGCTGTCGCCTTGTCCTGATTTAAATTGAATCCACTATAAAACCAGTAAAGTAACGTACTAGAAATTAAAGGTTTACTAAAGTTTCAGGCTGCCTTTTAGAACTTCGTATCAAAATTAATGAATACATGTTCTAAAAAGCAGCCTGAAAAACTTATTTCGTTAAAATATCCAATGCTTCTTGATATTTAGCAACGGTTTTCATCAATACATCATCTGGTACTTTTGGTGCAGGTGGCTGTTTATCCCAACCACTTTGTTCCAACCAATCACGCACAAACTGTTTATCAAAAGAGGGGGGATTTTTGCCTACTTCATAGGTTTCTACCGCCCAAAAACGGCTAGAATCAGGCGTTAAAACCTCGTCCATTAATGTTAAAACACCCTCTTCATCTAAACCAAATTCAAATTTCGTATCAGCGATGATAATGCCACGAGTCAGCGCAAAATCTGCTGCTTCAATGTAGAGCTGAATGGCTTTGGCACGCACTTGTTCTGCCAAATCTTGACCAATGATTTCACACGCTTGTTCAAAAGAAATATTTTCATCATGGTCGCCCACTTCGGCTTTGGTTGAAGGCGTAAAAATCACTTCGGGTAATTTTTCTGCTTCGCGTAAATTTTCGGGCAGCTTAATACCACAAATAGTGCCTGATTTTTGGTATTCTTTCCAACCACTTCCGCTCAAATAACCACGCACAACCGCTTCAATTTTCACAGCTTGCAAGCGTTTAGCGACTACGGCGCGTTTTTCCATTATTTTGGCTTCATGTTCAGGCAATACATCAAACACAGTTTGCCCTGTAAAATGATTGGGCATAATGTGTGCCAATTTGTTAAACCAAAAATTGGAAATTTGTGTCAAAATTTCGCCTTTACCAACAATAGGTTCATTCAAAATCACATCAAATGCAGACAGGCGGTCGCTCGCCACAATCAGCATGCTTTTTGCATCAACTTCATACAAATCACGTACTTTGCCAGAATAGATTTTTTTTAAAGATAATTCGGTCATGATTTACTTTCGTGAGACGGAGTTAAAAATGGTAAAATTTTACCGCAAAAACTTTGTTTTCAGGCTGCCTGAATAAAATAAAATCTAAATAGGCAGCCTGAAAATGGAATTTTTTGGATAATTTTTGCTTCAAGTATTCAATCTCCTCACATAAGGAAAAAATCATGAATAAAAAACTTACTCGCCGTCATTTTTTAGGCAGCAGCTTGGCATTGGCTGGTGCAACCGTAATTTCAGGCTGTGAAGTACCTACTAAATTTCATCCTGTTTCTGAACAAAATATTCAGGCTGCATTGGCATATTATCCACCTGCACGCACAGGATTGCGTGGCGACCATGACGGTAGCCAATCTCGTGCACACAGCATTGCATTGGGTGGTAAAAATTACACCTTGCCGACTGAAACGCGCGAACACTATGATTTAGTGGTTGTTGGTGCAGGCATCAGTGGATTAGTTGCTGCCTATTATTATCAAAAAGCCAAACCGCAAGCCAAAATTTTAATTGTGGATAATCACGAGGATTTTGGTGGACACGCGGTACGCAATGAATTCACGGTCAATGGTCGCACGCTCATCACATACGGTGGCAGTGAAAATATTGATTCGCCTAAACATGGTTTTTCTCCTGTTGCCAGCCAATTTTTGCGTGATATTGGCATTGATTACACCAAATTTGAACGCTATTTTGACACGAAGTTGTATACAGAAAAATGGCATTTGCAACACGGTATTTATTTTAATCAAGCCACATTTGGGCAAACTGCTTTTGTGAAAGGTAAATTGGAGGTTGGTAGCCAAGATGCCGCAGCAATTATTGCCCAATTTCCATTATCAAATAGTGAAAAACAATTATTGACGCAAATTTATAGCCATAAAGCACCCAACTATCTTAAAAACAAAAGTCGTCGCCAACGTAGCGAATATGCCGAAAACACCAGTTATTATGATTTTTTGAAAGATACAGTGCATTTATCAGAAGGCAGCCTGAAATTTTTACAAAACATTAGTTCCGATTATTGGGGGCATGATATTCGTGCCATTTCAGTACAAGAAGCATTTGAGAATGGTTATCCTGCCGTACAAAATTTAGGCTTATCTAAAGAAGATGAAGATAAAGAACCTTATATCTACCATTTCCCAGATGGCAATGCGTCAGTAGCACGTTTATTGGTGCGCCAATTAATTCCTAGTGTAGCAGCAGGTAACACAATGGAAGATGTGGTTACCGCCAAATTTGATTATGCCAAATTGGATTTGCCTGAAAATAATGTCCGCATTCGTTTGAACACTACGGCATTATTATTGGAAAATCAAGCTGATGGCAGTGTAGCAACGGTATGTGCGGGCAAAGATAGTGATGATTTGTATCGCATTCAGGCTGCACAATGTATTTATGCAGGACACGCAACTTTGGCGGCAAGAATTGTGCATGGTATGCCTGAAAAACAAAAATCTGCCATGCTAAGCAATGTGAAAATTCCAATGGTTTATGCCAAAGTTGCTTTGAAAAATGCGCGCGCATTCCAAAAATTAGGGGCATATCATATTTATGCTCCCGACCAAACTTATTGCGAGATGATGCTGGATTATTCGGTCAATATCGGCGATTACCGTGCACCACAAACACCTGATGAGCCGATTGTATTGCATATGATTGGGATTGCCACCGCATTGGAAGGAAAAACAGCTCGTGAAAAATACAAAAATGGTCGTCGTGCATTAGCGAGCAAAAATTTGGATGTCTTAAAAGCCGAAGTTATGACACAGTTACGTCCCATTTTTGCGTTAGTGAATGAAAATATTGACGAAGTGGTGGCTGATATCACACTCAATCGTTGGGCGCATGGTTATAGTTATGAGCAAGTTGGTTTGTTTGATAGTGATGAAAGTGTTGCTGAAAATACCAGCACAATGCGCCGCCGTGTAGGTAATATTTTTATGGCAAACAGCGATGTAGCGTGGATGCCCTATTTGCAAAATGCAGTTGATGAAGGACATCGTGCAGCAATGGAAGCGGTAAAAGCGTCATAATGACACATTTACTACAAAAATAAAAAGGCAGCCTGAAACCTGTGTAAAACTCATTCAGGCTACCTCTATTGCATTATTTATCTATTTTTACTTGGATATTTAATATAGATGTTCTTATATAGACAGCCTGAAAAAGCGATTGAACATTTGATATATTTCATTATTTTTTGCAACAAAATTTATATTTTACTGATACAATCACATCTTTTTACACACTGTTAGGAGTTAAAAATATGAACAACGATGTTCGTGATTTTACGCAAATGGGCACAGAAGTTTCGCAACAAGAAACCTTACTGCGCAAAACCTACGGCTTGTTGGCATGGTCATTTGTGCCTTGCGCAGCAGGTGCTTATGCCAGCATGGTGTTTAATCCATTGGCAATGGTGGGCAATCGCTGGGTAATGCTGGCGATAGTATTTGGCTTTTTCTATGGCATGTGTTTTGCGATTGAGAAAAACCGTTATTCACAAACAGGCGTAACCTTGCTGATGGTCTTCACATTTGGTATGGGCGTTTTGTTGGGACCTTTGTTGCAATACAGCGGTATGTTCCCTAACGGTGGTAAACTGGTTGGCATCGCCGCAACCATGACTGCTGCGGTATTTTTCACTATGGCAGCTTTGGCGCGTAAAGCTAATATCAACACTCACGCATTGGGCAAATTCTTGGCAACAGGCGCGATTGTATTAATCGTTGGTATCGTTGCCAATATTTTCTTGCAACTGCCCATGTTGTCCTTGTCTATTTCAGGCTTGTTCGTGGTATTTAGCTCATTGATGATTATGTGGCAAATCCGCATGGTGCTAGAAGGTGGCGAAGACAGCTACATCAGCGCAGCATTGAGCATCTTCATCGCTATTTACAACTTGTTCAGCAGCTTGGTACAATTATTATTGGCATTTGCTGGCAGCGATGATTAATCTAGTCGCATCATAAAAAAAGGCAGCCTGAAAACATATTTCTTGTGTTTTCAGGCTGCCTTTTTTAGATTATTATGCCACCACTCTATTTATCACATTTGCCACCATGTCCACCACACTCAATCCACTCAATATCCCCATTTCAGGTACCAATTTAATAGAAGCCAGCGCAGGCACAGGCAAAACCTACAACATTGCCGCTCTATTTACGCGCCTGATTTTATTGGAACAATACGATGTGGACAAAATTCTGGTGGTAACTTTTACCAAAGCCGCCACCGCCGAACTCAAAACCCGATTACGCGCCCGTTTGGACGATGCCTTGCGCGTGTTGAAAAAAGTCCCACAAGCACAAATGCAGCCTGAAAAACTGCGTGAACAATGTGGCAGCGATGATTTTTTATACCATTTGCTACACCAAGCCGTGCAACAAGAAAGCGACCAAGCACGACTGCAACTGCGCCTCAAAGCCGCCATCAGCAATTTTGACAATGCTGCGATTTACACCATTCACGGTTTTTGTCAGCGCGTGTTACAAGATTTCGCCTTTTATTGCCAAGTGCCATTCAATATTGAATTGGACGAAGATAATGCCGAACGCAGCCCCATCGCTGCACAAGATTTTTGGCGCAATCACGTTGCCAATCATGTTGACCGCGCCGATTTGGTGTACCGTCATCGCACCACGCCGCAACAACAAGCCGCACAATTAAGCCATTATATTGCGCGACCTTATTTGCAATTTAGGCAGCCTGAAAACGCCGAACGCAGCCTGAAAAACGCACAAACCGAATATCGCCGTGCATGGACAATCGTTGCCGCAAATACCGCCGCGTTTCAGGCTGCCTTTGAACAATTATTGCCCGATTTAAAATATTACGATGCGGAAAAATACCAAATCAAATTTGCGTATTTGGCTGAATTAGTGGAAAAATATCCGCAAAATCCACCGCCAGCCAAACTGATTTGGGACACATTCAAAACCGAAACCACGCACCCCGAAACCAAAAAAAAATACGATGCCAATGCGTTTTCACCCGATTTGTTGGCAGCACGCACGCGCAGCAAACGTGTTTTAAACGAAACCGCGCTGGCAACTTTATTGCAACTGGGCGATTTGATTGAATGCAGCCTGAAACACACCAATGCCGAACAAGCCGCGTTGGTGCAACTGGCATACGATTTAGCCAAATATTTGCGTGAACACAATGAGTTAGACAAAAAACACAATCCCACGCGCCGTTTTGATGATTTGCTGTTGGACGTGTTTCACGCGCTGCAATCGCATCACGAACACGCCGCTGCGTTGGCTGCTGCCATGGCAAAAAATTGGCGCATCGCGTTGATTGATGAGTTTCAAGATACCGACCCATTGCAATACGCGATTTTTCGTACCGCATTTGCCCATACCGCCCACGAAGGCAGTCTGAAACCGACTTTATTTATGGTGGGCGACCCCAAACAAGCGATTTACAGTTTTCGTGGCGCAGATATTTTTGCCTATTTGCAAGCCGCGCAAGATGCCGACCGCCATTACACTTTGGCGCAAAATCATCGCAGCCATGCTAAACTCATCAACAGCATTGGCGCATGGTTTGCGCGACCGCTGCCGTTTGTGTTGCCCCATATTGATTACACGCCCGTAACCGCCGCACGCCAAGAGAGCAAATTGCCCGCAGGCAACGCTGCCGTGCGCGTAACGTGGCTGAACGACCCTGATTTTGCGCCAGCCAATCTGCGTGTGAAAAGCGAAAGCGCGGAAATATTGGGTAAACGCGCTGCACAATGGTGTGCCCAAGAAATCGCGCAAATTTTGCAATTATCGGCGGCGGGGCGTTTCAGGCTGCATCAAAAAGATGGCACGGCAAAACCTTTGCACGCGGGACAAATTGCGGTATTGGTGCGCGCGCGAAAAGATGGCGCAAGCATTCAACGCGAATTGAAAAAACACGGTGTACAAAGCGTATTATTGAGCCGCGACAGCATTTTTGGCGAAGAAGAAGCGCAGGCGATTTACGCATTATTGGCATTTTTTATCGCGCCACAACGTTTGCAATCATTGATTTATGTGCTTTCAGGCTGCCTTTTTGGTTACACGGCGGCAGAAATCGCACAATTAAATGAAAATGAACACGCGCTGACCGCATGGGCAGATTCAGCAGCGCGAAGTTTAGTAGTGTGGCACACGCACGGCATTTACGCGGCGTTGCAGCAATTTTTTGCCGAACATCAAACTGAAACGCGATTATTGGCGCAAGGCAATGACCGCACACTAACCAATTTGCATCAAATCATGGAATTGCTGGCGGACGATGATGAAAACGGGCGCACGCCAGCCGCCTTGCATCAATGGTTGGGCGAATGTATTCAGGCTGCCCAAAATGGCGATGAAGCGAGCGGCAATCGTATTTTGCGTTTGGAAAGCGATGAAAATTTGGTCAAAATCGTTACCATGCACGCATCCAAAGGTTTGCAATATCCGATTGTGTATTGTCCATTTGTGTGGAAAGGGCGCGACAGTTCGGCGGATTGGCACATTGTCCACCACGAAAATGGCGCGACCGAGTTGGTGCATCAATCGCAAATGCAGCCAAGCGACCAAGAACAAGTGGCGAACGAATATTTGTCGGAAGATTTGCGTTTGCTGTATGTTGCGCTGACTCGCGCAGAAGAGCAGCTTAATGTGTACATGGCGAGCTATCAGGACAGCAAACACAGCGCATTTGCGTATTTGTTGAATGCACAAGACACGGCAAGGCAGCCTGAAAATTATCGCCAAGTGTGGCAGGATTTTGTAAACGCGCAAAATCGTGATGAAACGGATTTTGTGTTGAATACACATTTTGCGCCCAATCATGTGATAGCGAATAGGCAGCCTGAAAATGTTGCGACAACGCAAGAACAGACACCGCCGCATTATGCCGCCGCACATTATCCGCCACGCAAATATCATTTTACCGCGCACACCAGTTTTACCGCCTTATCGCGCCAAACCGAACGCGCTGCCGCACAGCATACAGATGATACATTATTGCCTGCATTGGATATTGCGGAACAAAATATACCCATTAACAACGATAGGCAGCCTGAAAATAGCGCAAAAGATAATATTGTCGCATTTCCACCGGGCGCAACGGCGGGCGTGTGTTTGCATGAAATTTTGGAAAAATACCGTTTCGCCTATCCGACCGAATCGCAGCGCGAAACCATCGCCGCCATTTTGAGCAAACACGGTTTTGTGGCGGAAGAATGGTTGCCCGCGGTGGAGAGAATGCTGGATGATACGCGCCATACACCGTTGATGCCACATACTTCCTTGCATACCATTTCTGAACGCAAATTATTGAACGAATTAGGTTTTTTGTTTCATACGCAGGATTTCAGGCTGCCTGATATTCAACAATGGTTTGCCAAACAATCAGGGCTGCCTGAAAATATAATCCAAGCCGCACAGCGTTTGAATTTTCGTGATGTATATGGATTTATCAATGGTTTCATAGACTTATTGGCGAAGAGTGAACGCGGCGATGTGTTTGTGGTGGATTACAAATCCAATTATTTGGGCGACACGAGCGCAGCGTACACGCCCGATGCGATGAATGCCGCGATTGCCGAGCATCATTATTATCTGCAAGCCTTGATTTATGCGGTGGCAACGGCGCGTTATTTACGCAGCCGCCATATGCAGCCTGAAACCATTCATGTGCGTTATTTGTTTTTGCGTGGCTTGGACGGGATTAGTGCCAATGGCGTGTGGGCGTGGGATATTCCCGTGCAATATTTGCAAAAATGGTTGTGAGTTTTGCGGTTTTCAGGCTGCCTATTTATTTGAAATATAACAGGAATTAAGATTTATGAATTTGGTTTTGGTGATTCAACACCCACATTTAACACAATTGGATTTACCTGCCACGCGCCAATATTTCAGGCTGCCTGAACAAGCGTTTTCAGGCTGCATCGCGCGTTTGCCAATGCCTGAACAGGTGATTTTGCCTGATGATGTTCGCGCAGAATTATCCGCTGCACAAGCTGATTTTGCCGTATTGTGCGACCAAAAATTCAGCGACATCAAATTGATTGTCAGCGATATGGACAGCACATTGATTAATATTGAGTGCATTGACGAAATTGCGGCGGGCGCGGGTTTGAAAGAACAGGTTTCTGCAATCACAGAACGTGCGATGCGTGGCGAATTGGATTTCGCGCAATCGCTGCGTGAACGAGTAGCGTTGCTTAAAGGGCAGCCTGAAAGCCAGTTGCAACACGTTTATGAGCGAGTTTTGCAGCTTAATGATGGCGCGGAATATTTATTGCAACAATGTCGGCAAAATGGCGTGCGTTTTGTGTTGGTGTCGGGTGGATTTACGTTTTTCACGGAGCGATTAAAACGGCGTTTGGGTTTTGATTTTGCCTATGCCAATCAGTTGGAAGTGGAAAATGGTGTGCTGACGGGGCGCGTGTTGGGGCGGATTATTGATGCACAGGCGAAAGCGGATATTTTGGCGCAACATCGGGCGGAATTGGCGTGTGATGCGACGCAAGTGGTGGCGATTGGCGATGGCGCAAATGATATTCTGATGTTGCAAGCGGCTGGTGTGGGCGTGGCGTATCATGCGAAACCAAAAGTGCAGGCGATGGCGGACGCGTGTATCCAGCATCATGGTTTGGCGGCGTTGCGTGGCTGGTTTGCGTAGTTTCAGGCTGCCTGAAAACGGTATAGTGGATATTTAGATTGCTATTAAAACAAAATGAATCAATGTGGTACTAATCTAAAATATGATTCACTAATATTATCCAAGTTATTTTTCAGGCTGCCTGAAAAATACTAATATGATTAAAACAGAAAGAATAAATATGACTTCCTTAAAATTCAGCAAAATGCACGGTTTGGGCAATGATTTCATGGTAATTGATGGCATTTCGCAAACATTTACGCCAAATAATCAGCAAATCGCGCAATGGGCAGACCGCAATTTTGGCATTGGTTTTGACCAATTATTGTTGGTGGAACGTGCGCAAACTGATGGTGTGGATTTTCGTTATCGCATTTTCAATGCTGATGGCAGCGAAGTGCAACAATGTGGCAATGGTGCGCGTTGTTTTGTGAAATTTGTCAGCGAACAGGGTTTGACCGATAAGCAAGAAATCGTGGTGGAAACCGCTAGTGGCATCATTAAACCGCGTTTGAATGACGATGGGTTGATTACGGTAAACATGGGCAAACCGCGTTTTGCTGCGGCTGATGTGCCATTTGTGTTGCGTAGCGGCGAAACCGATGGCGCGGTCAGCTATATTGTGATGAACGGCATAGACAGCGCGGAAATGAGCATGGTCAGCATGGGTAATCCACATGCGGTGATGTTGGTGGCGGATGTGGCGACTGCACCTGTTGCGGATTGGGGCGAGGCATTGCAATATCACGAGCGTTTCCCCGAACGTGTGAACGTGGGTTTTATGCAAATTGTGGACAAAAACCATATTAAATTGCGTGTGTTTGAGCGTGGCACGGGCGAAACATTGGCGTGCGGTACGGGTGCGTGTGCGGCAGTGGTTTCGGGCGTGCGTTTGGGTGTGTTGGCTGCGGGCGAAGAAGTACGCGTAGATTTGCGTGGCGGCGAATTGCGGATTAGTTGGCAAGAAGGGGAAGATGTGTTGATGACTGGTGCAGCAACGACCGTTTTCACGGGCGAAGTGGTGTGTTAATGGTAGCGTGGGATTGGAACACGATAATAGTTGTGGTGTGTGCGCTGCTATTTATCGGTGAAACGGTACGAATGCGCCAGTTTTTTTGGTTGAGTTTTGCATTATTCTTGTGGCTATATGGTGGTTGGGTATCGGCAAAAATCTTACCCAATATTTTAGGCATAACACAATTAAGTAATATTTATCTACTTCATTTTTATGCTTTTATTGGCAGCATATTTTTTTGGTTAAATGATGTGATAAGGCAGCCTGAAAGCGGCATTCGTAGTATTTGGCAAAGTCAAAGTAGCCCATTATTGACTTTGTTTGCTTTGGCAAATTTGGTTGCACATGCTGCTTTTATACTTTTGGCTGGATTAATTTGGTGGGAATACCCAAATGGTTTAACGACACGCATCGCACCCATTTTATTGCAACTTTATGCATGGCAACCTTTGGCTTGGTGGACAATCATTGTGCTGCTGATGTTGATTTTTGCATTGCATCGGTACGCGAATAAAGAAGCTGTTACGCGGTTTACATTGCGACAACTACAAGGTGGTTTGCTGATTGCAGTATTGATGCAAATAACCTATATTGTTATGGATTTATACCGTTTGGTGCATTTGATGAAACATTAACTATTTTTTCAGGCTGCCTTTTAAAACAAAAGGCAGCCTGAAAAATTTATGTTTTCATATTTTATTTTTTAATCAATGGAAAACCCAATGCTTCACGGCTGGCAACAAATTTTTGCGCCACAATACGGCTTAATGCGCGAATACGTCCAATATAGGTTGCGCGTTCGGTAACCGAAATCGCACCACGCGCATCCAATAAGTTAAACGTATGCCCCGCTTTCAAAACTAATTCATAGGCAGGTAAGGATAATTGTGGGTCTTCCTGTTCCAGCAAACGTTTGGCTTGCGCTTCATAATGATTGAATTGTTCCAGCAACCAATCGGCATCGCTATATTCAAAATTGTAGGTGGATTGCGCTACTTCGTTTTGATGATACACATCGCCATAAGTCAAAATGCTGCCGTCCAATGATTTAGTCCAAACCAAATCATACACATTTTCAACACCTTGTAGATACATTGCTAAGCGTTCAATGCCATAAGTAATTTCGCCCAACACAGGCGAACAATCCAAGCCACCGACTTGTTGGAAATAAGTAAATTGAGTCACTTCCATGCCGTTGAGCCAAACTTCCCAACCCAAGCCCCATGCACCCAAAGTGGGATTTTCCCAGTCATCTTCCACAAAACGAATATCGTGAACAGTTGGGTCAATGCCTAAATCTTTCAGGCTGCCTAAATACAAATCTTGGAAATCGTCAGGTGCAGGTTTCAATGCCACTTGGAATTGATAATAGTGTTGCAAGCGATTGGGATTGTCGCCGTAACGTCCATCTTTTGGGCGGCGGCTGGGTTGAACATAGGCGGCAAACCATGGTTCAGGTCCCAAAGCGCGTAAGGCGGTGGCAGGGTGAGATGTGCCTGCACCAACTTCCAAATCAAAAGGTTGAACGATGGCGCAGCCTTTTGCTGCCCAGTAAGTTTGCAATTTAAAGATAATTTCTTGAAAAGTAAGCATTTTGATTTCTTTATGGATAAATAAACGATAATGTTGTATTTTACTGAATTTTCAGGCTGCCTGAAAGCATTTGTCAGCAATCTATGAATTATCGTAATATAATGCAAATATTTTTTATCACTTGTGAAACTTTATGAGTTCAAAACACGCCTCTTCTGATGTGCAAACAAATGAACCACAAAAACAGCATCCGCCTCAATCCGCCAATCAACGCCGTAATATGCGGCGAATTTGGATAGCAGCGATTGTATTGAGTGTGGTAACTGTAAGCGTGGCGTGTTTTATGAATATGCAAGAACAAGGCACAGTGGAACAAACATTAATACAGACAGCTTCTGAAACTTTTAGCGTGATTCCTATTACTGAATCAGAAGCTGCATATCGCGCTGAAAGACGTAATGCAGAACAAGTCAATGGCATGATTGCACCATCTGATGTAGAGAATACCGCAAGTGAGGCAATCAGTGCTTCTGCTGCTTCAATGGTTTATTCTCCTGCCGATGATTTGTTAGCTGATGACGACATCAATCAACATGCAGCACAAATTCATGTGGAAAATGGTGTGGTGAAATTTACTTTTGCATCTGAAAAAACAGAAATATCAGATGATGTTTATGATGCGCTAAAAGATGTATTATCGGGCGCACAAGAAGGGAAAAAAGTAGCGATTGTGGGCATACCAGATGCAACAGAAACCGAAAGTTTGCGCCAACCACGCATTTTTGCGGTGCGAGATGTTTTATTAGCATCGGGCGTACCTGAAAGCCAGATAGAAATTCGTTCTATTCAAAAATCTTCCAAAGACATCACACACCATGTTGAAGTGTTGTTACAATGAGACATTTTTTTCAGGCTGCCTGAAAGGTTAAGGATAATTTGTTTGCAGTTATATTTTTACAAATAAAACGATTTGTACCTGCTGTTGCGTTATCCATCATTACACCACCGAATAAATGATATGAGGCAGCCTGAAATCATTTTTTGTGTATTTTTAAATGATTGATTTTATTGCCAATACAAAATTAATTGCTCATTAACATATTTTGAATTGGTAAAAATTGTTATATTTGCTTATCTGAAATTAAGTTATTTACATAAACGAAAGGTAACATCATGTTTACAAAACGTATTTTGGCATTGGCTGTATTATCAGCGGCATTAACTGCTTGTTCTGGTGGCAGCAGCAATAACACACAATCTTCGGCATCCAATACTGCTGCAACAGGTGGATTGGATTTGGATAAAACCTATGTAGTAGCCACCGATGCTTCTTATGCACCTATGGAATACATGGAAAACAATAAAGTTGTTGGTTTTTCAAAAGAAATTTTAGATGCAGCTGCCAAAAGCCAAAATGTCAAATTGGATTTTGTGAACACGCCATTTGAAGGCTTGTTTGCTAACGTGGATAAAGGCGACAGCGATATTGGTTTGGCGAGCATTACCATCAACGATGAGCGTAAACAACAACTGGACTTCTCTGACCCTTATTTTGAAGCCACGCAAATGATTGTGGCCAGCCCACGTCATGCAGACACCATTAAATCATTTGCTGATTTAAAAGAACATACGGCATCGGTTCAGGCTGCCACATCAGGCGATTTGATTTTGCAACAATTACAAGGTGCCAGCAGCAACAAAATCAAACGCTTTGAAACCATGCCCTTGGCATTTAAAGAGTTGGAAAGCGGTGGTGTAGATGCCGTTGTGGGCGACAGCAGCGTAGTGGCTTATTACGCTAAACAACATGCTGATGCGAAATTGAATGTCATTGTTGACCCTTCGTTTGTGCAAGAACAATATGGTTTCGCGTTCAAAAAAGGGCGCAATGATGGTTTGCGCGAAGCGATTAACAAAGGTTTAGCACAAATCAAATCTGATGGTACATACAACAAAATTCATACTCAATGGTTTGGTGCATCTGGCTCTGAAACAATTTCAGCATCTGCTGCTTCAACTGCATCTGCTGCACAATAATTGATAAGCCCTTTTTCAGGCTGCCTGAACAACGCCGATAGTGTTTCAGGCAGCCTTGTTTGATTGAAAGCGATTTTGCTATGAATTTAAAGCGAAAAGTTTACCCAATTATTGTGTACCATGCTGCTGGCATTACCATTGAGTGTGCAAGCCGACAACAGCAAAAGCAAATTTGGTATCACTGTAAGCGAATGTCAATTTGATTACGTTTGCCAAAGTCATGAACGAGCGTCAGGCTAATTTTGCAAACGGACTGATTTTGTCATTTTATTGGGCATTTAATGTCGCCGATGTTCCCGTTAATGATAAAGGTGAACATTTGGTATTTAAATTCAATACCCAATCCAACCGCTTTTGTTTCAAAGGCAATATTTTATGAAGATATGCCCAAACAGGGATTTTGTTTTAACTACAAAGGCAAAAGCGGCAATTACGCAGGATTTGACTGGTTTGAAAACTGATTTTCTGCACGATTTTTTGTTTGATGAATATGATTTTGAGTAGTATGGATAGGGTTTTCAGGCAGCCTGAAAGGAAAAATCATGAACGCATTATAGCAAGAAAACACAGTGGTCAGCGAACACGAATATTTGACACATTATTCACAACTGCCTGATGTAAAATACGAATACATCAATGGTGAAATTTGGGCTATAGACAATGCGTCCAAATCGCACAATGTGATTGCAGGGAATTTTTATGTACCGTTTCGCCAGCATTTAAAAGGCACATCTTGCATGGCGTACATGGAAACGCAGAAAGTCAAGGTGGGGCAAAATTACTATTTGCCTGATGTGATTGTGGATTGTGGCAAGCAAGACGATAAATACACCGCCACACAAACCATTGTGATTATTGAAGTTTTATCCGAAAGCACACGCGAAACCGATTTGACTTTTAAATTAAACGATTACAAAAAAATCCCGTCATTACAAGAATATGTGTTGGCGGAACAGGATTTTATGAATGTAACCGTGTTACGCAGAAATGAAAATTGGGCAGCACAGTTTTATTCTCAAAGTGATGATTTAATTGAATTAAAAAGCATTGATTTTGCAATCACGGTAGTGGAAATTTACACTGATGTGGTTTTCCCCGAGAAAAAACATTTTCAGGCAGCCTGAAAATCTTAACCTATGTAAGGTGGACATTGTCCACCATATTATTGATAATTTAAATGATTTTTTTGGTGGACATTGCACCCACCATATCTGTCATCGTACGGCAACACGTTTTCAGGCAGCCTGAAAGCATTTTTATAGTAAATAATATAGGAAAAACAACATGATTGACCCCATTTCAGCCCTTTCCCCATTGGACGGACGCTACGCCAAATCGGTGGAAACCTTGCGCCCAATTTTCTCCGAATACGGCTTGATGAAAGCGCGGATTTGTGTGGAATTGGAATGGCTCAAATCCCTGTCCAATGAGCCAAAAATCGCCGAAGTGCCTGATTTTTCACGCGAAACGATTGCTGAAATTGACAGCGTGATGAACGATTTTTCGTTGGCGCAGGCTGCCGAAGTCAAAGAAATTGAAGCCACCACCAATCACGATGTGAAAGCGATTGAATATTGGCTGAAAAAGCGCTTTGAAAACAACGCTGAAATCCAAAAAGTAAATGAATTTATTCACTTTGCTTGTACTTCGGAAGACATCAACAATTTGTCGCATGCTTTGATGTTGTTGCAAGCGCGTGATGAAGTGATTTTGCCGAAATTGGCTGAAATTACCGCTAAATTGCAACAGTTAGCGCACGATTTGGCAGATGTGCCGATGATGTCGCGCACACACGGTCAGCCAGCCACGCCCACAACTTTGGGCAAGGAAATTGCGAATGTGTTGTACCGTTTGAATCGCCAAATCAAGGCTTTGAAAGAGCAAGAGTTTTTGGGCAAAATCAATGGCGCAGTTGGTAATTACAACGCGCACATGGTCGCTTATCCCGATGTGGATTGGGAAACGCATTGCCGTTTGTTTGTGGAACAATCGCTCGGCTTGACCTTCAATCCGTACACCATTCAGATTGAACCGCATGATTATATAGCGGAATTTTTCCAAATCATCAGCCGCATCAACACGATTTTGATTGATTTCAACCGCGATGTTTGGGGTTACATTTCATTGGGTTACTTTAAACAAAAAGTAAAAGCGGGCGAAGTGGGCAGCTCCACCATGCCGCACAAAGTTAATCCGATTGATTTTGAAAATTCGGAAGGCAATTTGGGCATGGCGAACGCTGTGTTGGGCTTTTTAGCGGAAAAATTGCCTGTGTCGCGTTGGCAACGTGATTTGACCGACAGCACGGTTTTGAGAAACATGGGCGTGGGTGTGGGTTATGCGGTGTTGGGCTGGGTAGCGCATTTGCGCGGCTTGAATAAATTGGAAGCGAACCCTGTGGTATTGGCGGCAGATTTGGATGCGACTTGGGAATTATTGGCCGAGCCAATTCAAACGGTAATGCGTCGCTATGCCGTGCCGAATGCTTATGAGCAGTTGAAAGATTTGACGCGCGGTAAAGATGGCATTACACCTGAAAGTTTGCAGCAATTTATCAATGGTTTGGCAATTCCAGACGAAGCGAAAGCGCAATTATTGGCTTTGACTCCTGCTCTATATTTAGGTAAAGCTGCCGCATTGGCAAAACAGATTTGATGTCTTGATAAAAGGCAGCCTGAAAAATACTCTTATTTCAGGCTGCCTAAAATATTATAGTGAATTCAATTTAAACCAGTACCGCGTTACCAGCTCCCTTATGTACTAGGTGTACACAGCGGTTGTTGTCGCCTTGTCCTGATTTAAATTGAATCCACTATAACTTATCATAAAAAACACCGTCTAAATTGACATTTAAACGGTGTTTTTTTAATCAAGCAAGCATTATTCCCCCATTTTTTCTGCCAACTGGCGGTCGGCTTCGGTAACCGAAGTCAGTTTTGCCAATTTGGGGGCAAGCCAATTTTTGACATCGTCCATCAACGCATAAAAGACAGGCACAAAAATCAAGCTGAGTAACGTTGAAGTTATCAGTCCGCAAATGACCGCAATCGCCATCGGAGCACGAAACGCCGCCCCAGCACCACTGGCAAACACCGCAGGCAACATACCTGCCACCATCGCAATCGTGGTCATCACAATCGGTCTGGCTCGCTCTGCCCCCGACTGCATGAGTGCCGTATGGCGGTCTGTGCCTTGCTTGCGTTTTTCAATGACAAAATCCACCAGCAAAATGGAGTTTTTGGTTACAATGCCCATCAACATCAAAATGCCAATCACAGAAGACATATCCAAAGCCGCCCCATACAAAAGCAAACCCACCATCGCCCCACCAATAGACAGTGGCAAGGCAATCAAAATGGTCAAGGGTTGCAAAAAATCACGAAACAGCAAAATCAGCACCATCAAAACCATCAAAATGCCAAAACCCATTGCCATGCCAAATTGCTCAAACATTTCACTCATGTACTCGGCATCGCCTGTTTCGGGCAATTTCACGCCTGCTGGCAAATCTTGCATAATGGGCAAGCCATTGACGGCATTTAACACATCGCCAATGGTGTAACCTTCGGTCAAATCGACTTCCACAATCACTTGGCGTTCACGGTCAAAACGCTCAATGCCTGATGAAGTTTCGCCAATAAACAACTCGGCAACGCTGTTGAGCAGTACGGTTGTGCCATTGTTTGTGGCAACGGGCAAATGGCTTAACACTGCCAAATTGTTGCGGTCTTGTTCGCCAAGCGTAACCCGAATGGGCAGTTGGCGGTCGCTCAAATTAAAGCGTGCCGAATTGCCCCCTGTGTCGCCAACGGTGGCAATGCGAAGTAAATTCCCCACCGCCTGTGGCGTAACGCCAAGCCGACTGGCTTCGCTGTGATTGAGACGAACTTGCACCTCTGGTTTCATCAATGGGGCATTTATCCCAATGTTGGCAAGCGATGGTAAGGTTGCCATTTGTTCTTTGAGCGTTTGGGCGGTTTGGCGAAGTTGTTGTGGGTCGCTTCCCACCAGCGTAATGGACACATCTCGTGCCGCCAGCTCGTTGCGAAACGAAAAACGCATATCGGCAAATTGTTGTAACTCTTGTCGCAATTCTTCTTCAAATTGTTTTTGGCTGATTTGACGTTCGCTGTGTGGTTTTAGGTTGATGAGCAATTCGCCTTTGTTGATTTCCCCACCTTTGCCCAAAGTAACAAACACGCCTGCCACATCATCACGGCTTTGTAGTCGTTGTTCAATTTGCTTTAAGACGCTGTCTGTCTGAGCCAGCGTACTGGCAGGCGGTAATGCAATCTCCACCTGACTTCTGCCTGTATCGCCTTTGGGGACAAATCCTGTGGGCAAAAGCGGTATCAGGGCAAAAGACGCCACCATAAATACCCCACCCAATAACAGCGTGGTTTTGCGAAAATGCAAGGCTTTGGCAAGCAATGCCAAATAAAGTCCGTGCAATTTGCCTGTTTTATTTTGGTTTTCGTGGGTATTTTTGTGAAGTGGTTTGAGCAAATAGGCTGCCAGCAAAGGGGTTGCCAAACGAGCCACGAGCAAAGACGCCAACACCGCCGCCGATACCGTTACGCCAAATTGACTAAAATATTGCCCCGTCACACCACCAATAAAGCTGACAGACAAAAATACCGCCACAATCGTGCCTGTAATCGCCACCACGGCAAAACCAATGGCATCTGATGCGTCTAAGGCAGCCTGAAACGGGCGTTTGCCTTGATGTAAATGTGTTTCAATGTTTTCAATTTCTACAATCGCATCGTCCACCAAAATCCCAATCACCAGCGTAATGGCAAGCAAAGTAACGCTATTGAGCGTATAGCCAAGCAAGTGCATGACCGCAAAAGTAGGCAAAATGGACAAGGGCAAAGCAATCGCCGCTACCAAGGTGGCACGCCAATTACGCAAAAACAGCCACACCACCAGCACCGTCAAAATCGCCCCTTCTAGCAAAGTGGTCATTGCCACTTTGTAATTTTCTTTGGTGGTTTCAACGCTGTTGTAAGCTTCTTGGATACGCACATCGGGGTATTTTTCGGCAAGCTCGGCAACGGCTTGTTCCACCCTTGCCATCACTTGGGTATCGCTCGCTCCTTTACTGCGAAGGACATTAAAGCCAAGCACTTCACGCCCATTAAGACGACTGCGACTGCGAATCTCGGCGTGGGTGTTTTTGATGTCGGCTAATTCGTCCAACCGCACTTGACGGTTGTCACCAAGTGAAATCATCATTTGTGCCAGTGTCTCAACATCACGACTGCTCCCTTGCACGCTAATGGATTGTTCGCCATCAAACAGCTTGGTGCGTCCTGCGGGCATATTGACATTGGTTAGGGCAATCTGCTGGCTGACCTGTTCGGCTGTGATGCCCAGAGCTTGCAATTTGTCGGCTTTTAACAAAACTTGAATTTCTTGCTTTGCTCCACCAATGCGATTGACCTGCTGAACGCCAGACAACGCCAACACTCGGCGACTGACCGTATCATCAATGAACCACGCCAGTTCCGTTTGATTCATATTGGGCGACTCTACGGCATAATAAACCAAAGCACCGCCTTCTGTGTCCGCCCGTGAAACGACAGGGGCAGAGATGTTTTGGGGCAAATCGCCTTGAATTTGGCTAATGGCATTGCGAACATCATTCACGGCACGGTCTGTGTCGGTTTCTAATTGAAATTCTACGGTCGTTACCGAATTGCCTTGCGTCAAACTAGAAGTAATGTGGCGGACACCAGCCATACCCGACAAGGCGTTTTCCACTTGACGAGTAACCGCATTTTCCAGCTCTTCGGCAGACGCACCTTCTTGGCTGACCGAAACAGTAACCAAGGGAAACGCCATATTGGGGTCGGCATTAATCGGCAATTTATAAAATGAAAAAATCCCAAAAATCATCAATCCCAAAAACAGCACAATCGTGGGAATGGGACGGCGAATCGCCCAAGATGAAATGCCTGTTTTCATTGATTTTCTCCTTGTGCCAAACGGGGCAACAATTTATCGCCTTCGCTGATAAACGCCCCTGCCTGTTTCACCACCAAATCTTCTGCTGTCAGCCCTGACATGATTTGTACCTGCCCTTCACGCATTACGCCTACGGTTACGGCTTTGCGAATGGCGGTTTGGTTTTGGTCAATGACCATCACGCTGGCATCGGTTGGCGAAGTGAATGCCACCGCCGACATCGGCAATGCCAACGGTGCTTGGACATCGGCAAGTCTAATGTGCGTGGTTGCAGGCGTGCCAGACGGCACAAAATCACCTTGCTCCAAACTGATTTTGACCACGCCCAAACGGTTGTTGCTCGCCACTTCACTGGGCAACAATCGCACTTTTCCTGTTCGCACGCCACCATCAGGCAGTTGCACTTGTGCTGACAAAGACGGCTGTAATTGGGCAATCTCATTGGTATTGGCTTGGGCGTGTACTTCCATTACCCCGCCTTTGGCAAGCACAAATAACGCATTATTGTCCGTCAAACTGCCACTTTGAGCATGGCGAGCAATCACCACCCCATCAGCAGGAGCCATGACTTTTGCTTTGTCTTTTTGATGATGACTACTCGTGATTTGTGCTTGAATTTCGGCAATCTCGGCTTGGGCAGTTTGGACGCTGGCTTGGGCGGTATCCACTTTGGCTTGTTGGCTGTCAAATTCTTGACGGCTGATGGCGTCTATTTTTATCAATTCACGATAACGCCCTAACAATGTTTGAGCTTCTTTCAGGCTGGCTTGCTGTGAACGCAAATTCGCCTCAGCTTTGGCAAGTTGTGCTGTGTGTTGTTGCAGTTGTGCTTGGACATTGGTGTTTTCAAGTTGTGCCAGTACTTGTCCTTTTTTGACCCAGTCCCCCACTTCTGCATCAACACGCAAAATTTGCAAGCCTTGCAAGGGCGTGCCAACTGCGATTTGTTCTTTTGCGGTTACCGTGCCTTGCAAAACCAGCGTCGCCCCAAATACAGCAGGAGCGGGCTGTACCACATTTACCGCCATCAATGAAACAGGTTTGGTCGTGTCGGTTTTGGGCTCGCCACAAGCTGTCAAAAACAGCCCAGCCAAAGCCAAAACCAGAATGGTGCGTTTGTTTACCATAAATAGTCCTAAAATTTACTAAATTGAGCGTATTTTAGTAAATTTTAGGACTAATTTCAAGTTTTTTTGGAATTTATGGTAAATTAAACTCAAAATGTACCGCATTAGGTTTTCCGCTCAAAGTGAGCTTGTCGAACCACAAGGAAAACCGTTCTCTACCCTTCGACTTAGCTCAGGGCGAACGGTTTTTTTACAAAGAAAATCAGCTCCGCCCTGTACTAAGTCCCGCTTTCCCATTCGCCACAATCGTATGGAGCAGCACTTTCCACGCCGACAATTTGGGATTGGGCGATTTGCCTTCGCCAATCAACCGCATTTGCGACATATACCAATCCATTTCCAAAACCGCCCCGACTTTGTTATCAAGTGGGGCAAAGCCTGTTTTGATGCGGCTTGTGGTCAGTGTTTGGTATGAGCCATTTTGGATTTGATTGGGCAAATCGGGCATTAGGGCAAGCGGACGGGCAATGCCGATTAAATCCAAATTGCCACTTTTTAACGCGTCATTCATCGCTGTTTCGCTTCTAAATCCGCCTGTGATGATGAGTGGGACGGTGCTGATTTTGCGGGCTTTTTCGGCATAATCTAGGAAAAAGGCTTCTCTTTGGCGGGTGCTGGATTTTTCAGCCAGCATTGCAGGGCTTTCGTAGTTTCCGCCAGAAATTTCAATAAAATCAATGCCCAATTCCGATAATTTGGCAACCACAGCAAGGCTGTCATTTTCATCAAAACCGCCTTTTTGAAAATCGGCTGAATTTAATTTCACGCCCACCAAAAAATCAGGACGGACAGTTGCACGAATGCCTTGATAAATTTTTAATAAAAAATTCATACGGTTAGCTAAACTTCCGCCCCAGTCATCGGTACGAGTATTGTGGTGTGGCGACAAAAATTGGCTGATTAAATAACCGTGTGCGGCATGAATTTGCACACCGCTAAATCCTGCTTGTTCGGCGATTTTGGCGGTCGTGATGAATTCGCCAATAATTTGTTCAATTTCAACCGCTTGCAAAGCTCGTGGCGGATTGATAAAGCCGTCCATTCCGACAAGTGGCACGGCACTTGGGGCGACAGGTTCACGATTGACCACTTTGGGCGACTGTTTGCCTGCGTGGTTGATTTGCATAATCATCAGCGTGCCTGCAGTTTTGCCAGCGTCCGCCCACGCTTTGAGCATAGGGAGCGAGCGGTCGTCCGACACCACGACATCGCCCACCGAGCCTTTGCCGTTTGGCGACACCATCACATTGCCCGTAACCAGCACACCCGCCCCGCCCAATGCCCAAGTGCGGTACAAATTGACAAGGGCTTGGGTCGGCTGATTGTCTTGGGCGAGCTGTTCTTCCATTGCCGATTTGAAAAAGCGGTTTTTGGCGGTCGTGCCGTTGGGGAAAGTAAAGGATTGGAATAGCATAAAAGGTCTCTTTTAAGTTGATATGTTTAAAAATTTAAACTTATTATAAGCGATTTTTGGGTAAAGTCAAGAGTTTTCAGGCTGCCTGAAACTTATTTCCCATAAAAAAACACCGCTTATCATCACGATAAACGGTGATTTTTCTAACCATTTTTTAACCAATTCGCCACATCAAGCAGTTCTCTTTCATCAATCGTATGTCCAATCGGATAGCTTTTGAACGCCACATCAAAACCGTCATTTTGCAATATTAAGACCGCATTGTTGGCAAGTGAAATGTCTATCGGCTCATCGTTTGTGCCGTGTGCCATCAATATGGGCAACTTATCCAAGCGTTGTAAAGCATTGCCCAATTTATCCGCCATTGGCAAATAGCCAGACAAACACACCGCACCGCCAAGCCGTGCAGGATAAGTCAAGGCGGATAATAATGCCAATGCACCGCCTTGCGAAAATCCGCCAAGCACGATATTGCTAGGATTGACGCCTGTTTGAACCAATTCATTAATCAAGCGATGAAGGTAGTGATTGGCTTGGTTTAGCCCTGTTTCATCTTGGTTTTTATCCAACCGCCCCACAGGCAAATCAAACCAAGCGGTTGTCATTTGACCGCCAAGCCAAGTTACCCTTTGTACAGGGGCGGTGGGCAAAATCACTTGCCATTCTTGCCCCAAATGAGCAAGCAAAAACTCACCAATCGGCACAAACTGTCTACCTGAAAGGGTCAATCCGTGTATCAAAATCAAAACTTTGGGGGCGTGTTGATGACCCAAAATAATGGGCTTTTCAGACAGCATAAAGTTGTGTGTTGCCATTATTCGCACCCATCTATGCCACAACTTGCCCCAGCCAGATTATCTGCTTGATTGTCCTTATAAACTTGTTTTAACAGCCCCAAAAGATTGCTCACAGGCATTGCCCCTGATGTGGCGGTTTTGCCATCAAACACAAAAAACGGCACACCTTGCACACCTATGATTTGAGCTTCGTTCTCATCATTTTTGACCGCTTGAATAAAGTCATCGCTTGCCAGCATTTTTTTGGCATCATCGCCATTTAAGCCGACATCGGTGGCAAGTTGTGCCAAATTGTCGTGATTGGCAAGTTCTAGATTATCGCCAAAATAAGCACGCATCAAGCGTTCGTTCATCTCTTCGCCCTTGCCCAAACTTTTCGCCCATTGATACAGGCGATGAGCGTCAAAAGTATTGGTATTTTTCACGCCTGCATAATTCATATCAAGCCCTGCCCGCTCGCCCATTTTTTCAATATGAGCAATCATCTCCAACGCCCCCTGTGGGCTTTTGGCGTATTTTTTCTCAATACGCTCTTGGGTGGTATTGACCGCCATTTTGCCTGCGTGCGGATACAGTTCAAACGCCTTAAACTCAATCTCCACTTTATCAGCGTGAGCAAAGTTTGCAAGAGCTTGTTCCAAATGGCGTTTGCCAATGTAGCAATAAGGACAAGCATAATCTGACCAAATTTGAATTTTCATCAAAACACTCCGATTGACAGTTTAAAAAAGAAAGTGCATCTATTATAATAGCGTATGTTTTGAAAAAATAGTACGGAACTTATCGTAACCTACTAACCCAAAGGAAAGTGTCAAATGCTGAACGCCCCTAATTATCAAAATATCCAATCGCTTGAAGAGACAGGCTTTGGTTATGCTTTATCGCTGATTGGCGGAAAATACAAAATGGTGATTTTGTTTTGGCTACATCGCAATCCGCCCAATATGCGATTTAATGAACTGCAACGCAAAATCGGCAAAATTTCGGTCAAGACATTAAGCCAATCCCTAAAAGAATTGGAAAATGACGGGCTTGTCATTCGCACCGAATATCCGCAAATCCCGCCCAAAGTGGAATACAGTCTGTCGGATAAAGGCTTGTCGTTGATACCGATTTTGGACGCTTTGTGCGAATGGGGCGAGCGGTGTCGGTAAGTTTTTTCAGGCAGCCTGAAAGTCTATTTCTGATTACTCGGACAATATTTTTTCATCAATTCAACCAATTCGCCCATTTTTTCAATTTCATCTTTCATCGCCAAACTGTAAAAGCGTTCTTTGCCGATTTGTTCTACGCTTACGGCATTGGCGGAAAGCATAATTTTCAAATGGTGCGACACCGCAGGGCGAGACAAATGCAGGTTTTCGGTAATGTCATTGACTTTCATCGCCCCATTTTCCAGCAATAACTTTAAAATCAAATGGCGGTTTTCGTCCGAAAGCACGGTAAAAATGGGAATGCAGTCTTTCATTAACTGCATTGCGTGGGCTTGTTCGTTCATTTTTAGCTTATAAGTTTAAAAATTTAAACAACACATTAAAGGGAATGGAAGAATAAGTCAAATATAAGAAGCTGTGTTCATAATCTTAATAGCTTGCTTTTATCGCCACTTCATGCACTACTGCGTTGGATTTTCATACCGATAGAACCACTATCATCATGAAAATCCTCCTTGTGTTCGCAAGTGTGTCAATAAAATCAAGCTATCAATCTTACGGACACAGGTTCTAACAAATATTTGTTTTTTTATTTAAAAATTATCAGAAACAAGAATCCAACCTTGTATCTTTCCCTTTTGTGGATAAAAACGTATTATCCACATCACCCAGTTGAGTAGGAAATTGAATCCGACCTGAGTGCACAGACACTGAAGCGTAGATAAACCTACTCAACTACCCATCTCACAATCTGAACAGTATCCAAGTGCGCGACAATACGCTCGCAGACACTGCATGAACAAGGAAAGAAACCAATGGAAACCGATGGAAACCACAGAAAATACAAGCAATACAATCAAACAACATATTATCGGCATTGATGCCGCATCACACAAATTCGATATCTCTTGATTAAAAGACACCAACAAATTCACTTATCGCAGCAAAGTATTGCCAAACAACCCAAATAGTACAGCGTTGCCAACACCCTTATGTACTAGATGTACACGGAGAGCGTTGTCGCCTTGTATATGTTAATTTGAAACGACTATAGTACATAAGGGAGTTGGCAACGCTGCCATAAACTCCTAGTCATATTTCAATGCTATTTGCAATTGAGCAATATGTTCAGGTGTAATGCCACAACATCCTCCTACAATATTAGCTCCCAAGTCACACCAAATTTTTGCCCATTGTAAATAATGTTCAGGTGTGATATCGGGACGAATTGCATCTAAGCCATCGTTAGCATCGTTCATTTGTTCGGTTTGTGGTTCGAATGCATTGGCATATACGCCTATTTTCATTTTCAGGCTGCCTGAATGTGTATCCATCACTTTTTTAGCAACGCCTACTGCATCTGCCATGACTTCAGGCTGACTACAATTAAATAATACTGCTGCCACATTTTCCGACATCAAAGCCGCTACTGCATCCGCTACAGTTTCGCCTGAACGCAACATAGGTTCAGTGTGTGGATGTGTGTCTTCTAGCGTGAACGACACCCAAAATTCACGTTCATCATCACATAGCAAATGGCGCACAAACATTGCTTCGGCAATACTGCTTTGTGTTTCTGCCAGCCAAATATCCACTATATTTTTCTGACCATTAATCAAAGGTAAGGCAATTTCTGCTGCGTGATTAACATCAAATAAATCAGGTCGATATGACCCAAATAAAGGTGGTAACGACCCTGCGATTTGTACATTTTTACCCGATTGCTCTACTGCATCACGTGCCAATTGCGCGGCAGTTTGTGCCAAGTTTTCTCCTTCATTTTGAAAACGCACCTTACCAATGTGAAATGGCACAACGGCATACGCGTTAGTGGTAATTACTTCTGCACCTGCATGAATAAAATCCAAATGTGTTTCAGTAACAATATGAGGGGATTCAGTTAAAGCCAGTGCTGACCATTCTGGCTGGCGAAATGGTGCGCCACGGCGATGCAATTCGCGTCCCATGCCACCATCTAAAATAATTAGACTCATTATAATTTCCTTAAAAATTCAATATATTTGAAATTTATAGTCGTTTCAAATTGTAGTCGGTTTAAATAAAAATAAGATAAGGCGACTCTTAATTTCTAAAATAAACGACTATAAAATCCATATTGAGGCTAAAAGTCAAGATGTAGGTCAGATTCTTGAATTCAACATTTTCTATATTTCACAACTGCTTATTTAAAAAATTCTGGATACTAGAATCTGAACTATGAGTTTTTAGACAGCCTGTAACCTTTGTATAGTGGATTCAATTTAAATCAGGACAAGGCGACAGCGACCACCGTGTACACATACTACATAAGGGAGCTGGTAACGCTATACTGGTTTAAATTGAATTCACTATAAAACTTATTCAGGCTGCCTTTCCTGACTATCCAATGCCAAAAATGCCACGCCCGATAATATCATCAGCAATAAAGTCAGTACCATTGCTTTATGATAATTTTCCACACCGACCTTACTCAAATAACGATAAATCAAAGTGGTCAAAGTTGTCCATTCGGGGCGCGATAGAAATAGGGAAGCGGCAAATTCTCCAATACACGTTGCAGCTGCCAATGTTAAACCGCGCCGCATGGCTGGCAATAAAAGTGGTAAGGTAACTTGTAAGGCAGCCTGAAACAGATTGGCACCGAATACCCGAGCGGCTTGTGTGTAATTTTCAGGCAGCGTTTCCCATGCGGCTAAAATATCTTTGGTAACAAAGGGATAGGCAAATAATGCGTATAAAGCAATCAACATGGGCAAAGTTGCTGACCAATCGGGATACAGCAGCAATACGCCAAATGATAGGCACACGGGCGACACCATAAACGGTAAAAAAGTAAATCCGCGTATCGCACGAAATCGCCGCGCGATTGCTGCGTGTAATCCACCCAAAATCGCTGCCATTACCACCGCCATCGCGCTGAATCGCACAGTATTCCACACCGCCGCCCATGTTTCCGCATCCCATAAAACTTGCCACGCAGTACCTGCAAAGGCAGCCTGAAAAAACACGGCACACAAAGGCATCGCGCAAGTAAGCAACAATAAACTGAATGCCAATAACAATAAACTTTTTTCGGCTAGGGTACGCGGTTTTTCAGGCTGCCTTGTGCGAATTTCGGCGGTATTGTGATGTCGCGCAAACCATGCTGAAGCGATACCTGCCAATGCGGTTACGCCCAATACCAGCCACACCAATACCGCAGCACTTGCCATATTTAATTCGTAGGCAATCAGTTGATAAATTTCCACTTCTATCGTGGCGTAATGTTGTCCACCCAACAACAATGCCAAGCCAAATCCTGAAAAACAATACAGAAAAATTAAACACGCTGCACCTGCTAACCATGTTCGCAATACGGGTAATTCTACGTGCCAAAAGCGTTGCCACGTATTTGTTCCCAATGTTTGTGCGGCGGCAAGACGATTGGCAGGTACAGCGATAAATCCTTGATAGGCGGCGCGTATCATCACGGGTAAATTGAAAAACACGTTACCATACAATAACAAAGCGGCAGTATCAGCCCAACCGCGCCACAAAAAACCGTGTTCGCCAAACAATGCCAGTACGCCCATGCCTGCCACCAAAGTCGGCATAATAAACGGTAGCATCAGCAGACGCAGTATCAGTTTACGTCCAACAAAATTCAGCCGTGCCAATACCCATGCGATAGGTATGCCTAATAATGTGGTCAAAGCAACGGTTAGGGCTGCCTGAAAAATTGTCCAAATAATGCGTTTTTGGTAATAGCTATCGTGCAGGATTTCTGTCCACAAGGGCGCGGCATCTTCGTAGCGCAACATTGCCCACAAGGGTGCGGCGACCATGCAATATAAAAATAAGAGTGGAATGATGGCGAGAATCAGCGTAGTGAAATGGCGGCGCATGAGTTGATTTGTTTTGTAAGTAAAATAAAGATTGTAGCGCAAAAAGGCAGCCTGAAAGGCTTTCAGGCTGCCTGTTTGTTATGAAATTATTGAATGCTTGTGCCAACACGTTTCATGTCGCCCAAATTCAACCAGATGATAAATGCTTTGCCGACGGTATACTTATCATCCACAAATCCCCAATAACGGCTGTCTGCGCTATTGTCACGGTTATCGCCCAATGCAAAATATTTACCTTGTGGCACAGTACAACGGAATGCGCTGCCATCTTCTGCATATTGGCAATTTTCAGGAAGTTCGCTTGATAAACCTTTATTTTGCATGATGTCTTGATAAGCATTCCATGCGCGAGCTGAAATACTAGGCTCATTTTCATCTTTTAAGACATCAAATTTTTTATCGCCAAAAACAGAATGAACTAACTGAATATTATGTGTTTTTCTAAAATCAAAATCGTCTGGATAAGCATAATTGCCTGCTGGTGTATCTTGGCTGACTATCCCATTTACACTTAATATTTTATCTTTATATTCAATTACATCTCCACCAACAGCTACGATGCGCTTAATGTAATTGGTATTGGGCTCAACGGGATAATTGAACACCACTACATCGCCACGCTGAATATTGCCCGTTGGTACAGCAACGGTATTGAGTACAGGTATGCGAATGCCATACGCAAATTTATTAACCAGAATAAAATCGCCTTTGACCAAACCAGGGCGCATGGAGCTGGACGGAATTTGGAAAGGTTCAGCGATAAATGTGCGCAGGAAAAATACGATAGCAACCAGAGGAAAAAATCCTGCAATGTAATCACGGAAATGATTGTTGTCGTGTATGTTTTCAGGCTGCTTTTTGGCGTTGATTTTGTGCCATGTCCAAATGATGCCCGTTGCAACGGTGAATAATAATAGAACGGCGGTAAAGCTCCATTGCAAACCTGCGGCGAGGATGCCAAAAATGCCAATCATGGCGAGCAAATAGCCCCATTGAATTGCGCTGCTCCATTCACCTTCTTCGTTGCGTTCCTTTTTTCCCGATACCAGTAAAATAATGCCGATGACCAGTGCTGCGATAGAGGCGTATGTTATTTGAGTGAATTCCACTTTTTATCCTATTAATTAAAAATGATTCTTTCAGGCAGCCTGAAAGAAGTATCATACAAAATATGGTCATTAAAAATAGCAATAAGACAAGGCGATAGTGACCGTTGTGTACAAATCGTACATTAAGGAAATTGGCAATCGATGCTGTATTATTTTTATTTGAAACGACGATAAATTGTTTATTCTACCATTTTCAGGCTGCCTGAACAAAATCACGTTTGTAAGTTTAAGAATTGTAGAATGATTTGCACCATGCTTCGAACGGCAAATCACGCGCGTACCGAAAATGATGACAAAATATGTTTGTGTACACTTAAAACGATTGTTGCCAGATTAGCGCTGTCCTCCCATTGCTAAATAAAGCGCTATCCAATTGTTGATTTGCTCAAACAGATTATCTTGAATAGCAATCTTAGCTTGACGCAGTTGTTCTTGGCTTTCTTGCAACTCTTTCATAGCAATTTGCCCTGCTTGATAGCGAGTATTTTGGTGTTTAAATTGCTGCTCTACATGTTTTTGCGTTTGCAATAGCAGTTGACGTTTATCTTGGGCGGTTTGCCATGCTGTTAATTTATTTTCTACATCGGCAAGTGCTTTGTAAACCTGTTCACGATATTGCTGCATAGCAATTTGACTGTTGATTTCAGCTGTTTTCAGGTTATCTCTGTGTTCTTGCGGATTAAGTGGGGGTAGGTTGATGGAAATACCCCAGTTAAGCACGGGCACTTTCAATAAATCAAATAGTTTGGGACTTTGATTTTGTGCGCCAGCCGTTAATACCAGTGTGGGATAAAGGTTTTTCTGGGTCAATTCAGGCGCAGTCAGTGAGGCTTGAAGCCGCCATAAGGCAGCCTGAATATCTGGGCGGTTATTTAATACTTCAGCTGGTTGCCCGATAAAAATATCTTTGATTTTTGGCAAATGTTTACTATCGGTAAGCGATGATGGTAATTCAGAAACATGGTGGTTGAGCAAAAGTGCGAGTTGGTTAAGGGCTTCGTTTTTATCAGCATTCAGTTGTAGTTGATTTTGTTGTTGCAGCGTGATGTTTTGCTGCAAAGGTATCAATTCACTAGGAGCAATGATGCCTGCTTTGAGCTGGGTTTGGGCAAATTGTAGCTGACGTTGTTGGTATTTCAGGCTGTTTGCTTGGTCTTGTAATTTTTGGTTGAGATGAACAAGGTTGTAGTAGGCACGGACGGCGTTGGCGGTTAAATTGAGGTAAACCGCTTGACGGTCGGCTGTGCTGGCATTTTTTTCCCATTCGCTGATGTTTTGCTGCAAAGCAAGTTTGCCCCATAAATCCAGTTCCCAACTGGCATTCAGGCTGCCTTCGCTGCTGGATTGGTGTTGGGTTTGGTGTGATTCTAGATGATGTGTACCACCTGTTTGGGTACGCATTTGCGCATTGAAGCTGGGAAAACGGGTTCTTTTTTCTTTTTGCCAGTTCAAAACGGATTTTTGCAGATTGAGCGTGGCAATGGATAGCTCGCTGTTGTGCTGCATCACATCTTCCAAATAGGCATTGAGTATAGGGTCGTTGAAGCTGTGCCACCAATTGTGATAACAAAAATCTTGGCTGTTTGCTTGGCAGATATTTTGCTGTTGTGATGCAGGTTGTTGATTCAAAAAAGTCGTGGGTAAGTTCAGACTTTGTTCAATGCTTTGTGCATTAACAGAGCGCGTACTTTGGCAGCCTGAAAGCAGAATGAGTGATAAAGTGCTTAATATAGATACTGTTTTTTTAAATGATTTCATAGATATTTCTTTTCACTTCTTTGCTTTCAGGCAGTCTGTATGTGTTTCAGGCAGCCTGAAAGCCTATTTAAATATGGTTTAAAGCATCAATTGGATTCATTTTCGCGGCTTTGTGTGCTGGCATAAAACCAAATACCAAGCCAATTAAGCTGGCACAGAGTACCGCCAAACCAATGGAGCTGGCTGAAAAAGCAATGGGGACATTGAATGTTTGCAGTAATGCACCAAATCCAAATGCCAACAACACGCCTATAATGCCGCCGATGGCACAAACGACCATCGCTTCAATCAAAAATTGCTGCACAATGTTGATATAGCGTGCGCCAACCGCCATACGCACGCCGATTTCTCCTGTGCGTTCGGTAACAGACACCAACATGATGTTCATCACACCAATACCGCCTACCAACAGCGAAATAACGGCAATCGCACCAACCAATAAAGTCAAAGATTGTGCCGTTTTTTCAATGGTTTTGCTTAAACTGTCGCTGTTGAAAATGGTAAAGTCTTCTTTGCCGTGTCTGTTTATCAATGTTTGTTTCACACCTTGACTGGCGAGCGTGGAAGAATAACCCTTTTGTAAAAGCAATGTCATGCTGTCCAAATGAGACGAATCACCAATAAAACGTGCTTGTAAAGTGCGATATGGCATCCAAATTTTCAGGCTGCGGTCATAATTACCTTCTATGCCTTTGTATTGAAATACACCAATCACACGATTAGGCGCACCATTGAGCATGATAATTTCCCCAACAGCAGATTGATTAGGAAAAAAAGCCTGTTTGGTTTTATCGCTGATGATGATATGTTGCGCCATACTATCCATTTCAGGCTGCCTGAACATGCTTCCTTCTAAAAAACGTACGTTTTGCAGGCGATGATGGCTGATATTGACACCATCTACTTGAACCTGCCGCTCTTTATTTCCTACTTGTGCAGTCATCGTGCTGCTTAAATTAGGCGATACGCTATCCACAAAAGGAAGTTTTGCCAAAATATGCATATCATCTAAAGTTAGACTTTCCACCTGTTCAGTGCGCTTATCTCCCTCGCGACCAGCGGAAACAATCAAAGTTGCTGAACCTACGCTATTGATTTCATTTAAAACTTTTTGTTTGGAGCCGTTACCTAATGCCACAATCAGCACCACCGATGCAATGCCGATAATGATACCGAGCATGGTTAATAAAGTTCGCATTTTATTGGCAAACATGGTTAATAAAGCCATGCCAAATGCTTCTTTCAGGCTGCCTAAAAATGGCATAAACCGCTTGGTTTGACGCGGTAAAGTGCTTTCAGACGGCATAATGGTATTTTCTTCCGTCAATGGTGCATTACGCTCATCACGCACAATCACACCATCGCTGATTTCAATGACTCGTTTGGCAAGTGCTGCAATTTTAGGGTCATGCGTAACCAAAATAACGGTATGCCCCTCGTGGTTTAATTGCAGCAAAATCTCCATCACATCGCGGCTGCTGTGGCTATCTAGTGCGCCTGTTGGCTCATCGGCAAAAATAATCTGTCCGCCGTTCATTAAAGCTCTGGCAATGGATACGCGCTGCTGTTGCCCGCCAGAAAGTTGATTAGGGTAATGCCCTGTGCGCTCTTGCAAACCCAATTTCGCCAACAATTCATTAGCTCTTGCTAAACGTTGATGAGGCGACACGCCTGCATAAACCGCTGGCACAGCAACATTTTCTGCCGCATTCAGGCTGCTCAATAACTGATAACGCTGAAAAATAAAACCAAATTTATCGCGTCGCAAACCCGCCAGCATATCGCTGTCCATCTCATGCACAGGGCAGCCTGAAATCAAATATTCGCCTGATGTAGGTGTATCCAGACACGCCATAATGTTCATCAAAGTGGATTTGCCTGAACCAGATTGCCCGATAATTGCCACCATATCGCCCGCTGCAACATCCAAGCTGATGCCATGCAAAACCTCTAAAGTTTGCTCACCAAAAGCAAAACTTTTGTGAATATCTTTTAATGACAACAAAATATTTTGCTGATTAAGCTCGTTTGCCTCTCCAATTGTCATGGTCAAAACTCCAATTCCCCCAAAGTTTCTACCACGCCATCAGACTCGGTAACCACCACTTTATCGCCAGCCTGCAAACCTGATAACACTTCTACATCCACTTTATTATTCAGCCCAATTTCAACCTCTCGCAGTTCAATTTCGGGTATTGCCTTATCTGCCGACTCATGCATCACTTTGACTTCAAAACGATTATTGCCCAAAGACTTGCCCAAAGCATTGCTGGGAATAGTCAATACTTGATTTTTTTGCTCAATTAACACCGTAACATTTGCCGTCATACCAATAAACAACTCATGTTTGGGATTGGGTACATTTAGCCAACCATAATAATAAACCGCACCCGAACCAATCTCACCAATGGGCGCAAGCTCCAAAGCATCCAGCGTGGCATCAAATTGCTTGCTAGGCAAACCCAAAATTTGAAAATGTGCTTTCATACCCGTTTTCAATTTAGGCACATCGGCTTCGGAAAACTTCGCCTTAATTTGCACCGTATCCATTTTTGCCAAACGAACAATCGTCGGGCTGGATTGCATCGCATTAATGGTTTGCCCCTGCTTGGTAACCACCGAGACCACAATCCCCTCTATCGGCGCAGTAATACGGGCATAGCCTAAATTAGTTTTAGCAGTCTGGATTTTCAAACGCGCCTGTTCCAGCTGTGATTGGCTCACTTTTAAATCATTCTGCGCATTTTTCAACGCATTTTGCGCTTTCAAAAAATCCAACTTGGAAGTTACTCCACCCTCATAAGTCTGTTTCAAGCTGTTAAATTCAGTTTGCATTTGAGCCAGTTGAATTTTTCGCGTGTCATGTTGCGCCAACAAACTCCGATAATGCGCCTCTTCATCTTTGAGTGCATTTTCCTGCTGGCTAGCATCAATTTCAGCAATCACATCACCTTTCTGCACACGCTGCCCCAGTTGCACATACAATTTATTGACACGCCCCGTTGCCTGCGCACCCACGTCCACTAATTCTTCCGCATGAACCTGTCCACCTGCCAATACAGTATCTTGCAAATCACGCAACGTGGCAGTGGCGGTAGCATACTGTGGAACAGAGACACTCTTGTTTTGATAAAAAAACCAACTGACAGTTATGCACATAACAAATAGCATCAAAATAAATGCTTTTTTATATTTTTTAATCAAAATCATATTTTCACTTCTAATTATTCTAGAATTTAAACTCAAATTATACCAAAATTAATTTTATTAAAGATGATATGTTCTGATAAAAACAATGTAGATAAAGCGTTCAATTCATCAAACGGTTACAAAATCATTTGCAATTCAGGCTGCCTGTAACCATGTTTCAATTGATTGTGAATACAGGTTCTCATACTTTCAAAAATAGCGAAAAAGATTGATAGTCAATTTTATTGTATTTTTATAGAATGCGTTTTGCGTTATGCCAAAAATTCTCAATCCTATTTAATATGTAGAAAGAATAAAAAAACAATGACAGAAGAAACCATCATTCAACAATTTACAGCGTTTTGTGAAGGTAAGCTTACTGCTGAAGAATGGAAAAAAATGGATAGTAGAAAATACCCAAATCGTGGAAAAAACCTGCGGCAGAAGGTATTTTTTGAAAATCAAACCCAAGGAAAGTTTTTCTAATAAAAGTAATGCGTATTTTGGGTAAATGGCTGTTTTTGAATGGTTGCAAACGAAAAATATTGGTGTTTCGCTGTCGGATATCTATAAAAACGAATACGAAAAAGAGTTTGATGATTTTTGTAAAGCCCAAGCTCAAAAGGAACAAGAATTAAAACAAGCTGTTGTCTCTAAATTTGGGTATTTAAAAGAAATTTATCCCAAATTCTTCAAGCAATTAGCAGAAACTTTTTCTGAAACTAATCAAATAGAAAAGGGGAAAACGGCAGCGGAAATTCAGCACAAAGAAGCGGAATTGGGTGTGCGATTTTCCGAAGAGTTGAAAACATTTTTTCAGTATATTTCTGTTTTAAAATTAGAAGGCGTGGAAATTCGTTTTGATGCGTTGGAAAAACAAACGTTAAACGAAAAAGTGTTTTTAATTTTGGGTGAATTTTGGAAATATGCCGATGGAGATAAGCTATTTTACGATGTTGAAAATCATAACATTGTGATTTGTGCACACGAATATCAACCGCCAAAACAGCTAAAACAAGCCGATACGATGACTACTTTTGTGGAAAAAATACTTTTTCAATATTTAAAACAACAATATAAAAAGTAATACAATGGTTGCTATTGCTTTGGTTGTGTTTATTTTAACTGACTATAATCTATTCAGGCTGCCTTAACTATTAAGGCAGCCTGAAAGATAGATTTAATTATTTATTAGCAAACCATTTGTTTTGAATTTGCTCGTAAGTACCATCAGATTTAATTTGTGCCAAACCTGTATTTAATTTATTCAGCAATTCGTGATTGCCTTTTTTCACAGCAAATGCATAGAGGTTTACAGGAGAATTAGGCAACTCTATCATGCGCAAACCGTCTTTGGAATAGTTGTGCAAGTAATAACCCAATGCAGCGGAATCACCAAATGTAGCAGGCGTTTCACCAGCAATAGTAGATTTAACCGCCAGCCAAGTACTTTCAGTTTCAATAGGAGTTGCGCCGTTGTCTTTAATCAAGTGTTCGTTTGGTGTACCTTGTTGTACAGAGACAGATTTTCCTTTTAATTCATTCCAACCTTGAACATCTGTTGCATTTTTACCAAGTAATAGAACAGTTTTCCCTTCAAAATAAACATCTGAAAAATCTACTACAGCTTTACGAGTATCAGTAATAGATACACCAGAGCTCACAATATCTGCTTCATCTTTTGCTAAAGAATCCAATAAACCCAAGAATGGACGAGCTTCAAACTTCACATCAAAACCTTGTTTTTCACCGATAGCTTTCAGCAAATCCAAATCAAAGCCTTCAATTTGGTTGGTGCTACTGCGAGTGATGAATGGTTCATACAATGCTTCTGAATGCACACGCAAAACAGGTTTACCTGAAGTGGTTTCAGCTGTTGCTGGAGAAGCTGATTGAGTTTCAGCTGCTTTTTGCTCGCCACCGCAAGCACTCAATGCTAAAGCACACAAAGTAGTTAATAATAATTTATTCATGGAGTTTACCCTTGCTAAAAATTCTTTGAAAAAACGGAAGCAAATATAACATAGAAAACAATAAACATAAACACCATGTTAATGTCTTAATGTGATATTAAGTTTATTATAAACTATTTTAATAAGATAAGCATTTATTTGTGCATATTGTTTGATGTGCATCAATTTTAAATATAGTAAAGAGAATACTTATTTTATGTAACACTAGGAAACTTATTCTATTTTAAAAGAATTTTCTAATATTTGTGTGATTGAAAGATAAAGATAGCCTGAAATTTGTTGGCTGGATACTTTTATCTGATTTTAAAAAAACAAAATTTTATTAAATATAAAACTCTCAGATTAAAAAATTCGACCTATTATTTCGGATTTTGCAAAGGTTCTATGCAAGCATCCAACCAAAATTTTTTCAGGCTGCTTGAATAGGTTTTGCAAAGGTTTGAAAATCACTCAATGTGCTACTATTATTTAAAATAGATATAAGACAAGGCAATAGTAACTGCTATGTACACCTTGTACAGTAAAAGAGCAGATAACGTGGTATTATTTTTATTCAAATGACTATAATTGTTCAGGCTGCCTAATTATTGGTTTGATTTAAAGGCAGCCTGAAACTTTTCTGATTGAATATTTTTATCTTTTTTGTTTTTAAATAAAACAAATAAATGGTTGTTACAATGAAAAATATCAGATTTAATAATTCGACCTACAATTTCGGGATTTGAAAAGATTTCAGCCTGAAACCATATTCCATAGGAAAAATAGAATGAACAAACACATTTTACTCGCCGTAACAGGTGGCATTGCGGCATACAAATCCTGCGAATTGGTGCGTTTGCTGAAAAAACAAGGGCATACTGTAACCGTTGCCTTGTCGCAAGCCGCCACAGAATTTGTTACCGCGCAAACCTTTCAAGCATTGAGTGGCAACCCTGTATTAACCGAAAACGGCAAGGGCGAAGGAAACGGCATGGCACACATCAACGCCACTCGTGCTGCGGATATTATGCTGATTGCGCCAGCCACCGCCAATACGATTGCCAAAATCGCGCATGGCATTGCCGATAATTTAATCAGCGAAATGGCGGCGGCACGCGATTGTCCATTGGTGGTTGCGCCTGCGATGAATGTACAAATGTGGCGTAATCCTGCTAATTTGCGCAATATAGACAGCCTGAAAGCCGATGGCGTGCATATTTTAATGCCTGCACACGGCGAACAAGCGTGCGGTGAAATCGGCGAAGGACGGATGTTGGAAGCAGCACAAATTGCGGAATTGTTGCCCGATTTTTGGCTACCCAAACCCTTGCGTGGCAAACGAATCTTGATTACCGCAGGTGCCACTTACGAAGCGATTGACCCTGTGCGCGGCATCACCAATATTTCCAGCGGACAAATGGGCATGGCTTTGGCAAAAATCTGTCGTGGCGCAGGTGCGAGCGTGAGTTTGGTGTATGGTAAAATCAGCGCCAAAATTCCCGAAAATTTGGCGTACGTTGAACAAGCCATCAGCGCGCAAAATATGCACGATTCGGTTTTCAGGCTGCTGCAACAAGGACAAGATGCGTTTATTTCGGTGGCGGCGGTGGCGGATTATCGGGTTGCCAACGCATCGGAACAAAAATTGAAAAAAGACGGTTCAGGCAAACCGCCTGTGATTGAATTGACCGAAAATCCTGATATTTTGCGCGAAGTAGCGGCTTTACCGAATGCGCCGTTTTGTGTTGGTTTTGCAGCAGAAAGTGAAAATGTGTTGACTCACGCGCGAATCAAACGCGAGAAAAAAGGCATTCCGATGTTGGTGGCAAACCAAGTTTCCGATGCGATGGGGAAACCGACTAATATTATTACCATTTTGGACGATGAAAATGAAACTTCGTTGCCAGAAATGGATAAAGACCAAGTTGCCGCTGCGATTGTGGCGAGAATGGTATCAATTTGGCAAAATTAATAATAAAAATAACTATTTTACTTTCAGGCAGCCTGAAAGAGCGTAGAATAAAAATAGGCAAATGATGTTTGTCCATTTTTTTATTTTTGTTTTGGAGGGGGAATCCCATGATTGGCGTTTACGCGACTTGCGATGTGAAAAACGGCAACCAAGCCGAATTTGAAGCATTAGCAAGAGAATTTGCTCAAACCGCACTCACTTATGCAGGGTGCATATATTATGATTTTGGAAAAGTCTCGGGTACTCGAACGCGCTATGTGTTTATGGAAAAATGGCAGAGTAAGGACGATTGGGACAAACATCTAGCAGCACCATTTTTTGTATCTCATGCCCCTGATTTGGTGGCATTAACCTTGAACGGTTTAGACATTAATATGGCAGAATTATCGGAAACATAGTAGATTAATGTGTGGTATCAAATTAAGAACCTGTGTTTGTAAGATTGATAGCTTGATTTTATTGTCAATTCATGCGAATACAAGGCGGCTTCCCACGCCAATATTGAACATATTGGCGTGGGAAGCCAACGCAGTAGTCGTATGAAGTGGCGATAAAAGCAAGCTATTAAGATTATGAACACAGGTTCTAAGTACTATTCATATTATCAACAGGCAGCCTGAAAATTATAATTTTTTCAGGCTGCCTATTTTTTATCCAGCCATATCCACAATAAAAATACGTTAAAATACCATTTTTTCCCGATTCAGGCAGCCTGAAAACCATGCAATCTGATTTATTCGCACCCGCCGCACTTTCCGTATCCGAACTCAATGCCATTGCCGCCGAATTATTGGACAGCCAATTATCAGGCTTTTGGATTAGCGGTGAAATTTCCAATCTGACTCGCGCCGCCAGCGGACATTATTATTTTTCACTGAAAGATGACCGCGCCCAAGTGCGTTGCGCCATGTTCAAACACGCCGCCATGCGTTTGGATACGCCCTTGCGTGAAGGCGACCATGTGGAAGTATGCGGCAAAATCAGCCTATACGAAGCGCGTGGCGAATTTCAAATCAACGTCAATGAAGTGCGCCAAGTCGGCTTGGGACAATTATTTGCGCGATACGAACGCCTGAAAAAACAACTGCAAGCCGAAGGGATTTTTGCGCCCGAAAACAAACAAATGCTGCCTGAAAATCCGCGCGTCATCGGCATTGTAAGCAGTTTAGCCGCTGCCGCTTTGCGCGATGTACTGACCACATTGCGCCGCCGCGCACCGCATATCCCCGTGATTGTTTATCCCACGCCCGTGCAAGGTTCAGGCAGCGAACAACACATTGCCCAAGCCATTTACCTTGCCAATCAACGCGCCGAAGTGGACGTGTTGATTGTGTGTCGCGGCGGCGGCAGCATAGAAGATTTGTGGGCATTTAACGAAGAAGTAGTAGTACGCGCGATTGCCGCCAGCCACTTGCCGATTGTCAGCGGTGTGGGACACGAAACCGATTTTACCTTGTCCGATTTTGCTGCCGATGTGCGCGCCCCCACGCCTACGGGTGCAGCCGAATTAGTCAGCCCCAACATCGCCGATATGCTGGATAAATTGGACGATATGCACACACGTTTGCGTGATAATTTGCATCGACAATACCAAAACGCGGCGCAAAACGTGGATTTTCTTGCGCGACAACTGCAACATCCCAAGCAAAAATATCACTTGCAGCGTACACAATTAACGCAAGCCACGCAATTATTGCGCCACGCCATGCGCCAGCAAATACAGCAGCAACAACATCGTTTGGCGCGATACGAAACCGCAGTCCAACACGCCAAACCCAATGTGGCACAAGCCACGCAACGTGTCGCCTATTTTCAGGCTGCCTTACGCACAGCACAGCAAAATTATCTTTCAGGCAGCCTGAAAAAAGTGGCGCAACAAGCCGAATTATTGGAAGCCCTATCGCCGCATACCGTGTTGCAGCGCGGTTTTGCCATTGTTCGCAATACACGCGGACAAGTGGTACGCGATGCCGACAGTTTACGCAAAGGGCAAAAATTAAACCTGCAACTGGCACATGGCGCGACCGATGTGGTGGTTGCTGCGGAACAAATGCAAACTGATTTATTTGAGTGAAATAAAATGGATACACCACAATTAAACATCGTTTTGGCGGCGGATTATGCATATCATTCGATGGTTTTAACCACGATTAAATCGGTTTTGTATCATCATCGCAATGTACAATTTTATCTGATTAATCAAGATTATCCCGATGAATGGTTTACTGGTGTGAACAAGCGTATCCGCAATTTGGATAGTGTAATCCACAATACGAACACATCTGAGCAGCGATTTAATCACTACAAAACCTATCATCATATTTCGGCTGCCACGTTTTATCGCTATTTTATTCCCGAATTGATTAAGGAAGATAAGGTATTATATTTAGATTGTGATTTGGTGGTTAATGGAAATTTACGTCATTTTTATCAAGTAGATATGGGCGATGTGGCAGTGGTAGCTGCAAAAGATGAAATTGCAGAATTTTTTTACGGCGACTTCCATTTTAACGCGGGTGTTTTGCTGATTAATAATCGCGTGTGGCGTGCAGCAAATGTATGCCAACGCGCATTTGAAATCCACGAGCAATATGGCAATGCTTTGCGCGATGCCGACCAAAGTGTATTGAATATATTGTTTCAAAATAGTTGGTTACGCGTTTCACGTGAGTTTAATTATTTGGTTGGTTGGGATAGATTGGCGCAACAAGTGGGCGCAATTGAACGTGTAGAAAAATTGGCTTATACACCTGCGATTATTCATTACAATACCGATGTAAAACCATGGAGCAAACGAGGTTTTCCATTTTTGCGTGAATATTATTGGTTTTATCATCATTTATCATTTGAAGATATTTATTTGCATCATCAACAAGTTAAGGCAGACTGAAAACCATGAATCATTTAGAAATCAATCGTCAACACGTTTTGCAACAGATTCGCGCCGCTGAAATGGCTGCCAATCGTGTTTCAGGCTGCGTTCAGTTGATTGCGGTCAGCAAAACATTTCCTGCGGACGATATTCGTGTTTTATATCAACAAGGTCAGCGCGATTTTGGCGAAAATTATATTCAAGAATGGTATGGCAAAACCGAGCAATTGGCAGATTGCGCCAATATTGTGTGGCATATGATTGGGCAGGTACAATCCAACAAAAGTCGCATGGTGGCGGAACGGGCGCATTGGTTGCATACGCTTGACCGTGTTAAATTGGCACGACGTTTGAGCGAACAGCGTCCCAATCATTTGCCCGATTTGCAAGTGTTGATTGAGATAAACATTGCCAATGAATCTGCCAAACATGGCATCGCGCCCGATAAATTATTGCCATTGGCGCGTGAAGTGATGGCGTTGCCGAAACTGAATTTACGCGGTTTAATGTGCGTGGCGCAAGCCGATGCCGATGTAACAGGATTACGCCATCAATTTGGACAAATGTATGATTTATTGGCGCAATTACAAACGATTGTGCCACAAGCGGATACTTTGTCTATGGGAATGAGCGCGGATATGGCGTTGGCGATTGAATGCAGTGCAACGATGGTGCGCGTGGGCAGTGCAATTTTTGGGCAACGTGATTATGGATAAATTGGGTTTTCAGGCTGCCTATAAAATTAAAATGCAGCCTGAAAAATGGATTGAATCAATATTTCAGGCTGCCTTTTATGCCACTATTATTTAAAAGGCAGCCTGAAAATATCAAAATAATACAATATGATGACAACAGAAACACAATCAGAATTTAAACGTGGCGTGAAAGACAGTTTGCCGATTATGACGGGCATTGTTCCTTTCGGCTTGATTTTGGGCGCACAAGCAGGGCAAAAAGGCATGAGTGTGCTGGAAACTTGTTTGATGATGGGGCTGAATTTTGCAGGCGGTTCCGAATTTGCGGCGGTGGGTTTGTGGACATCGCCACTGCCAATTTTGACCATCATCACCATGACCGCAATGATTAACAGCCGCCATATTTTAATGGGTGCGGCGTTTGTTCCCTATTTGCGCCATTTACCGCGCCGCAAAATTTTCCCTGCACTCTTTTTGATGGTAGATGAAAGCTGGGCATTGGGCATTACCGATGCCAAACGGCGCGAACAAGCAGGTTTGCCACCGTTCAGTTATCCGTATTACATTGCGACAGGCATCACATTGTGGCTGTTTTGGGTATCGTGTGGTTTTATTGGCGCGTGGGTTGGACCGATGCTCGGCGATGTGTCCAAATTGGGTTTTGGCATGGCATTTCCAGCGGTATTTTTGGTTTTGATACGCGGAATGTGGCGCGGTTTTCAGGCTGCCATACCTTGGTTGATTAGTTTGGTGGTTGCTGCCATCAGCTATTTGTTGCTGCCACAAAGCGGTTGGTACGTCATCATCGGCACGGTTGCAGGCTTGATGTATGCTTATTTTGCGGGAGACGACAAATGATTTCATGGGCATCGTTTTTGACCATTATCGGCATGTTATGCGTAACCTATGGTACGCGTTTACTGGGTTTTTTCTTGTTAAAAAATAAAACTCTATCGCCACGCATGGCTCGCACAATGGAAGCCGCACCAGCCTGTGTTTTGATTGCAGTTATCGCGCCACATTTTGTTTCTCCACACCCACACGAATTGATTGCGCTCGCATTGACCGTGTTTATGGCAGCACGGTTTAATATGTTGCCAACGGTATTGGTGGCGGTCGGTTCATCAGCCTTATTAGGGTGGTTGATGGGTGCATAATAGCCCCTAACTTTCAGGCTGCCTTTTGTTATAATTCCCACATTCCCAACGCTTGCAGATTGCCACCAATATGAAATGGTTTACTCGTTTTACCACCATCACTAAAACCCTTTATCGTTACGGACTTGCCGATATTTTGCTGCCTTATATGCGCACAGGATTGGCACGCCACTTATTCAATCTGTTACCCAAATCGCGCCAATATTTGCACGAACCCTTACCCGTGCGCTTACGACTCGCGCTAGAAAGTTTAGGACCGATATTTGTCAAACTTGGGCAAGTTTTATCCACGCGTCCCGATTTACTGCCTGCCGATTACGCCGCTGAATTAGCCAAATTACAAGACAAAGTTCCGCCCTTTGATGCCGATTTATCGCGCCAGCAAATTGAAAAATCACTCGGCAAACCCATCAACGAATTGTATGCCGAATTTCAGGCTGACCCGATTGCCAGCGCATCTATTGCCCAAGTGCATAAAGCCCGTTTATTCAGCGGCGAAGAAGTCGCCGTTAAAGTTTTGCGCCCCAATTTGAGCGGCGTAATTGAGCAAGATTTGGCATTGATGAAATTTGGCGCAACATGGATTGAACGACTTTTTGCCGATGGCAAACGCCTAAAACCGCGCGAAGTGGTCGCCGAATTTGACAAATATTTGCATGACGAATTGGATTTGATGCGTGAAGCCGCCAATGCCAGCCAATTACGCCGCCAATTTGAACACAGCGATATGCTGATTGTGCCGCAAGTTTATTTTGATTATTGCAGCCGCGAAGTACTGACGATTGAATGGATGAATGGCACACCGATTTCTGAAATAGGCAGCCTGAAAGCCAATGGCATTGATTTAAAACAATTAGCAAAATATGGCGTAGAAATCTTTTTTACCCAAGTATTTAACAACGGATTTTTCCACGCCGATATGCACCCTGGCAATATTCTGGTTTCCCCCGATGGTCGCTACATCGCGCTGGATTTTGGCATTGTTGGCAGCTTAACCGAATACGACAAACGCTATCTTGCCATCAATTTTTTGGCGTTTTTCAATCGCGATTATTATCGCGTTGCCACCGCCCACATTGAAAGCGGTTGGGTGCCAGCCGATACGCGTCCCGAAGAATTGGAAGCAGCCGTGCGAGCGGTTTGCGAACCCATTTTTAATAAACCTTTGTCGCAAATTTCGTTTGGCTTGGTGTTGATGCGTTTGTTTGAAACCAGTCGCCGCTTCAATGTAGAAATCCAGCCACAACTGGTTTTGTTGCAAAAAACACTGCTGAATATTGAAGGATTGGGGCGACAACTGGACCCCGATTTGGACTTGTGGCAAACCGCTAAACCATTTTTGGTCAAATGGGTGGACAGACAATTTGGCGTGCGAGCCTTGGCGCGAAACATTGCCCACGAAGCACCCGATTGGGCAGAAATCTTGCCCAGTCTGCCGCGCAAAATCGCCGCTTTGGTGGACGAGAAAAAACACAATGAAATGCGCTTGGCAACCTTGCATTTAATCCAAAGTCAAAAGCGACAAAATTTTTGGTTGGCAGTGATTGCGGTGATTTTATTATTGATGTTATTGTTTAAATAAAATATTCAGGCAGCCTGAAAGATAAGTTTCAGGCTGCATTTACATTTTTGCTCATCACAAGCCAAATCATCAACACCATTCAATTCCAGCAGTTGATGAAACAGTAAGATTTGGTTTACCTTTGAATTAAAGCAACCTGAACATTTTTCACTTTTTCTTTACCTTAATACTGACCGATTTCTTGCCTTTTGCGGTTTGACCGTTTTGTTTGACAACAGATTGGGATTGGTTGGTAGATTGAGCTGATTTTTGTGCCGCCACCCGCTTTTTACGCGACATTTTCGCATCGGCTTCAGCCAGCAAACGCGCCGCTTCTTCCAATAATTGCGAAGCCACCGTTTTTTTGCTTGATTTTGTGCTTGTGGCTTTTTCAGGCTGCATGAAATCGGATTGTTTTGATTTTTTGACAACTTTTTTCTTGCCTGCACCAGAAGACACCAGTACCAAATCAATTTTGCTCGTTTCCAAATCCGCGCGCGCCACTTTCACGGTAACCGTGTCGCCCATATTGAAACGCACGCCACTCCGTTCGCCGACCATTGCCAACAAATCCGCGCGGTAATTGAAATAATCCTCACCCAAATCGCTGACGTGAATCATGCCCTCAATGTGAATGTCGTCCAGCGTTACAAACAGCCCGAAATTCGCCATGCCCGACACTTTACCCGTGAACACTTCGCCCACTTTGTCGCGCATGAAATAGGTTTTCAGCCAGCTTTCCACATCGCGGCTGGCTTCATCGGCGCGGCGTTCGCAGAAAGAGGTGTGTACGCCCATTTCTTGCCAGCTTGGCACTTCGTAACGTTTGCCAGCCAACACCGCCTTAATCGCGCGATGCACCAACAAATCAGGATAGCGGCGAATGGGCGACGTGAAATGCGCGTAATGCTCATACGCCAAACCGAAATGTCCCAAATTATCAGGCTCATACATCGCTTGCTGCATGGAGCGCAACAACATGGTTTGCAACAATTCGCGGTCGGGGCGGTCGGTGATTTGCGCGGCGAGTTCGCCATAATGTTTCGGCGTGGGATTGTCCTTGCCACCCAATTTCAAGCCGAGTAAAGCCAGTTGTTCACGCAAAGTCGCCAATTTTTCGGGCGTGGGCCCAGCGTGGTTGCGGAACAGCGCAGGCTGCTTGTTTTGCAACAGAAAATCCGCCGCGCAGACATTCGCTGCGAGCATACATTCTTCAATCAATTTGTGCGCGTCATTGCGTTTTACGGGTTCAATGCGTTCAATTTTGCCGTTGTCGTCAAAAATCATTTGTGTTTCAACGGTTTCAAATTCCATTGCGTCGCGTTTTTGGCGTTTTTGCTGCAAAATTTGGAAGATTTTGTACAGCGTTTTCAGGCTGCCTGAAAAGGTTTCGGGAATGCTTTTCTCATTATTATCAAGCCATTGCCAAACTTGATTGTAGGTCAAGCGTGCCGCCGACTTCATCACGGCAGGGTAAAATTCATACGCTTTCACATTGCCCGCATAAGTGATTTCCATGTCGCAAACCATGCAAAGCCGCTCCACATCAGGGTTGAGTGAGCAAATGCCATTGGACAAATTTTCAGGCAGCATCGGAATCACGCGGCGCGGAAAATACACGCTGGTGGCACGTTCACGCGCATCAACATCAATCAAATCATCGTCTTGCACATAATGGCTCACATCGGCAATCGCCACAATCAAACGGTAATTGCGCCCCACTTTTTCCGCGTAAACCGCATCGTCAAAATCGCGCGAACTCTCGCCGTCAATCGTAACGAGCGGCAAATCGCGCAAATCCACGCGGTTTTTCAAATCCGTTCTACGGACTTTATTGGGGATTTTTTCGGCGGCTTTCAGGCAGCCTGAACGAAATTCGTGCGGCAAACGGTGTTTGCGGACAGCGATTTCAATTTCCATGCCGCTGTCGGCGTAATCGCCCAGCACTTCCGTGATTTTGGCAACGGCAGGGCGATGATTTTCGGGATAAATTTCAATTTCCGCCACAATCACTTGCCCCGATTTCGGCTTGAATTGCGCCACGCTTTCGGGCGACAAAACAATGCTTTGCTGCAAACGCTGGTCTTCGGGTTCCAGCACCGCCACGCCATGTTCCAAATAGAAACGACCGACCACGCTGCTTTGGGCGCGTTCCACGATGTCCAAAATTTGCCCTTCGCGGCGACCGCGTCTGTCCAAGCCAAGTGGACGCACGGTAACGATGTCGCCGTGCATCACGCCAAATAACTGCTTGTTGTACAAAACCAAATCGCCTTCGCCATTCGGCGTGAGCGGCACGGCAAAACCAAAACTGCCATCGCGCGACATTTCCACGCGGCATTTCACAATGTCCAATTTTTCCGCCACGCACACCAAGCCGCGCCGATTGATGAGCACTTGCCCATCACGCGCCATTGCTTTCAAGCGGCGTTCAAAAAATTCGTATTCTGCTTCTGTAATGGCAAATTGTTCAGCCAAAACAGGGATTTTTTGTGGCACGCCAGCTTGTTCCAAATATTCAATGACCCATTCGCGGCTGGGGAGTGGGTTTTCGTATTTTTGGCGTTCGCGTGCCAAGTATGGGTCTTTATTTCGTAAATTCAAAATCTTGGTATTTTTCTGCTTTTTCATTGTTGACAATCCTTTTGTAGCATTTATATAATTTCGTCTTTATTGATTGCGACACTTTAACGCAATTGTGAAATAAAATCAAAAAAATCAAGCCCAGATGGCGGAATTGGTAGACGCGCTAGTTTCAGGTACTAGTGTCCGTAAGGACGTGGAAGTTCGAGTCTTCTTCTGGGCACCATTTTTTAAGTAACTATAAATTAATTAATAAAGTAATTGGGTCGAATTTAGGACAAAAGCGCATTGTAGTAATGCGCTTTTTGCTTTTTTAAGATTGTACAGCCTGAACGTGTGATAAATATTCACGCTTTCAGGCTGCTTTTTTTATCTATCTATAAGATTCGCTTTGGGAATTATGTCGTTTTGTGAATTTTTATATAGTGAATTCAATTTAAACCAGTACAGCGTTGCCAGCTCCCTTATGTACTCAGTGTACACGAAGGTCGCTGCCGCCTTGTCCTGATTAATACAGTGAAGCTCCTTAGTTCTTTAAATGGTGATACGCTATTTGAAGTGCTGCAAGCTTATTTTTCTCAACCTGTTGTGCAAACAACGCGGTTTATTTCTATAATCGGAAAATAAACGTTACATTATTACCAGTCAGTTAAAACAAAAATAGGATTAAGGTGGCATATTTAAGATCGCTCTGTACTAAGCTAAATATAATTCACTATAATTTCATTTTTCACTCAATATAAAGGTAACGCGATGAGCAAAAGTATCATTCATACAGAACAAGCACCTGCAGCAATCGGTGCATATAGTCAAGCTGTCAAAGCAGGTAATACTGTTTATTTGAGCGGACAAATTCCGCTAGACCCACAAACCATGCAGCTGGTTTCAGATACATTTGAGGCGCAAGCGCATCAAGTTTTCAAAAATTTGCGCGCAGTATGTGAAGCGGCGGGAGGCAGCCTGAATGATGTTGTCAAAATCAATGCTTATTTGACAGATTTATCTGATTTTTCGACATTTAATCAAGTAATGGAGCAATATTTTGTGCAACCATTTCCAGCGCGTGCAGCAGTTGGAGTAGCAGCCTTGCCACGTGGTGCTTTGGTAGAGGCTGAAGCGGTTATGGTTTTATAATCAGGGTTTCAGGCTGCCTGTTTGGTAAAAAATAAATCAAAATGAATTATCATGATTTCTATATGAAATTTAATACTTTTTATCATCAAAATTTTTCATAAAAAGCAAAAGGCAGCCTGAAAATAACTCTGTTATACTCATAGTACTTTTTTGTTAAATATATTTTAAGGAATGCATTATGAGCCAACTTTTCCCTACAGCTACAACACGCGATCGCGCCCCTTATCGTTTTGATATTGTGGGCAGTTTTTTACGACCTGAAACAGTAAAACACGCACGTCATCAATGTGCATGTGGTGAATGTAGCATAGAGGAAATGCGTCAAGTAGAAGATGTTGCAATTCATGAATTGGTTGAAAAACAAAAACAGGTGGGTTTACCAGCTGTAACCGATGGTGAATTTCGTCGTACTTGGTGGCATTTGGACTTTTTATTTGAATTGGTAGGTGTTGAATTGCGTGATACAGAAACGTATAGCACCCAATTTAAAGCACATATGCATCGCCCTGTAACTTTGGAAATTATTGACCGTATTCAATGGCCAAGCGTGCATCCATTTTTGGAGCATTATAAACGCTTGCATCAAGAAGCGAATGGTTATCCTGTTAAGTTTACTATTCCATCGCCTAGCATGTTGCATTTGATTACTTGTGTACGCACAGCAGAACCTAAATTACCTGCTATTTATGCAGATAATCAAGAACAACTGTTTGCGGATATTACTGAAACATATATTCAGGCTGTGCAAGCATTTTATGCTTTAGGTTGTCGCACGCTGCAATTAGATGATACTTCTTGGGGCGAATTTTGTTCTGAAGAAAAACGTGCCTTGTATGCATCGCAAGGTGTTGATGTGGATGCGGTGGCTAAACGTTATGTGCAAGTATTGAATGATATTCGTGCTGCTGCACCTGCGGATATGGCGATTACGATGCACATTTGTCGCGGTAATTTCCGTTCAACATGGTTTTCTTCGGGTGGTTATGAGCCTGTGGCTGAAATTTTATTTGGTGGCTGTAATGTGGATGGTTTCTATTTGGAATATGATAGTGACCGTGCGGGGGATTTTAAACCTTTGCGGTTTATCAAAAATCAACAAGTGGTTTTGGGTTTGGTTACCTCAAAATCTGGAGAATTGGAAGATAAGCAAGAAATCATCAATCGCATTAAAGAAGCGACACAATATGTGGATATTAATCAACTGTGTTTGAGTCCTCAATGTGGGTTTGCTTCAACGGAAGAAGGCAATATTTTGAGCGAAGAAGACCAATGGAAAAAACTGAATTTTATTCGCGAAATTGCAGAAGAAGTTTGGGGTAAATAAAATCATATCGTAAAAAGGCAGCCTGAAAACTTTTCAGGCTGCCTAATTACGATTATAGTGAATTCAATTTAAACCACTGCAACGTTACCAGCTCCCTTATGTACTAAGTGTACACGGTGATAGCTGTCGCCTTGTCCTGATTTAAATTGAATCCACTATAAAACCTATTCAAGTAACCTAAAAACTCGTAGGTCAGATACTTGTATCCGACAATTTTTTATAAAAATAAATAATTGCTGAGTTGGGAAAATATTGGATTCAAGAATTCGACCTGTGATTTGGGGTTTGCATAAGTTTCAGGCTGCCTTTTGATTATTTATCTTCCGAAAATGGGTCAATTCTGCGTTGACGTTTCACCAAAATCCGCACCGCGCCATCATTGCCTTTACGTGGCTCACAATACGCCAACACATCAGGATGCGCCATCAACCAACGGCGCACCAAAGATTTCAGCACAGGCGTATAACCCGATGAACCCAAACCGCTGCCATGCACAATCTCGCCACACACGCCGCGCCGTTTCACAAATTCAATAAATTCATTCAAAACTTGCTGCGCTTCTTCCTGTGTGTAACCGTGCAAATCCACGTCCGCCACCACTTCATAATGCCCCGCTTGCAAACGCTTAATATCATTTGCGCCCTGACCATTTTTGCTAAATGAATCAGGTATTTCCATCTGAAAACCACCTTCGCCCACATAGAAAAAATGGTCTTCATCCAGTTCAGGTTTTTGCTGACGCGGTTTAATCGGCGATTTGTCTATTGGCGCAATGTATTGATTAGAAGGTTTAATCGGCTGCACATCATGCATCAAATCCGCAAAATTCACATCTGCTTGTTCCGCCGCCCGTTTTTTGGCTTCTGCTTCCGCCAATTCACGCGCACGCGTTTTTTCTTTGGCTTCCTTGTGTAAAACCTTTAATTTTTCTGCAAAATTCATTATTTTTCCTTCACAACATATTTTCAGGCTGCCTTACAGTACACGACTATTTTTTTGAAGTTGTGGGTCGTGCATTCATGCCCGACACAATGCGTCGTGATTCATCAATGTCGGGCATGAATGCCCGACCTACGGAAATGATTTTTTGTCGTGTACTGTAAAAGCTGTATCATAACTAAAAGGCAGCCTGAAAACACAAAAACATTATTTCTTCAACAACATCACACCACTTTCAATATGATGCGTAAACGGAAATTGGTCAAACAAAGCTGCCGCGTGAATTGTATGCGTTTGGCTTAAAGTCATCAAATTGCTGACCAGCGTTTCAGGATTGCACGACACATAAATCACGCGGTCAAATTGCGCCACCAATTTCAGCGTTTCATCGTCCACACCTGCGCGTGGTGGGTCAATAAAAATGGTTGAAAAATCATAATCTTTCAAAAAAATTCCCTGTGTTGCCAAACGTTGAAAATCACGGCAGCCTGAAAACGCTGCAGCAAATTCTTCGGCAGACAATCGCGCAATCGCAATATTATCTGCTTGATTGGCTTGAATATTCCATTGCGCTGCTGCCACTGATGTTTTGGAAACTTCGGTTGCCAACACGCGCTTAAATCGGCGCGATAAGGGCAGCGTGAAATTGCCGTTGCCACAATACAATTCCAGCAAATCGCCATTTGCGTCCGCTGCTTGGTCGCACGCCCATTGCAACATTTTTTCGCACACACGCGCATTCGGTTGCGTAAATCCACCTTCCAATTGACGATATTGGAAGGTTTCGCCGTGTACCGTCAATTTTTCGGTAACATAATCTTGTTGCAAAACAATCTTTTGCCCACGACTGCGCCCAATAATGAAAATGCCCAATTCGTCTTGCAAGGCTTGTGCAGCGGCTATCCATTCATCATCCAATTTTTTGTGATAAATCATGGTAACGAGCATTTCGCCGCTTAATGTTGCTAAAAATTCACATTGGTAAAAACGATTTTTCAAGATAGGGCAGCCTGAAACTTTGGCTAATAAAACAGGCATTAAGGCGTTGATGGATTCGTGCGCTGCAGGAAATTGTGTCATTTTAATCAATGATGTGGACGAGGCTTTGCGGCCTGCTTCAAACATCGCGTAGCAAATGTCTTCTCCTTCGTGCCATATGCGAAATTCGGCGCGCATACGGTAACCTTGTTCGGCTGATGGAAATACGCGCAATTCTGGCGCGGCAAACGGTGCGAGTAGTGCGGTCAGGCGATTGACTTTTTCTTGTAGTTGAGTAGCGTAAGGCATGGTTTTTGCTTATTGAATAGAAATAATCGAGCATTATACCGATGAATAGGCAGCCTGAAAAATGGGGTATAATGCGTGCAAATTTTTCAGGCTGTGAAAGTAGTGTAAACAGGGAAAGTAATATGACGGATATGCAAGACAAAGGCTTAATCGCCTATGAAAATGGTGATTTTGAAACTGCGTTTGCTGAATGGAAAATCTTGGCGGACGAAGATAATGCGCAGGCTTGCCACAATTTAGCGATTTTGTATGGCACGGGCAAAGGCGTGGCGGAAAATCCAAAATTGGCCAAACATTGGTGTGAAAGAGCTGCATTGTTGGGTGATGTGCACGCGCAAACGCATTTAGGGTATTTATGCGCCCACGATGGGGAAGCTGAACAAGCTGTACATTGGTGGAAAAAAGCGGCGGATGTGGGTGATGCAGATGCGCAAAATCAGTTGGGTTTAGCGTATTTTATGGGTGCGGGTGTGAAACAGGATAATGAAATGGCTGCTGATTGGTTTGAAGCGGCGGCGATACAAGATTATCCTGAAGCACAATTTAATTTTGGTGTGGTGTATGCCAATGCACGTCGTTTTGAGCATGCTAAACATTGGTGGACAAAGGCTGCGGCATTGGGTGATGAAAATGCACAAAATGCGTTGAAACAATTGGAAGACGCAAATATTTGAGTTATTTTGCAGGCTGCCTATTTATTTTAGGTAGCCTGAAATTTTTGCAAAATCTGACCTACAAATTTTCAAGCAGCCTGAAACCTTTGTAAAACTCTATTTCTTTAACTTTTTTGAAAAATAAATTTCTTAAAATTCAAAAAATTAAAATTTTTAAATACCAAATTTTAAGAGTTTTGCAAAGGTTTCAGCCTAAATATAGTGGATTCAATTTAAATCAGGATAAGGCGACAGTGACTGCCGTGTACACATAGTACATAATGGAGCTGGCAACGCTGTACTGGTTTAAATTGAATTCACTATAGATTTTGCAAAGGTTTCAAACTACCTATTTCTAGCGTATTTCTTTGCAATGCTGTCACTTTGAATGTCCTGCGAATTTAGGGTTGTGTAAAGATTTTGGTATAAAAATATAATAATTATCTTTTATAAATTATTTGATAAAAATCAAAATAAATAGTACATTTATTGTGATAGACTTTATACTCTACAAAATGAAATTTTAATTCAATGGAGATAAAGTTGATGAAATACAATAAATTATTATTAGCAGGCAGTATGATTTTGCTTGCTGTTCCTGCATTTTCAAAACCTGTAGAAGTTAGTATAGGTGCGGAACGTTATCGTGAAACATATCGCGAATATACCAATGGTACAGAACGATTTATGCAACAGCGCGGAAATTTGAATTCAATCACAGGGGCAATTAAATATCGGTTGAATGATACTCACGCAGTTAAACTTGAAACCAGATATTCCAAAGGGAAAATTGATTATACGGGTGGTATGAATGGCGATGAGGAAAATCCAGAAGGAACACCTTATGGTTCTGTGATACAAAAAAATGTTCCTCGTCAATCATATGATATACGTTCAATGTATGAGTATACGCATCCTATTAAAGATGATATTACAGGTATATTTGAGACGGGATTGGGTTATCGTGTCTTGCGTGATTTAAACACTCGTTTAGATCCGGAAGATTACGATAGAAAAAATAAAACGGTTTATGCTCACATTGGAGCGGGTTTGCAAATTCAGTTACCTAAAAATCATTTTATTACTCCCAAAATTGCTTATAATCACGGCATATATGGTCAGCAAATTTCTTATTTAGAAGAAACGGAAAAAATGAAACAACGTAATGCCAAAGGATTGGAAGTAGAAATTCCAGTTTCTAAACAGCTTAATAATGGTAGCAAATTGAGTATTGGTCCATTCTATCGTGGTTGGAAAGTGTTTGATTCGGATTCAATCATTAAAGAAGTTGTCGCAGATGATGGTAGTAAACTCAAAAGTGAAAGTCTAGAACCTAAAAATTATACACATGAAATTGGGGTAAAATTGCAATACACGTTCTAATAATCTGTATTTGCGAGAGTTATCACCAAAATTAAGTCATTAATCTTACGATTTGAAATTGAATAGGCAGCCTGAAACTATTTTCAGGCTGCCTATTTCGTTTACAATACTGTTTTTTTATTATTGATACAGACAAATACCATGAATTTGAAACCATATTCCAAACCCACTTGTTCCGAACGCGCCAAAATCGCATTTCATTATGTTTTACCACAACTGGCAGTAACACGATTGGCAGGTTGGTTTGCCGAGAAAAAATGGGGTGGTGCAACGCATTTTGTTATCAAACAATTTGCAGCTGCATATAAAATTAACTGGGATGAAGCAAAAAAATCTCAACCTTCTGATTTTGAAACATTTAACGAATTTTTCACGCGTGAACTAAAAGAAGGTATGCGTCCAATTTGTGTAGGCGAAAACGAATTGGCGTTACCTGCCGATGGTCGCGTGAGTGAAGGTGGGAAAGTTGCTAGCAATTTGTTGTTGCAAGCCAAAGGACATTTTTTTACGCTGGAAGATTTGTTGGCTGGTGATACAGAATTAGTGGCACAATTTAACAATGGCACATTTTTAACAACTTATTTGTCGCCACGCGATTATCATCGTGTACATATGCCATGTGATGGTGTGTTGCGCAAAATGATTTATGTGTCGGGCGAATTATTTTCCGTGAATCCATTTTTGGCACAACATGTTCCCAACTTGTTTGCGCGCAACGAACGTGTGATTTGTGTGTTTGATACGGCATTTGGCGCAATGGTACAAGTTTTGGTTGGTGCAACAGTTACAGCGAGTATGCGCACAGTATGGCATGGCGTGGTTAATCCGCCGCGTGAAAAAGGCGTGCGTGTGTGGGATTATCCTACAGAGGGCGATGGCGCAATTCGTTTAGCAAAAGGTGCGGAGATGGGCGCATTTTTGCTGGGTTCCACCGTCATTAATTTGTTCCCAGCTAATACGGTTGAATTAGATGCTCGTTTGGTAGCGGGTGCCAGCACGAAAATGGGCGAAGTGTTGGGAACATTGACTACATAAAATAAAGGTTTGAATAATATAAATGACAGCGTAGCGGTGTCGTTTTCAGTTTGTTTTCCCTCGAATTTAACAATTTTTCTGAAAAAACAACATCGCAGTGCTGTCATTTAGCCCCTAGTTATTCAAGATAAAAAATAAGATTTAGGTGGCCAAAATCGTCTTATTTTATTTTTCTAACTAATACCTTTTTGCCAATTGATACTTAAAATTTATACAAGTTTCGTGGTGTGTAGCCTCTATACAATATTTAACACAAGTTTCACTTATAATTTGTTGTTTAATCATCATGTTAAATAAAGGAATATTATGTACGATAATACGCAGCGTTATGGTCTGATTAGCCGTTTTTTCCATTGGTCAATGGCTTTGGGATTCTCTTTTTTATTATTAACAGTCATTTTATGGACAATAGACGAAGCATATTTTAGTCTCATGGCTTATCATAAATCCGTTGGTTTTTTGATGATGGTTTTGGTTATTATGCGCGCGATTTGGGCTGTATTAAATTGGACAAAACGTCCGCATGGTAATTTGCTGGTTAAACTTGGACATTTGGGATTGTATGTTTTGATGATTGCTGTGCCATTAGTTGCTTTGTTACGTCAATATGGTACAGGTAGAAGTCCATTAAGTGTTTTTGGAATGAATGTGATGGATAAGGCCACTGATAAAATTGAATGGATGGGGCAACTGGGTAATGCAGCGCATGGTAAATTAGGTTTTGCATTATTTGCTTTAGCAGTTGGACATATCGGCTTTGCGGTTTATCATCAAATAAAAGGTGAAAAAATCATGAACCGTATGGTGGGTAAATAATTGATCACTATTAGAGGCTTGAAATTTATAAAACTTAAAATTATAGGTTAAATTCTTGAATCCAACATTTCTTATATTTAATAACTATTTGTTCTAATTTAAAAAAATATCGGATATGGATATACACACTACGAGTTTTCAGGTTGCCTGAATAGATTGTGCAAAAGTTTCAGGCTTATAAGAATGAGGGCGCGATGTTGCATTTCAACTCTGTGCCCTCATTCTTATAGTGGATTCAATTTAAATCAGGACAAGGCGACAGTGACCGCTGTGTACACCTAGTACATAAGGGAGCTGGCAACGCTGTACTGGTTTAAATTGAATTCACTATACAAAAATCAACCGTGAACACATTATCATTCCCTTTTATCTTTAAAATTCTAATCATTTCAGTAATAGCACCTTGCATTCATGATTTTTTAATAATGTGAAGCCAATGAAAAAAATCCAGCCAAAAACCAAAAATAAAGGGTGAGAGAAATCAATATTTTGCCTATTCTCTTATGGCGAGAAATCCCAAAACCACCAATTATCAATAAAATAACAAAAATGAGCAGGCAGCCTGAAACCAATTGAATGTATGTCCTATCTCGTGGGAAACAGCAAAATACGCCTACTACACCACTCGCTAACCACAGGGGTGCGGCTGGTAACATTAATAACATGGTCAGTAAATGTGGTATGGTAATATATTTCAACCAAGATTTTGTTTCATTAGATAATTTCATTTTTCAGGCTGCCTGAAAATATGGATGCAATTTTTCAACCTTTTTTTGCTCATTTATCGCCCTGTTTGGCAGCAAGTTGATAATATTCCTGTGCTTTAAACGCGATTATGGCATGGAAAAGCCTTATTTTGTATCAAATTGTGCCAACACCGCCCGTTGCGCTGCTGACATTTCGCGCACGGCTGGCACATGAATTTCGCCGTCCACAGGATTGGCATTCAGTCGTGCATAGCCACGCAGTACATCTTCTTCGGCAACATCATGAATATTTGGAAAAAAATTGTGCAAGCGATATACTTCCACCACAAAACCGTGTGCTTTTGCCAAATCAATCAAGGTGTAACAGGTTTTGGCTTTTTGATTAGGATTGGCATTGATGATTAAAATATCGCGCTGCGGTTCACGTTTGCCCAGCGCAAAGGCTTCGTTTTGTCGGATTTGATTGATTTTGTGAGCGGCTGCAAATTGTTCAAAATCAAAATGATAGTTGCCATGTTCATCGGTTAGAGCATGGTCGTTGTCTATGTGAACGATGTGTGCATGAGGATAATCGCGTTGGAATTGGGCGATTTGTTGTGCGGCAAAAGTAGATTTGCCCGAGCCTTCGTGTCCGCGTAAAAGTATGAATTTTTGCATATTTTTTTATTAAAAATTGGTTTCAGGCAGCCTGAAAAACAATTTTCCGTGCCCATAAGTACAAAAATAAAAATGGCAATGAAATCAGCAATAATCCTCCCCATAATTCACGCCAAATCTGTTTTTCATGCGCGTTATACCACGCCAATGTTTGCTCACGCGACCATAATATTTTATCGCCAACTTGTACCGAAACGATACGCGCTCGTTCTGGTTCATTGTTTTCCAAAATGTAGTGGATTTGGGCGTGTTGATTGGCATATTGAAAAATATTGCGGCATAAAAAAGGGCGATTGTAATAGCAGTCAAATCGCATTTCATTGAAAACAAAATAAGTTTTACGGTATTTTGGGCTGCCAGTTTCCAAAATGGTTTGGGGTATGCTGCCTGAAATGGATAAGGTTTTGTTGGCAAGAATATCTTGTTTTTCTTGATTATATTCAAAATCCATTGCCAATAATCCACTTAACAATAAAGCACAAGTTGCGCTTATCCACCATTGTTGTCTCAATTTTTTTAAAAAGATGAAACTGAACAAGAGTGCATAGTAAAAGATAAGCAGCCAATTGATTTCAAAGAAAATATCTGCAAAAGGCACAACCAAATTTAATAAGAAGAAATGGCTCAATTCGTTTTTATCGATTCCTTCTGTACCTGTAATCGCGTCCGTCAAAATCAAAGCAATCACAAAACTGGCCACTGAAAATGGAACCAAATGACCCAATGCAACAATGCCAATATATTGTGTGTAAAAAAATGGCACAATCCCGCCAATCAAGGTGGCAATGGGAAAAAGTTTGTGGCATTTATTCATCTGTCGTCTCTAAAATTATGTTTTCAGGCTGCCTGAAAGTTGGGTTCATATATTTCAATATGAATACATGGGTCAATATCTACTGTGCGATAATCCCACACCCACCATTCCCATTTCCACCACCAGTCGGGGTCATCAGGATAGGATTGTTGGCACATTTCAAAAGTGGGATATTCACGGCGAAACGCGGCAACAAATTCTTCTGCCGATTGTGTGTAATGGGGAAAGGGAGGCAGTTGTCCCAATAAGGCATTATTCGGGATTTGTACCATCGTAACGCTACCATCGTGGATAATTTCCAGTAAAAAATCACAGAATTTATCTAGTGTTTCGGTTTGTTTAAAAGAATATTGGTAATAATCACAATAAGATATAAAAATATCTTTTAAATCAACACAGTAATATAATATTTCATATTTATCTTGATTGCTTATCATTCTACAATCCTTTCAGGCTGCCTGAAAAATCACATCAATGCCAAAGCATTCAAACATTTTTCGCGCAGACCATTTTGCGGTGTCAGCGTTAAATTGGGCAATTCCAAAGTGTAGGGCGCACCCAATTTATCCGCTTGCAACACGCGATAGGTCAGCAAACTTGCCAATTTATCAATCGGTGTACCTTGTGGATAATCACGGTAAGAAATGATTTCGCTGTGTTGGCTCGGTGGTGGTTCATCAAACACTTTGTCCATCAATTCGCCGCGTTTGGCGTACACTTTCCACGCGATGTGCTGCAAACTTGCGCCGTCCTGATGATTTTTCAAATAAGCAATGTCATCGCCGTGTGCGCCTGCTTGTTGCGATGTTTGTTCTTCATCGGGCAAAGCGGCTGTACCAAAATCATTGTGTGGCAAAGGCGCAGCAAACGCTACCGCCACCGATTGCCACGCTAAACGACATTCGGCGTGAAATAAACCAAATGGCGCGGATGTTGCCCATCTTAATAACAATGGCTGCGGAAAATAGCCGCGTTGCATAATCGGAATGTGCCATGTGAATGTGTGCTGATTATTTTTTGGCAGGCTGCCTGAAATATCCGCTCGCTGCCATGCCGTTAATTGACTGGCATCATCTTCATCTATGATTTCGGCATATTCGCCACGCCACCACACAACACGCGAACGTGTGCCGCCGTTCATTTTTATCAACACATCTGCGGTTTGTCCCGCAAATACTTCATCGGAAAAATCCAAATGAACGTGCAAACCGAGCAATTGTCGCCATGTCAGCAACGCCGCTACGCCAATAAATCCGAGCACCCAAAAACACACGGCATACGCGACATTGACTTGATAATTCGCCGCGCCAATCCAAATCGCCACGCTCAACGCCAATAAAGAAAGGCATAATTTGGTTGGACGCAATGAAACGTGTCGTCCTGTAAAAGTACCATCTTGTGTAATGGTGAGAATTTCTTTGTTTTTCCATAAATTTATCATTAAGTTATCCTATTTTTTATTAGGCAGCCTGAAATATTAGCAACCATATTTTTCAGGCTGCCTATCACAATTGATGCTGCTTTTTATGATTCTGTTTGAATCGCTGCACGCGGTACTCGCACCAAATCCCAATGCGCCACCGTCCACGCCAATAAATCGCGCACATTGTCCACTTCTGGCGCAGGCGGCACATTCAAATAAGTCATCACTTGGCGCAACAGCATTTCTTTTTGTTCACAATCCAAAGCAGGCGCCAGCGTTTGTTTAGACCATTTTTGTCCCAAACGATTAAGCAATAAAGGTAAATGTGCATATTGCGGCGTGGGCAGATTCAAGCAATGCTGCAAATAAATCTGGCGCGGCGTGGAAACCAATAAATCTTGTCCGCGCACAATATGCGTGATGCCTTGTGCCGCATCGTCCACCACCACCGCCAATTGGTACGCCCAAAATCCATCGGCACGCTGCAACACAAAATCGCCAATATCACGCGCCAATTGCTGCGCGTATCGCCCGACAATCGCATCATCAAATGCCAGTATTTCATCGCTTACTTTTATGCGCCATGCAGGCTGTTTATCCGCATCTGTTTCAGGCAGCCTGAAAATATTTTCACGACACGCGCCGTTGTACACAAAACCATCCACACCCATACTTGCCGCTGCATGCCAATCCTTGCGACTGCAATAACAAGGATACGCCAAACCACGATTTTTCAGGCTGCCCAACGCATCGGCATACAAATCATGACGCTGACTTTGATACACCACTTCGCCGTCCCACTCAAAACCAAAGGTTTCCAATGTCCGCAAAATATGCGCCGCCGCACCGTCCATTTCACGCGGCGGGTCAAGGTCTTCCATGCGTACCAACCATTTGCCACCGTGCGCGCGTGCATCAGCATAACTTGCCAACGCGGTGAGCAAAGAACCAATGTGCAACAAACCCGTTGGGCTGGGGGCAAAACGTCCGATGTACATTTTTTCAGGCTGCCTTATTTTGTGGAAAATAAACAAATTATAACTTTTCAGGCTGCCTTTTGATACAAATATAAAACCGTTATAATTCTTTTTTTTTGACTAAAAGGCAGCCTGAAAATGCTACTCGCGCTTTCTTTACAAGATTTTGTGATTGTAGAAAAACTGAATTTAAACTTTCAAAATGGATTTACCGTGCTAACAGGCGAAACAGGCGCAGGCAAATCCATTACGCTGGATGCGCTCGCGCTGCTGCTGGGCGATAAGGCGGATTACAGCCAAGTACGCAATGGCGCAAAAGAAGCGCAGTTGTCGGCATTGTTTGATGTATCTGAACTGCCTGATTTGCAACAGGAATTGTGTGAACAAGGTTTATTGTCGGAACAGGAAACGGAATTGTCCATTCGCCGCATTATTGACGCGAAAGGCAAAAGCCGCAGTTTTATCAATAATCAGGCAGCGACTTTGGCGCAATTAAAGGCAGTAGGCTCGCAATTAATTGATATTCATGGGCAAAATGCACATCATTCGCTGAATCAGGAAACGGCGCAACGGCAATTATTGGATGCATTTTCAGGCAGCCTGAATCTGGTTGAGCAAACGAAAACAGATTATCAAGCATGGCAAAACGCCAAACGCGCACTTACCGCCGCGCAAACGCAAGCGGAAAATTTGGCGATTGAACGCGAGCGTTTAGAGTGGCAATTCAATGAGTTAGAGCAATTAAATTTAGAAACAGGTGAGTGGGAAACGCTGAATCAGTCGCACGACAGTTTGGCGAATGCGGCGGAATTGTTGCAGGCGGCTGGCGAAGCGCAAGAAATCATTGATAACGATGATAGTGGAATTTTGCGTATGGTGCATCGTTGTCAGCGCGTATTGGGACGATTGAGTGAAGTGGAACCGCGTTTTGCTGAAAGTTTGGCAATGCTCGATAGCATAGAAGCTGAGTTAAGCGAAGTGTCGCATTTGGTGGGCGATGTGTTGAGTGATGTGGAAATCAATCCCAATGAATTAGCGGCAAAGGAAGAACGTTTGCAAGAATTGATGTCGGCAGCAAGAAAATATCGTGTTGAACCTGAAATGCTGCCTGAAAAATTAGCAGAAATTCAGGCTGCCTTACTGGATTTGGAAGCCGCTGCGGATATTGATGCGCTGCAAAAACAAGTGGCGCAAGCGGAAGCGGCGTATATGGAAACCGCACAAAAACTATCCGCCAAACGCCATAAAGCTGCTGCAAAACTAGCCAAAGAAACCACTGAACACATGCAAGGTTTGGCGATGAAAGGGGCAAAATTCCACATTGAATTATTGCCTGCCAGCCCTGCGGCGCATGGTTTGGAGCAGGTGCAATATCAGGTGGCGGCAAATAAGGGCAGCCAGTTACGTCCATTAAACAAGGTAGCTTCGGGTGGAGAATTGGCACGGATTAGTTTGTCTATTCAAGTGGTTACCAGTCAATACACGCAAGTGCCAACTTTGATTTTTGACGAGGTGGACACGGGTATTGGCGGTGGTGTAGCGGAAACGGTGGGGCGCGCATTGCGCACATTGGGCAACAAACATCAGGTGTTGGCAGTAACACATTTGCCACAGGTAGCGGCGTGTGGCGAACATCATTGGCAGGTTGCGAAACACAGCGATGAAGAGCAAACGGTTAGTGAAATCAAAGTATTGGATTCGGATTCGCGTGTTGATGAATTGGCGCGTATGCTAGGCGGCGAGAAAATTACCGATACGACACGCACACATGCAAAAGAAATGTTGGATTTAGCGGCGAAATAAAATAAAGGCAGCCTGAAACCTTTGTATAGTGAATTCAATTTAAACCAGTACAGCGTTGCCAGCTCTCTTACTATGAGTACACGGTGGTCGCTGTCGCCTTGTCCTGATTTAAATTGAATCCACTATAAAATCTTTTCAGGCAGCCTGAAAATCATTCCACCCACAAGCCACGATGGTCAGATTGTCCCCATTTCATGGTTTGCACTTGTACTGTTTCACGCGCTAATACATGGTCAATATTCAGCCCAAATGTTCGCCAAGTAAGCCACCAATTAGGCGTTTGCGGCGCAATATTTGCGGTACGAACAAATTGACGAAACACAGGAGAAAATGGACTGGTATTTAAATCGCCTACCACTAAAATCTTATTTTCACGCGCAATTTTAGGTGCAATTTCGGCTAAATATTCGGCTCGTGATTGAGCCAATTCACGGTTAATCGGTGGTTGCGGATGCAACGCGTACACCACACGCCCAGCTTGTTCTGCACGGATATATGGATAATCGCCGACAAAATGTACAGTACACGATTGCCAAGTTTGTGTGCTCCACACTGCCAAGGCAAACGGACTATCAGATTGATATTCACAACCATGCGGCAAGGCATCATGTAATTTTTGCCAACGCGCATCGTTCAAATCAATTTCTGCCAATGCCACTATTTGTGGTTGATATGCCAAAATCTGCTCGGTTTCGCTCAATGGTTCATCGTTGTTTAAATTGACGTTGTACCAAATCATGCGCCAACTGTTTGCTGCATTATGATGATGGCTAGATGGTGTAAATAAGAAAATCAAGCAAATAATCAAACAGATGCTCCACAAACCGCGCCATATTTTTCCACGCGCCCAAATCGTTGCCAACGCAAATAGTAGTGCGTAATGCGGCACAAAATGGCTGAACAATTCGGCAAACCAATGGATTTTTCCCAATAATTGTCCGACAAGAAACGCGAGTAATGCCAAAATTGCCAAGAAATGGAAACGTTTACTGAAAAAATTTTGCATGATTGTATGAGAACCTGTATTCATAATCTTCATAGCTCGCTTTTATCGCCACTTCATACGACTACTGCATTGGTTTTTCACGCCAATAGTCCCGATATTGGCATGAAAATCCGCCTTGTATTCGCCATGAATTGTCAATAAAATCAAGCTATCAATCTTACGAATACAGGTTCTGAAAATCGTAATTTTCAGGCTGCCTTTTTACAACCACAACCATGCCCAGACATTGCGTCCTTCGCCTGTGAGCAAAGTGTAGGTGCGACAAGCAGCGGCGGTGTTCATACATTCTATGCCGATGCCGTATTGAGCGATTTGTGCCACGATAGATGGCGACAAAAATTGTTGTTGCGAGCCTGTGCCGACCAATAATACGTCCGCGCCTTGATTGAGGGCAGCCTGAAAATCTTCGGGGCGTAAATCGTGTGGCGTAGCAGCGCAAATGGTTTGCACGCCTGTCGGTTGAATGCAAATAGCTTGTGTGTAAGCTATGTCGTTGATGACGATTTCGTTGCTGGAAATGCTGTTAATTTGCGGTACATTTTGGCTGGTTAATTCATTGAATTGCATCGTTTTTACTTTGATTGGAACATTGTATTTGTTTATCAATTTTCAGGCAGCCTGAAAACTAGACCAACGCGCACGCATCATCACACAAAACAGCTTGTGCACCAACTGCCAGCCATTTTTTGCCCCAGCGTTCACATAATGTAGCTGGTGCGCATACCACAATCGGTTGTGCTGCGCCATCTTGCAAGATACGTTCCACCGCGTGTGCCATTTCATCGTCCGCCACGCGCCAAATAAACACATCGGCATCCAAGGCAGCCTGAAACTGCGCCACATTGTCCACAATAATCCATACACTATTTTTTTCAGGTTGCCTTGTTAAATTGCGCCATTCATCATAATGCAGCCACACATTTTGATGCGTGATTTCTGCCAAATGATGTGGCACAACACGGTATTCGCCCAGCGTATTGTGTCCGACCAACCCCGTTTTCAGGCTGCCTGAAAATTGCGTAGGAATCGCCAAAGCATTGAGCAAAGCCGTATTGGCAGGCAACATCGGCGATACGTTCAAATCGCCAGCACGCTGCCATGCCCATTGTTGTTGTTCCCGCGCTTGCAATTCGCCGCGCCATTCGTGCGCTTGCACCCGAAAAAAACGCAAATGCACCTGCGCGTGTTCATATTGATGAAATTTCGCCAACCATGGCGTTGCACTTTGAATGTCAATACCTAATTCTTCGGCAAATTCGCGTTGCAGCGCGGCAAATTCGCTTTCGCCCGCTTCCACTTTTCCGCCCGCAAATTCCCAATAACCTGCGTACGGTTTGCCAGCGGGGCGCGATGACAACAAAAATTCGCCGCTCTCATTGTATAAAATACCTGCAACCACATGAATTATGGGTGGCATATTGATGTCCTTTCTGTTTTCAGGCTGCCTGATAATACCCACGCGGCGCGTGCCAAACGTTGCGCCACATTATCAAAATGTCCACCCTGATTGATTTCAAAATAAACAGGTAAATCATATTGTTGCCATAATTTAACCGTATATTCAGTAGCGATTTGCACTTGCGCCATACGCTGATTGTGCGTGTTGGCCTCTTGGTCGCCCAGCGAAAAATAAATCGCGCGTGGCAACTGCGCTGGCGTGTTTTTTGCCGCAAAATCCGACCAGCCATCAAACCACAAACTGCCCGAAACGCAGGCAATCGCATCAAAAAATGGCTGCGTATAAGCCCCATACATTGCCATTAAACCTGCCAATGAATAAGCCAAAATCCCACGATAGGCAGCCTGAAAACCACATTGTTGTTCAATTTGCGGCACGATTTGTGTCAGCAAATGAGCATAATATTCGGCAGCATTGCCACCAAAATCTGCTCCTTTTTTAAACAAACGAGGTGCCGCCCATGGCGTGAAATGACGCTCCCAGTCGCGTTCAAAAATCGCCACAACAATATGATGAGGCAATAATTGCGCCAAATTTTGTGCTTCGGTTAAATTATCAGGAAAAGTGTACCAAACAAGGTTTTCAGGCTGCCTTTCGGTCGGCAAAAAAACGCTGATTTCGGTTTCATTGATGATGAAATGCTGCATTAAATTTATCCCTTATCCAACCAAATCACACTAACCATGCGCCCCGTTTGTCCATCGCGGCGATACGAGAAAAACGTGTCGCGCTCCAACACCGTGCAATGTTCGCCTCCAAAAATCTGGTTCACGCCTTCACGCTGCAAAATCAGTCGTGCCAAAAAATAAATATCTGCCAAATACTTACCGCCACCAATCGCTTGAAACGCGGATTCTGCTGGCGGCAAATCGGTAACAAACGCATCAAACACATCTTGTCCCACTTCAAATGCTTCTGCTCCAATAGCAGGTGCAAAATATGCCATGATTTCAATCGGTTCTACGCCCATTGCCGCCACCGTGTTTTGCAATACGCCATTGGCTAAACCGCGCCACCCTGCGTGCGCCGCTGCCACCACCGTGCCTGCGCGGTCGCAAAATAATACGGGCAAACAATCCGCTGTCATCACGGCACACGCCACCGTGCCTGTGTTGTCCCACGAAGCATCGGCATTTTGTGGCGTATGCACGCTATCGCTGGCTTGCACTACGTCTGCGCTGTGGATTTGGTTTAAATATGCCAATGGAACAGGGACTTGCGTTTGCACAATGGCGCGATTTTGCACGACATGGTCGGGATTATCGCCAACATGTGCGCCCAAATTCAGGCTGCGATACACGCCTTCACTCACGCCACCATTGCGCGTGCTTATCAATGTTTTGACATGGCGCGGCGCGTTCCAGTCGGCAGCAAAAAAGCTGCCTGTGATGGGCTGGGGAAGATGAATGGCTTGATTGAGTGTGTGGTGCGACATGGTGTGCTTTCTGTTTTTAATGTGATGTATAGTCGTTTAAAATAAAAATAATACGGCGTTACCAGCTCCCTTATATACTCGGTGTACACGGCGGTCGCTGTTGCCTTGTCTTATTTCTATTTTAAACGACTATAAATACTGTGGATATAAATGCAGCCTGAAAAAATCAACGTTTTTCTATTGCCAAAAAAATCGGCGGACAATTATCTTGATTGATAAATTCGTATTTCGCCACGCGATATTCTGCATAAGGAAGTTGCGTGGCGAAATCTAACACGGCGGCGGTTTCGGGTTTACCTTGCTCGTGTCCGTGATACAAGGCGGCGAGCAATAATCCGCGCGGTTTGAGCAAGGATAAGGCAGCCTGAAACGCGGCAATGCTGTTTTCAGGCTGCGTGGTAATATTCGGGTTGCCGTGTGGCAAATAGCCGAGATTAAATACGGCGGCGGCAAGTGTTTGTGAGATAAATTCGTTGGCGCGTTCGTGTCCTGCCAAAATCAATTTGGCGCGATGTTGTACGCCGTGTTGTTGCAAGCGTGCGGCGGTATTTTGTATCGCTTGTTCTTGTATATCAAAGGCATATACGCAGCCTGAATCGCCGACTAATTGCGCCAATAATAGGGTGTCGTTGCCGTTGCCTGCGGTGCCGTCTAATACGCAATCGCCTGTGCGAACGTGGCGACGGAGTAAATCGTGAATCAAATTAAGCGCGGTGGGTAGGGGCATTTTTCAGGCTGCCTTTCGGTATTGAACAATAAAATATGTCATCAATTTGCGCATCGTTGCAATGGATAAATGAGATTGTTTTCAGGCTGCCTTACAGTACACGACAAAAATAGTTGTGCTGCCTGAAACCTGTCCCTTCTCCCGCTGGCTGGGGAGGGGACAGATTGGTGGCAATCCCAAAAATTGTCATGTACTGAAAGGCTACCTAATTATAGTAAATTAAAATAAGAAATCTGCTTCATTGCCCACGCCCTTATGTACTATTTGTACACGGTGAGCGCGGTCGCCTTGCATCTTTCTTATTTTACTTCGCTAATATTGCAAGGCAGCCTGAAATTATTATAAACCCAGTTCATTCAAGAAACGAATGTCGTCAGCCCAGCCCGATTTTACTTTCACCCAAACTTTCAAATACACTTTGCAATCAAACAGTTTTTCCATGTCCAAACGCGCTTCGGTGGAGATTTTTTTCAGCTTTTCGCCACCTTTGCCGATGACGATGGGCTTTTGATTTTCTTTGTCCACCAACACGGCGATGTAGATGTGGTTCATGCCATTTTCTTCTTTAAATTGTTCCACTTCCACATTCATGGCGTAGGGCAATTCTTCGCCCAAATAGCGGAACAGTTTTTCGCGCACAATCTCCATCGCCAAAAAGCGGCTGGATTTGTCGGTAACCATGTCTTCGGGGTACATTGGCACGCTTTCAGGCAGCATGGGGCGCAAAGTCGCCAACAAATTCACAATCCGCAAACCGTGTTTCGCGCTCACCACTTCCACTTCGGCAAAGTCAAATTCTTGTTTGACCTCATCAATAAATTGATTGAGCGCGAATTTGTCTTTCGCTTTGTCCTTGTCAATTTTGTTTACAACCAGCACAACTGGCGTGTTTTTTGGCAACTGTTTCAACACCGTGCGGTCGGCTTCCGTGAAACGCATGGCTTCAATCACAAAGGCAATCACGTCCACGCCACTCATCGCTTCGGTTACGTTCAAATTCAGGCGGTCGTTCAAGGCGTTGCGGTGGTCGGTTTGAAAACCGGGGGTGTCCACAAACACGAATTGCGCGGTGTCATCGGTGTGGATGCCCGTTACTTTGTGGCGCGTGGTTTGCGCTTTTTTGCTGGTAATGCTGATTTTTTGCCCGATTAAATGGTTCATCAGCGTGGATTTACCCACGTTCGGGCGACCCACAATCGCAATAAAACCGCAATGGTAGCCCTGTGCGGCGTTTTGTTCTTGCGCCAAAAAGGTTTCTATATCCATGTTTTTTCTTTCTTAAATTTCATTCTATATGGTTTGGATTAATAAATCTTCTACTTATGTTGGAAAATGTCGGATACAGGGTCGGATTCAATTTCCTAATCAACTGGATGGATAATGCATTTTATCCATATGGTTGGGTGCTCGTTGTTTACGCAGTTTTACAATATGTATGACCATAATTGTTTTAATACAAAATATTTTATTTCAGGCAGCCTGAAAAAAATGAACATGGTGTAGGTGTATAGTATAAAACTGCGTGGGCAGTGAATGCTATTTATTGTTTTCTGTTTTTGCTTTCCAAATGTAATAGCCATTCACGCATACCAAAAAGGCATTGAGCAAGGCAACAGGATAAGTGCCAATAATCAATCCATAGACAACAAAACAAGCTGCACCACTGGCATTCACTAAACGGAGTTTAATCACATCTTTTAATAGAAATGATGCTGCAACTAATGTTGTGGCAATATAACCTAAAACTTCAATCATCGTTTTTTTCCTTTCAAAAATGAAGATGCCATTATTTTACGCTTTTTCAGGCTGCCTGAAATTGTTGTCGCACAAAAAATGATAGAATTGCAGCATTTTAATCAGAAAAAAACAGGAACACTCCATGAATCCAAATGAAATTGAACGCGATAGTATGCAATACGATGTCGTGATTGTCGGCGCAGGTGTGGCAGGTTTATCTGCTGCGATTAAATTGAAGCAACTCGCTATCGCACAACAACGCGAAATCAGTGTGTGTGTTTTGGAAAAAGGCAGCGAAGTGGGTGCGCATGTTTTATCTGGCGCAGTAATTGACCCGATTGCGCTGGAAGAATTGTTCCCCGATTGGCGTGAGATGGGTGCTCCACTCACACGCAGCGTTAGCGAAGACCGTGTATTATTTTTGACTGCCAATCAATCTTTCAAATTGCCCGCACCACCAAGTTTTCATAATGTTGGTAATTACATTATCAGTTTGGGTGTGTTGTGCAAATGGTTGGCAGAGCAAGCGGAAAATTTGGGCGTGGAAATTTACGCAGGTTTCGCGGCAACAGAATTGTTGTATCACGCCGATGGCAGCCTGAAAGGTGTGGCAACGGGCAATATGGGCATTGGCAAAGATGGTTTGCCTACGGATAATTTTCAGGCTGGCATAGAATTGCATGCGCAACAAACTTTGTTTGCCGAAGGTGCACGCGGTTCTTTGAGCGAACAAATCATCAAACAATTCGCGCTAGACCGCGATAGTCAAGCGCAAACCTATGGCATTGGTATCAAAGAAGTCTGGGAAGTGTCGTCCGAACAATGCCAAGCAGGTTTGGTGATGCATACAGCAGGTTACCCTTTGGATATGCGTACTTATGGCGGTTCATTTGTGTACCATTTGGATAATAATCAAATTGCCATTGGTTTGGTGATTGGTTTGGACTATCAAAATCCGTATTTATCGCCATTTGATGAGTTCCAACGTTTCAAATTGCACCCCGATATTCGCAAAATGTTAGAAGGCGGTCGCCGCATCGCTTATGGTGCGCGCGCTTTGGTGGAAGGTGGTTTGCAAAGTTTGCCACGTTTAACATTTGCGGGTGGCGCATTGATTGGCGATGGCGCAGGATTTGTGAATGTGCCACGCATCAAAGGCATTCACACGGCAATGAAATCTGCCATGTTAGCAGCTGAGGCCGTATTTGCTATATTGGAAGATTTGGGCGATAGGCAGCCTGAAAGCAGCAAACAAGCACATAATTTACAATATTTGTTTGAAAATAGTTGGTTATACCGAGAATTACATGAAGTTCGCAATGTGCGCCCAGCCTTTAAATGGGGGCTGATTCCTGCGATGATTTATACCGCATTGGAACAATACGTTTTGCATGGACGCGGTTTTTGGACACTAAAACATCATGGTACCGATGCAGGTAGCCTGAAAAAAGCAGCGGATTGCCAACCGATTGCTTATCCGAAACCCGATGGCAAAATCACTTTTGACCGCATGAGTAGCGTATTTTTAGCCAATGTGTCGCACGAAGAAAATCAGCCCGTGCATCTGCATTTGAAATATCCACGTTTAGCGATTGATGTAAATCACACCGAATACGCCAGCCCCGAAACGCGTTATTGCCCTGCTGGTGTGTATGAAATCGTGCAAGAAAATGGTGCGCCACAGCTGCAAATCAATGCGGCAAACTGCGTGCATTGCAAAACCTGCGATATTAAAGACCCCACGCAGAATATTGTCTGGACGTGTCCAGAAGGGGGGAGTGGGCCTAATTATTCCACAATGTAAATGTTATTTTCAGGCTGCCTCTGGGTTTTCAGGCAGCCTGAAAACGTATTTTATGCTAAAATCCGCCCCGTTTGTAATTTGTAAATATAGATAAAATAAAATGATTTCTACCAATAACATTACCATGCAATTTGGCGCAAAGCCTTTATTTGAAAACGTTTCCGTGAAATTTGGCGAAGGCAATCGCTACGGTTTGATTGGCGCGAACGGCTCGGGTAAATCCACGTTTATGAAAATTTTGGGTGGCGATTTGGAGCAAACTTCGGGCGAAGTGGCGATTGAACACGGTGTGCGTTTGGGCAAATTGAAACAAGACCAATTCGCCTACGAAGATATGCGCGTGTTGGACGTGGTGTTAATGGGACACACCGAAATGTGGGCGGCGATGACCGAACGCGATGCGATTTACGCCAACCCCGAAGCCACCGATGAAGATTACATGAAAGCGGCTGATTTGGAAGCGAAATTTGCCGAATATGATGGCTACACCGCCGAAGCGCGCGCAGGCGAATTGTTGTTGGGCGTGGGCATTGAAGAGAATTTGCACAATGCGACCATGGCGGAAGTCGCGCCGGGGTTCAAATTGCGTGTGTTGCTGGCGCAAGCCCTGTTTTCCAAACCCGATGTTTTATTGTTGGATGAGCCGACCAATAACTTGGACATCAACACCATTCGTTGGCTGGAAAATATGTTAAATCAATATGATAGCACCATGATTATCATCAGCCACGACCGCCATTTCTTGAACGAAGTTTGCACACACATGGCGGATTTGGACTACAACACGATTACCATTTACCCTGGCAATTACGATGATTACATGTTGGCAAGCGCACAATCACGCGAACGCGCTTTGAAAGACAATGCCAAAGCCAAAGAAAAATTGCAAGAATTACAAGAATTTGTGGCGCGATTTTCTGCCAATAAATCCAAAGCCCGTCAAGCCACTTCGCGCTTGAAACAGGCGGACAAAATCAAATCGGAAATGGTGGAAGTGAAGCCGTCTACACGCCAAAATCCGTATATCCGTTTTGAAACAGATGAGAAAAATAAATTGCACCGTCAGGCAGTTGAAGTGGAAAACTTGTCCAAATCGTTTGAAAATAAATTGTTTGAAAAACTCAATTTTATTTTGGAAGCGGGGCAGCGTTTGGCGATTATCGGTCCAAACGGTGCGGGCAAATCCACTTTGTTGAAATTGCTGGCTGGCGCATTTGACGCGCAACATTCTGACGTGCAAGCGGATTCAGGCAGCATTAAATGGGCGGAAAAAGCCACAATCGGCTATTATCCGCAAGACCACGAAAACGATTTTGACGTGGAAATGGATTTGACCCAATGGATGCGCCAATGGGGACAAGAAGGCGATGATGAGCAAGTGATTCGCGGCACATTGGGGCGTTTGCTGTTTGGCGGCAACGATGTGGTGAAACAAGTGAAAGTGTTGTCAGGCGGCGAAAAAGGGCGCATGTTGTACGGTAAGTTGTTGTTGCTGAAACCAAATGTGCTGATTATGGACGAGCCGACCAACCACATGGACATGGAAAGCATTGAATCGCTGAACATGGCTTTGGAAAAATACAAAGGCACGCTGATTTTTGTGTCGCACGACCGTCAATTTGTGTCGTCTTTGGCTACGCAAATCATTGAATTGGACGGTAAAGGTGGCTACGAATATTATTTGGGCGACTACGAAAGCTATTTGGATAAGAAGGGTGTAAATAGCTAAACATCATTCAAAAAACATTCAGGCAGCCTGAAAATCACGTTTCAGGCTGCCTGAAATTTTATAGTTGTTTTGAATCTAATCTACTGTATAGTGGATTCACTAAATCAGGACAAGGCGACAGTGACCGCCGTGTACACATAGTACATGAGGGAGCTGGCAACGCTGTACTGGTTTAGTGAATTCACTATATTTTCTCTGCAATCGCAAATGCCAGTATCTGCGTTTTTTCATCACTCAAACTTAAATGCACACGACTAATATTATGCATGATTAGCCATTGTTGTAACTCGGGTTCACACATAAACTCGGGACGACCCAATGAGTCATGCGCCACACTGATATTGTGAAAACTAACGGGCGCACGAATGCCCATACCAACTGCTTTGGCAAAAGCTTCTTTAGCAGCAAATCGTTTTGCTAAAAAACGTACAGGGTCATGGCAGCCTGAAAATTCATGTTGTTCCACGCGGCTGAGTAAACGGCGGGGTAGGGCATCGCCATATTTTTGATGCATTTGTTCAATGCGATGAATTAGCAAAATATCGGTACCAATGCCATAAATCATGTTTATCCTTTCCTAATAAGGCAGCCTGAAACCTTTGCAAAATCCCCATCTTTGGCACATTTCTTCGCGATGCGTTTCTCAAACGCTTGCCTATCTATATGATATGTCTGCGCGTTTTGCGATACTATCGCTTTGAACTGCGCTCAAATCTGGGGTTTTGCAAAGGTTTCAGCCTGAAAACGATTAGGCTGACACAGTCGTTCGCGCACGATACATGGCTTCTTTCATTTGGCGAATGGCTTCGGGCAATCCCAAGAATACCGCTTGTGCAATTAAAGAATGTCCAATGTTCAACTCCACAATTTGTGGAATGCGTGCAATCGGAGCAACATTGTGAATGGTCAAGCCGTGTCCTGCGTTTACCGTTATGCCTAAATCGGCTGCGAATTTTGCAGCAGTTTGAATACGTTGCAATTCATGTTCACGCTCAGCATGATTTTCCGCATCGGCATATGCACCTGTGTGTAGCTCAATCACGCGTGCACCTGCATCATAGGCAGCTTGAATTTGTGCCAAATCGGGTGCAATAAAAATAGATACACGAATGCCAGCACGCTGTAATTCGCCAACATAATGGCGCACTTTTTCAAATTGTCCAACCACTTCCAAACCGCCTTCGGTGGTTACTTCTTCGCGTTTTTCTGGCACGATGCAGACATCTTCTGGCATGACTTGTAAAGCATTTGCCAACATTTCTTCCGTCATCGCCATTTCCAAATTCAAGCGCGTTCTGATGGCTTGCTTGATGGCAAATACATCAGCATCTTTGATATGACGGCGGTCTTCGCGCAAGTGCAAAGTAATCAAATTTGCCCCGTAAGTTTCTGCAATTAATGCTGCTTCTAATGGGCTGGGATAGCCGACACCACGCGCATTGCGCAAAGTAGCAACGTGGTCAATATTGACGCCTAATAACATGGTTTCATTCCTTGTTGAAAGATAAATGTAATATAGTGTAACAGTTATTTGTCACAATAGGCAGCCTGAAAATCAAATCATGTATTTTCAGGCTGCCTTACGCTATAATTTGACTCCTTTATTATTGATGTATTTCATCATGAAAAAATATTTTATCTTACTTGCCGCATTGAGTTTATCTGCTTGCGGTTTTCATCTAAAAGGCACTTATGCCTATGACCATTTGCCAGTTCAAAAATGGCAAGTCAATGGCGATGCATTGCAACAACCTTTGGAAACCGCATTGCGCCATGCATCGGGTTACCCTGTTTCATCGGTGGAAAGTGATGCAGAAATTCGCGTATTATCCATTGATAGCAAACGTGATATTTACACCATTACTCGCGGTGCAACATTAAACGAATATTTATTGTCTATGCGTGTAACCGCGCAAGCATTTCGCGATGGACAAGCATGGGGTAATGTGCTGACTGCCAATGTACGTCGTGTTATGCCATATTCAGACCGTGAAGCATTGGGTCGTGATGATGAAGAAGCCTTATTATGGCAAGAAATCCGTCGAGATGCAGCTGAACAAATTGTGCGCCAACTGGGTTTTATTAACCAACAAAATACAGGTGGAGCGGCACAATAATGCCGAATTTAGACATTAATAAACTTTCAGGCAGCCTGAAAACGCATTTACAACCATTGTATGTTATACACGGCGAAGAAGATTTATTGCGGATTGAAGCAACCGATATGCTCCGTGCTGCTGCCAAACAACAAGGCTACACGCATCGTGAACGTTTTACGGTAGATAGCGCATCGTTTGATTGGGGCGAAATAGTCGCCAATGCCAATAGCGCAGGTTTGTTTGCCGATTTAAAATTATTGGAAATTCATATCCCAACAGGCAAAGTAGGTAAACAAGGTGGCGAAATTTTGCAACAATTAGCCGAAAATTTACCGCCCGATACGATAACGCTGATTATTTTCCCAAAATTAGAAAAAGCGCAAACGCAGTCCAAATGGTTCAGTGCATTGGCAAAATATGGCGTGATGTTGGAAGCCAAAGCCGTTACAGTCGCAGCCTTACCCGCATGGATTAACGAACGGTTACAGCAGCATAATTTGTCAGCAGAAGCGGAAGCCATTGCATTATTTGCCGAGCGAGTAGAAGGTAATTTGTTGGCAGCCAAGCAGGAAATTGATAAGTTGGCATTGTTGCATCCAACAGGACATTTGATTTCGGTGGCAGATGCCGAACATGCTGTGGCGAATGTAGCACGATTTGACGTTTTTCAACTGGCATCTGCATGGATGAGCGGCGATGCAGTGCGCGTGATGCGTTTGTTAGATGGGTTGGAAGCGGCAGGCGATGAACCCGTGTTATTGTTGTGGACGGTGGCAGAAGATATACGAACCTTAATCCGTTTATCAGCAGCCATCAAACAAGGCAAAAGCGTGCAGAGTGTACGCAATGAATTGCGTTTGTGGGGCGATAAACAAACTCTTGCTCCGAAAGCAGCTGCACGATTATCGCCCAGCAAATTGATAAACGCATTGCAAGAATGTGCGCAAATTGACCGCCAAATTAAAGGTGCGGAAGAGGGCGATGCGTGGACAAGTTTTCGGCAGTTAGTATTGCAACTGGCAACATGATTTTCAGGCTGCCTATAAAATGCGATACAATGCAGCCTGAAAAAATATTTTACTTTATTTCATAAGGAAAACACCAAAATGGATAGACAAAAAGCCGTTTTAATTTGGATTGCCATGGCAGCCATATTTGCATTGATTGCCTATTTAGTAGGCGCGGCATGGTATTGGGCAATTTTGATTGGTATTTTGTGTGTGGCAGCAATCGTGGGTACTGCCACAGGCACAATGTATTGGAAACAAAAGAAATTAATCGCCAGTGCTGCCAAATTCAATATTGATTTGAAAGGTGGCAAAATTAATCCAGCAGACTTGCGTCGCATGTATTTTTCAGGTGGACAAGCACGCAAAGATGCCTTACTGATTGCTAGCCAAGCCATGCGCTGTTCTGTACAAGAAGCTGAAAAACAGCTGAGCGCCAGAATAACCAAAGAAGCCGCACAACGCGAAATGGCAAAATATCAACAGCAACCGCGTTTTAAAGGTCGTCCACGCTGATGATATAAAAGACAAAGGCAGCCTGAAAAAAATAATTTCAGGCTGCCTTTTTGAAAAATATATAAAATGCAGCCTGAAAACCTCTTGAAATCGGCTGCCTATCCCCCATTTACCGCATCACTTATTAAAAAACATTAAGAGAAAAATTATGGCAAGAAAAAAATCCGCCACCATCATGCCAACCGTACCTTTACGCGACATGGTGGTTTATCCCAATATGGTATTACCGTTGTTTATTGGGCGTGCCAAATCAGTTGCCGCGCTCAATACTGCGATGGAAAACGATAAAACCGTTTTTTTATTGGCACAACGTAACGGCTCGGATGAAGACCCTAGCCCTGAAGATTTGCACGAAACAGGAACTGTTGCTGAAATTTTGCAAGTTTTGAAATTGCCCGATGGCACAGTCAAAGTGTTGGTAGAAGGCAAGCAACGCGCCCAAGCCGTATCCGTGCAAGACAATGGCGAATATTTTGAATCAGAAATCAATATTTTATCTGATGTAGAAAAAAATCCTGCCGACCAAGAAGCTTTACGCCGCAGTTTGATGAGTCAATTTGAACAATATGTTAAATTGAACAAAAAAATTCCTGCAGAAGTATTAGGTAGCCTGAATGATATTCAAGAAAATGGTCGTTTGGCTGATTTGGTTGCCGCACATTTACAACTAAAATTGGAACAGCGTCAAAAATTGCTGGATTTGGTTGATGTAGATGAGCGCATGGAATACCTGCTCGCGCAAATTGAAAGTGAATTGGAAATTTCCCAGTTGGAAAAACGCATTCGCGGCAAAGTCAAACGCCAAATGGAGAAAAACCAACGCGATTATTATTTGAATGAGCAAATCAAAGTCATTCAAAAAGAATTGGGCGAAGAAGACGAAAAAGGCGAATTGTTGCGTTTGGAGCAAGAAATCAAAAACGCAGGCATGAGCAAAGAAGGCGAAGAAAAAGCCTTGTCCGAATTGCGTAAATTGAAAATGATGCCGCCGATGTCGTCCGAAGCGACTGTGGTTCGCAATTACATTGAAACGCTGATTGAATTGCCTTGGAAGAAAAAAACGCGCATCTCCAAAGATTTGACCAAAGCCGATTTGGTGCTGAACGAAGACCATTACGGCTTGGAAAAAGTCAAAGAGCGCATTTTGGAATATTTGGCGGTACAAAAACGCACCGATAAATTGAAAAGCCCGATTTTGTGTCTCGTAGGACCACCGGGGGTGGGCAAAACATCGTTGGGCGAATCCATCGCCAAAGCCACAGGGCGCAAATACATTCGCATGGCTTTGGGTGGCGTGAAAGACGAAAGCGAAATTCGTGGACACCGCCGCACCTACATCGGTTCCATGCCTGGCAAAATCATGCAGAATATGGTCAAAGCTGGTGTGAAAAACCCGCTTTTCCTGTTGGACGAAATTGACAAATTGGGCAACGATTTTCGTGGCGACCCAGCCGCCGCTTTGTTGGAAGTGCTTGACCCTGAACAAAATACCGCCTTTGCCGACCATTTTGTTGAAGTGGATTTTGATTTGAGCGAAGTGATGTTTATTGCCACGTCCAACAGTTTCAATATTCCACCTGCTTTGCTTGACCGCATGGAAATTATCCGCCTGTCGGGTTACACGGAAGACGAGAAAATCAACATCGCCATGCAATATTTGGTGCCAAAACAAATGCAGCGCAATGGCGTGAAAGAAGGCGAATTGGCGATTGACGAAACCGCCGTGCGCGACATTGTGCGCTATTACACACGTGAAGCGGGCGTGCGTTCGCTTGACCGTGAAATTGCCAAAATTTGTCGCAAAGCCGTGATTCAAAACGAGCTTTCAGGCAGCCTGAAAGCCACAAAATCACGCAAAAAAGCACAAACTTTGCGCGTTGATGAGCATAATTTGGGCGAATTTTTGGGCGTGCGCCGTTTTGATTATGGCGTTACCGCAGGCGAAAACCGTATCGGTCAAGTAACAGGTTTGGCGTGGACGGAAGTCGGCGGCGAATTGCTGACGATTGAAGCGGTCGCGCTCAAAGGCAAGGGCAACATCGTCCGCACGGGCAAATTGGGCGATGTAATGCAGGAATCCATCACGGCGGCGTGGTCTGTGGTGCGTTCACGCGCGGAAAGTTTGGGGATTGCGCCCGACTTTTACGAGAAAAACGACATGCACGTTCACGTTCCCGAAGGTGCCACGCCGAAAGACGGCCCCAGCGCAGGCATTGCGATGACTTTGTCTATGGTTTCCGCTTTGACGGGCATTCCCGTTCGCGCCGATGTGGCGATGACGGGCGAAATCACGTTGCGCGGTGAAGTGTTGCCGATTGGCGGTTTGAAAGAAAAACTGTTGGCGGCATTGCGCGGTGGCATCAAGCACGTTTTGATTCCAAAAGACAATGTGAAAGATTTGGAAGAAATCCCGCAAAATGTGAAAGACGGTTTGGAAATCCACGCGGTGCAATGGATTGATGAAGTGTTTGAATTGAGTTTAGAGCGGCAGCCTGAGCCGTATGTAGCAGAAATGCAGCCTGAAAATTCTGCTAAAACGGATGCTGAACAATCAAACAAAAAAGCGCGTAAACATTGATGATGTGTTGCATAAAATGCTGGTGGCGATGCAAAAATCGCTACCCATGCATTTTGTTCTTGACACACATTGCAGCAGCTTGATATAAATTCATCGCAATAAAAAATTTCCCTAGATGCCCAAATATCGGGCGTTCTACCTTATTTTTGACTCCTTAATGAGAGGAACTTGTATGAATAAATCTGAATTGATTGATGCGATTGCAAAAGAATCTGGTTTGACCAAAACCGATGCTGGCAAGGCTTTGGATGCGTTTACTGAAGTGGTAAAAACTGCTTTGAAAAATGATGACGCTGTTACATTAGTGGGCTTTGGTACATTCAAAGTAGCGGAACGTAAAGAACGTCAAGGTTTAAATCCAAAAACCAAAGAACCTTTGACTATTCCTGCAGCTCGCGTACCTAAATTTACTGCTGGTAAAGCATTAAAAGATGTATTGGTAAGCAAATAATTGTGAGAAAGCAGCCCGAAAATAGGTTTTCAGGCTGCTTTTCTTTTAAATAACTAGTAGAGTTAATGATATAGTGGATTCACTAAATCAAGACAAGGCGAAAGCGACCGCCGTGTATACCGAGTAACATAAGGAGGCTGGCAACGCTGTACTGGTTTAAATTGAATTCATTATAATTGGTGTGAATATTGGTTTTACAGATAAATATATTCAATTCAAGATGGCGAGCGTAGTGGACTGCTAGATATAGTCGGCTAAAATAAAAATAATATAGTGTTGCCAGCTTTCTTATGTACGATTTGTATACGGAGATTCTGTTGCTTTGTTTTATTTTTATTTTAGCTGACTATGTATAGTCGCTTAAAATTAAAAATACTACTGCGTTGCCCCCACCCTTATGTACTAGATGTACACGGCGGGTGTGGTTGCCTTGTCCTATTTTTATTTTAAGCGACTATAGAATGCGAGCCAATGCCGTTCATTAGGAAGTATCTTTAACGTAGAATTGGACAAATCTGGGCAAAACCAAACTGAGTACAACACTACTTTGTTGTCATTAGCTCCTTAGATAAATAATCTATTTTTCAGGCTGCCTTTTGCTATAATCTTTTCATTTTTCTTATCTCAAATCATGTCCAAACGTATTTTAATTATCAGTCCATCGTGGATTGGCGACTGTGTGATGACACAACCCATGTTGCGTCGTTTACATGAATTGCATCCCAACTGCACAATAGATGTGTTCGCACCCAAATGGTCGCAAGCGGTTTATCAACGTATGCCCGAAGTGCAGCACATTTTAGATAATCCATTTGGACATGGTGCGTTGCAATTACGCGAACGTTGGCGAGTAGGGCGTGAATTGGGTAAGCGCGGTTATGACCAAGTGATTGTGTTACCAGGGTCAATCAAATCGGCGATTATTGCGGTGGCAACAGGCATCAAACAACGCACGGGATATGTGGGCGAAAGCCGTTATTTGTTGCTCAACGATATTCGCAAATTAGACAAAACCGCGCTACCGTTAATGGTGGACAGATACACAGCATTGGCGCACGAAAATCAAGCTGCGTTTAATGGCAAATCTTCTCAGCCACATTTCACGATTCAGGCTGCCGACCAAGCTGCTGCGCTTGCCAAACATGATTTGCAACAAGATAAACCGATTGTTGCGTTTTGCACAGGCGCGGAATACGGTTCAGCTAAACGCTGGTTACCCGAACATTTTGCTACGACTGCGCAATATTACGCGCAACAAGGTTATCAAATTTGGTTATTTGGTTCGCAAAAAGATTTTGAGATTGCGGAACAAGTCAATCAGCTTTCAGGCTGCCTTTGCGTGAATTTATGCGGTAAAACCAGTTTGGCAGAAGCGATAGATTTATTGGCGTGCGCGGAATTGGTGGTTTGCAACGACAGCGGTTTGATGCACGTTGCGGCGGCAGTTGGCTGCAAATTAGTAGCGGTTTATGGTTCATCCAGTCCTGACCATACTCCACCATTGAGTGATAAAGCAAAAATCGCCACGTTGAATTTGGATTGTAGCCCGTGTTTTAAACGCGAATGTCCATTAGGGCATACCGATTGTTTACGTCAGTTGCAGCCTGAAAAAGTGATTGCTTTGGCAGGAGAATAAACAAAATAAAGTTTCAGGTGAAAGCTTTTTATAGTGGATTTAAATTGAATCCACTATACATAAGGGAGCTGGTAATGCTGTATTATTTTAATTTCAAACAACTATAGTGGATTCAATTGATTACTCGATGATGCTGTCGTTTGCTTTTTCTGAAACATTTTGCTCAACGCCATAGCAACGTTAACTTACAGACGCTTTGATTATGCCATATCCATTCCTGTTGAATTTTGCATAAAATAAAAGGGGCTGTCCTAGATAACTAGAACAAATCCTGCTTTACTAATTGTTTTAAAATAGAAATTTGAGACTTTATCTCACTGTTGTTAAAACGCCATTCGCATTCCTTCAAATACAGCTCAAAATGCTCTTTGGATATGCCATTAAACTTACGTAAATGGCGCTTTGCTTGACTCCAAAAGTTCTCAATTCCGTTAATATGATTTTGTCGTTCCGCAAAATGTGTGCTGTGATTGATGCGAAAATGGCTAAATTCACTCACATCAAGCACATCATAACTTTTGTAACAATCGGTATAAACAATGCTGTCAGGCTTCACTTGCTCACAGATTATCGGCAATAAAGTGGCGGTTTGTGTATTGGGTACAGCAACGGTGTAAACTTTGCCATTTCGCTTCAAAAGCCCGAATACAGCTACTTTGCCAGCTGCACCGCGACCGTGTTTGCCTTTACGTTGTCCGCCAAAATAGCTTTCATCAACTTCTACTTCGCCATCAAACATTTCTAGATGTGGGCTGTTGTGATAGATGAGTAGGCGTAAACGGTGGAAGTAATAGGCAGCTGTGTTTTTATTAACGCCAACTAATTGTGCTGCTGTGCGTGCGGTAACACCTGCGACAAACAACTCAATCAGCTTGTTTTGTTTGTACTGACTTAAACGACTTTTTCTCATAGGGATTATTCTAACCTGAAATTAGATTTCCCTAGTTATCTAGGACAGCCCCAAATAAAATGCCGTCTGAAACCTTTCAGACGGCATCTTGATGATATAGATAAAGAAATTAAAATTCGGTACGCAACCAAGTAAAATAAAAAAACAAAGAGTGAATGCAATCCAATAACCAATCTTGACGTAAATGTTTAATCCAAGCCCAAGTGTGCTCAATTAAATTCAAATCAGGACAGTATGGCGGTAACCATAAAATCACATGCCCTGATAAAACAATAAGCTCTTGAATGTCCTGACGTTTGTGAAAAGTCGCATTATCCATTACCAAAACACTGTTGGGCGGTAATTGTGGCAGTAAAACGTTTTGAACCCATGAATAAAACACATCTGAATTGATGCTGAATTCATACAAACCCACTGCAATCAATTGATTTTGGTACAGTGCGCCAATGGCATTGGTTGTGTTTTTGATTTGCCAGTTGTGATTGCCATGACAAACTTGTCCTCTTGGCGCATAGGCATAAGGACGATAAGTTTGGTTTTTAAAACCACTTTCATCAATATAAACAATAGGACGTTTCTCTTGCTCATACTGTTGTTTTAATGAGAGAAATTGTTCAATTGTTTCGGGTTGAGCTTTGGGGTGTTTAAGAATCTTTTTTTTGAGTGATTTTTAGCCGTTTAAGTGCCACACCAATGGCTCTTTGTGAACAGTTAAAGCGAACAGCGCGTTCTCTTTGAAAATCATCAGGAAATTGTTCTACGTCTTTTCGCAATAATTCATCATTGATTTTATTGGTTCTTTTGGGGTAGGGTTTACGTTCAATGCATTTTTTCCATAGTTGAATGGTACTGCGACTGATGCCATATTCCGCTGCCAATTCACGGTAGCTGTAACCCGAATTTAATTTTTCTAAAATCATTTGGCGATAATCTTGTGAATAAGCCATAACTGTTCTCCTGTATGTACCGTTTATTTAATTCTACACCTATATTTCATCAAAAATGAATATCGAATACGCGTATCCGACCAAGCTTACTGAAAAAACCGAATTTGCCGAAACACATTCTCAAACCGCCTCACATCTTCATCAAACCACGCACCTAAAGTATGCGGTGCATGGGGCAAAATAATTTCCTGAAAATGTGGTGGCGCATATTCACGGTATATTTGGCTAACTTCGGGAGGAATAATCGCATCGTTTTCAGGGCGAACCAAATTCAGGCAACCTGAAAAATGCGGCAAAATCCGCGTAGCATTGCTGCGCTGCCAATTGCCGTATTCACGAATGGCTTGGGTAAACGCCGCGCCAAATTCAACCTTCATCACATCTTCTGCATACAAAGCGGGGGCAAACAAAGTCAGCGAAACAATTTGCGGATTGTTTTCCAGCAAATTCACAGCAATTTGTCCGCTCATGCTCCACGCAAATAAATGAATTTTATGATGATTTTGTGAATAATATTGCATGACAGCACGGGCTTGCTCAGTTTTCGTCAATATAGAAGATGGTTTTTCATTTGAACTTTCGCCGTGTCCCGAATAATCAAAACTGATGGTATTAAATTGTTTTTGTTGCAAAAATAGAGCAATTTTGTACAAAGTTGCTTGATTGGCATTACCTGCACCGTGCAATAAAAAAACCGTGTTACCTTGCGCTGGATAATGGCGCGTAGCAATTTTTTCAGTAGCGAAAACTAACGTATGTGTTTGAAATATCATAATATTGCTCCAAAAGATTTCAGCAAGTATTAAGCTAAATGCTTACCTACTCATTTACTATTCAAAGTGAACTGAATATTCAAACTGTTGTGAGCAAAAGCTTCAGCCAAAATATTCAGACGGCAAATCAAGAAATCAATCAGTATATTGATGAACTTAAAACTCAACTAAAACATACCAAAGACCCAGATAAAAAAGCCGACATTGAAGCTCAAATCAACCAATGGCAAAATGGACAGTTCTACTCAATGCTATTGCTTCAGGTTTGAGTATACCAAGTGATCGTGTATTAGGTATAGCAACAGCTACTGCTGCACCTGAAGTGTCTTACCGTATTGTGCAATATTTTAAAGAGAAAAAAGCAGAAGGAACGAGTGCACATATTCTTGCTCATGCAATATTGGGAGCGGCTGTATCAGCAGCAGGAGATAACAATGCCTTAGCAGGTGCCATTAGTCGCTTTACCGTTAAACAACCCAACATTGGCAACAATTTGCGTGAAGCTTTGCAAAACGATTATGAATTGCAAAAAAATGCCCGCACAGGCATCAATCAATGGGTAGAAATTGTCACTGCAGAACACGATGCCACCACGCGTATGCTAATTGAAGAAGGGGCTGTCCTAGATAACGACTAAAACTTCCATTTAGGTTAAGATAACCCAATGAGAAAAAGTCGTCTAAGCCAGTACAAACAACATAAACTCATTGAGCTGTTTGTCGCAGGCGTAACTGCTTGAACTGCAACTGAGTTGGTAAATGTAAACAAAAACACCGCAGTCTATTATTTTCACCGTTTGCGACTACTCACCTATCAACATAGCCCTCATTTGGAAATGTTTGAGGGCGAAATTGAAGCGGACGAAAGCTATTTCGGCGGTGCTCGCAAAGGTAAACGAAGGTCGTGGTGCAGCAGGTAAAACCTCCGTGTTTGGGCTTTTAAAGCGTGACGGCAAGGTTTATACCGTTGTCGTACCGAACACGCAATTTGCCACACTTTTGCCGATTATTCGGGAAAAAGTGAAGCCGGACAGCATTGTTAAACCGATTTTTATCGAAGCTATGATGTGCTTGATGTGAGCGAATTTAATCATTTTCGCATCAATCACAGCACGCACTTCGCTGAAAATCACAATCACATTAACGGAATTGAGAATTTTTGGAGCCAATCAAAACGCCATTTGCGTAAATTTAACGGCATTCCCAAAGCCCATTTTGAGCTGTATTTGAAGGAATGCGAATGGCGTTTTAATCACAGTGACTTGAAATCTCAAATTTCCTTTTTAAAACTCTTAGTTAAGAGAAGTTTAGGTTAGTTATCTAGGACAGCCCCAAAAATTTTACAAATTCAACCGCTTGCTATTTCGCAAATATAATGCTTAAATAACTCAAGTTACACGATAAACAAGAGGAATTTATGATGAAATTGCTTCATAAAATACTGTTATTAGTCAGTTTGTTTCTTGCTGCCTGTACATCAACGAAAGATCATAGAACTGTGCAATTTTATGATGAAAAAATTCTTGCCGCAGGTGTGATGGAGAATAAATTAATTGTTATTGGGCAAACGTATTCTTATGCGTTTGAAGGGAAAGAGAATATTGATGCTTTTTCAACTATTGCGAGTTTTGATAAAGTTTATAGAAAAAAGCTTACAGATCGCTATCCTGAAATTTGGCTAAAGAAGAAAGATAAGCACGCAGAACCTGTGGTGACTTTTATTTATCGGGGTATCATGCCTGCAAATAGACTATCGAACACAGAAAGACAGCAATTACTCTCGGCAGAGAAAATTAAAGATCAAGCACCATTTAGTATCGGGCGTGAAAACAATGAACCTTCAGATGCGTTATATGCTTGGGGAATATTAGATGGCGGGCAAGTAATTTCGATCAGTAATCGAGAGGAAATCTTGCAGAAATTCAAATTTAGCCAACCGTTTGAAATTGCTAAAGCCACGCAAGATACGTGGTTTCAGACTAAGTCATCCACGATCGTAGGGCGTGCTATGGATATTGTTGTAAAAGAACCTGCTTCAATTATTTTTCTTCCGATTGTCGCAATAGCTCAATTACCATTATTGATGTGGTCATTGGGGAATTAAATAAGGAGATTTTATGCTTACCTCGCAATCTTGCAGCCCGTTTGATATACCATTTTTCCAATTTTCTCAAATGAAGAAATATTGCCCTGAGGATATTCCTCGTATTAAGGCTGAGTATAAAAAAACATGGGGCTGTCCTAGCAAGCCGTAGCCTGCACGCAACTTAAAATCCATGTGTAGGGTGCGTGCCTCAGCACGCACGCATTCTATGGCCTATAACCCAATGCCGTCTGAAAAGTTATCAAATTTTTCAGACGGCATTTATTCTCATAAAAGCTAAATCCAGATACCCTGTATACTGTTCAAACGCGTGCGTGCTGGGGCACACACCCTACTCTTGCTGGGCTACAAAAGTCACGTTTACGTAGCTCTTTTCTAGATCAAAAGAAAAATCGTTTATTAGGGTGAAAAAATGAATTTAATTAGTAATGAAGATAAAACATTTGGTTTTATTTGGACAGTTGACTTAATCAATGAGCCCTTTGTATTTGGCAGAGTTCAAATTATTATTGGCGACGAAATTTATCCTAAGCATTGCCCTCGTGAATACTATGCTTTATCAACTGTTTTCCCTAATTTAAAAGCTTCGTTTAAAGATAAAGATTATGCGGGAGGTACTGATGGAAAAGATTTTGGTATGGCTGATTTTGATTTATCTGCCTATGAATCTTGTAAACTAAAAAATATATTCTCTATCGAGACAACTTATATGGGAATGAAAACAGGTAGTTTGGAAGATTGCAGTATTGATTGTTTGATTCTTGAGATGGGTTACGCAGGAGATAAAGAAAGATTATTTTATAGTTTTGATTATGCTAAAACTTTTAAAGAAATTTGTTATCCAAGAGGAACTGTGGAGGATGTTATCTTTAGATTACCTGATTTTCCCCTCAATTTATAATTGTTTTAAAATAATTGAAAAAGAACAAGGTTACTCAAATCATTGTCCACGCTGTTTAAAACATTTCTAATTTTGAAACCTTTGCAAACCCCATTTTTTGAACTTTTTTGAAAAATAAAGTTCTTAAAATTCAAAAAATTAAAATTTTTAAATATCAAATTTTAGGAGTTTTGCAAAGGTTTCAATTTTGCAAACAAATTATGCCGTCTGAAAAATCCAAATCTTTTCAGACGGCATAACTATATCTTTCCGCATATACATTAATGTAATGAACACTAATTTGAAACCTGAAAACATCATATATTTGTAGGGTGCAACCAGTTGCACCCTACCTATTTTTATCGCGTTACAGGCTTATACTTAATCCGTTTCGGTTTCGCTCCTTCTTCGCCCAAACGGCGTTTTTTGTCCGCTTCGTATTCCTGATAGTTGCCGTCAAAAAACACCCATTTTGAATCGCCTTCACACGCCAAAATGTGCGTGGCGATTCTGTCCAAGAACCAACGGTCGTGCGAAATCACCATCACGCTGCCTGCAAATTCCAACAAAGCGTCTTCCAACGCGCGTAAAGTTTCCACGTCCAAATCGTTAGACGGCTCGTCCAACAACAACACATTGCCGCCCGCAATCAGCGTTTTCGCCAAATGCAAACGTCCGCGCTCGCCGCCCGACAGATTGCCGACAATCTTGCTTTGGTCGCTGCCCTTGAAATTGAAACGCCCCAAATACGCGCGCGCTGGCAATTCAAATTGCCCCACTTGCAAAATATCGCGCCCTTCGGCAATCTCGTCAAACACCGTTTTGTCGTTGCCCAAACCTTCGCGGCTTTGGTCAATCAAAGACAATTTCACGGTTTGCCCGATTTTCACTTCGCCCGAATCAGGCTGCTCTTTACCCGAAATCAGTTTGAACAAAGTGGATTTACCCGCACCGTTCGCGCCAATCACGCCCACAATCGCGCCTGCTGGGATTTTGAAACTCAAATCGTCAATCAACACGCGGTCGCCAAACGATTTGGAAACATTCACAAATTCAATCACTTCATTGCCCAAACGCTCGGCGACAGGAATGAAAATTTCCTGCGTTTCATTGCGTTTTTGGTATTCGTAATTAGACATTTCTTCAAAACGCGCCAAACGTGCTTTGGATTTGGCTTGGCGACCTTTGGCGTTTTGGCGCACCCATTCCAGCTCTTGTTTCATCGCTTTAATGCGTGCGGCTTCGGATTTGGCTTCGTTGGCTAAACGCTGCTCTTTTTGTTCCAACCAAGACGAATAATTGCCTTTCCAAGGAATGCCGTGTCCGCGGTCAAGCTCCAAAATCCACTCGGCGGCATTGTCCAAGAAATAGCGGTCGTGGGTTACCGCCACCACCGTCCCAGGGAAACGCACCAAAAATTGTTCCAACCATTCAACAGATTCCGCATCCAAGTGGTTGGTCGGCTCGTCCAACAGCAACATATCGGGCTTGGACAACAGCAATTTGCACAAAGCCACGCGGCGTTTTTCGCCACCCGACAAATTGGCGATTTTCGCGTCCCATTCAGGCAGCCTTAACGCATCGGCGGCGATTTCCAACTCGTGTTCCGCGCCACCGCCACTGGACGAACCAGCGGCAATAATCGCTTCCAAACGCCCTTGTTCTTCAGCCAAAGCATCAAAATCGGCATCAGGGTCGGCGTAGGCGGCATACACTTCTTCCAAACGCTTTTGCGCGGCAACCACTTCGCCCAAACCGCTTTCCACTTCTTCACGTACGGTTTTTTCGGGGTCAAGTTCAGGCTCTTGCGGCAAATAGCCGATTTTCAAGCCGCTCATTGGCACGGCTTCGCCTTCAAATTCCTTGTCTACGCCCGCCATAATCCGCAAAACGGTGGATTTGCCCGCGCCGTTCAAGCCCAGCAAGCCGATTTTCGCCCCTGGGAAAAAGGACAGGGAAATGTCTTTGATAATGGTTTTTTGCGGCGGTACAACTTTGCTCACGCGCAACATGGAATAAACGTATTGGGACATTTTTCTCGCTCCAAAAAATAAACAAAAAGAAAAAGTTGCTGCTGATGTGTGAAATCATCAGCATTTTAACAAATTTTGATGTAAAAAGTAGTTTCAGGCAGCCTGAAAGTTAAGGCTTACTTTTCAGTTCTTTAATTAATTGAGTAATTTGTTCCATGCCATCAAAAGTACTGGGGATATTATTGTCATTGGATAAAATACTGCTGAAAATCAGATTTTCAAATTTTTCTAATGCGTCTTTATCATTCTTTTTGATTTCTTTTGCATACTCTGCATATGCTTGAATAAATTGACAAAGTGATAAACGCAATTCTAATTGCATAATTTGGGTTTCAACCGCGCGATATTGATTGAGTATTACTCGGAAAAAGTAAATTAAAACAAATTCCAAACCGATGCTAATTAATAATTGTTGCCACGTTATATTTGTCCATTCTGTTTCTGAAACTATTTTGATAAATGGCACGCTAATAATAAATGCGCCAATTAGGCTCAATAACCAAAATATACAATTTTTACTGGTTTCTTTTTTCTCCAGTAATTTGCTGAAACCATTGGATAAGCCAACAAAATTAAAACCTTCTTTATACGTTTTTAAAGATGTTTCTAATCTTTGTACTTCTTGAATTTTTGCATTGGCTTCATTATTGGTTTTGTCTATAAGGCTTTCTAATTCTTGGCGAGATGTTTGTATTAAATTCTCTAATTCATGAATTTGATTTTTTGCTTTCTTGATATTTTCATCAAAGTCAGCCATTGCCTGAAATTCTTTGCCTCCTAAATAATGGTTTAAAATCTGATAATCCAATTCATTTTGAATGTAAAGTAATTGTTCTTTTAATCCTGCATCCGCTACATAATCAGTAGTTAGAGTTTTAAACTTTGTCCAAATAGCTTGAAAGTCATGAGAATCATATAAATTTTGATAATTAAATAAATGTTTACGTTGTAAGCTTATCATTGCTTCTCTTAAAAAACGTATAGAAAATAAAAATATATGGTCAAAGTAATATTCATCAAAAGCGTCTTTATTGTTTTCGCTAATTCTTTTTAAAGATGTATAAAATTTTTCTCCAATATAGCCATAATTAAATGGACAAAGTGTCAACCAGCAGTCATCGTCGTTTTTCATTAAAATTAAAATGAAAATTACATTATTTATTTTCTCTCGTAAAGATTCATTTATTTTTGATTTTTCCCCCAAAACGGAAATAACTTTTTCTAATAATTCAACGGTAATTTTATTTTTTTCCATTTTGATATTTTCCTTTAATGAAAAGGCTTTCAGGCTGCCTGAAAAATGATATGTAAATCAGATTGTTGAGTCCGACCAATTTTGAATTACACAAGAAATGTTGGGTAGTAGTATCCAAACCACAGATGTACTGTGTATTGCGTGATTTTATCAAACTCACCCAATCACTGATTTTTTCGCACCCAAGCCACCCATTTTTCAAATAATTCAGGCTGCCCTGCCGCGATAACCGAACGTTTGAATGCATGCAAACCACTCCAAAAATCATCGCCTTCCAACGTAGTCAGCAAACCGCCCGATTCTTCCAAAATCAGCGCACCTGCGGCGTAATCCCACAAATTTTGTCCGCCATGCACATAGACATCGTATCGCCCAGCAGCCAAATAACACCAATCCAGAGTGCTGCTGCCCATATTCCGCATCGTGCCAACGGGTAGAAAATAATTGATACTATTGACTAATTTCGCCGAGCGCAATCGCTTGGTTTCCACACCAGCCACCGCTTCGTGTAATTTTTTAGAAACGCGCCGCAGGGGTAAGGGCGTATCATTGAGCCACGCACCTTCGCCACGCACCGCATAAAAACATTCGTCCGACACAGGATTGTACACCGCGCCCAGCATAGCCCGACCACCCTGCACATACGCCACCGATATGGCAAAATGCGGAATGCCATTAACAAAATTATTTGTGCCGTCCAGCGGGTCAATCACCCACAAACCGACATCTGCTGATTGCCATAATTGCTGTTGCTGTGCTGCGGACATTTCTTCACCCAACACAGGCGCAGCGATGATTTGAGGCAGTCTGAAAACCAATGCGTTTTGTGTTGCCATATCTGCTTGCGATAACACACTACCATCATCTTTGCGCGAATGTGCCGTTTTCAAAAAATATGGCATCATTTCGCTGGCGGCGACTTCGCGGACAAGGTAAGTCAAAGTGTTTATGGGTTTCATGGCTTTTTTTGATAAAATAGAAACAAAGGATATAATTTTAACATTATCATAATATTCATGTAGTTTTGGCTACATAAAACTTGGTTTCAGGCTGCATTATTTTATTGATAGGCAGCCTGAAAAATCATTTTAACTTTATTTTTTTAAACACAGTTATCATGCCACGATTTTATTTAACCGCCCCACTTGCGCCGCAAACTTCGCTAGATTTGCCCGATAATATTATTCGCCATATTCACGTTTTGCGTTTGAATACGGGCGATGCGATAACTTTATTCAACGGCGATGGCAAAGAATATCTCGCCCAAATCAGCGAAGTGGGTAAACGTCATGCCAGTTGCCGTATCACGCAAGAAATAACAGCCCATCGTGAAAGCCCATTAAATATTCAATTAATACAAGCCATTTCCAGCGGCGAGCGCATGGATTTCACGCTGCAAAAAAGCGTGGAATTGGGCGTATCACGCATTCAGCCGATTATCAGTGAACGTTGCGTGGTGCGTTTATCGGGCGAGAGGGCGGATAAACGCGTGCAACGTTGGCAAGATATTGTGATTGCCGCGTGTGAACAAAGTGGGCGCAATTTTGTGCCAGCAGTATTGCCGATTATGTCGCTGAAAGATTATTTGGCGCAGATGCCACGCGATGAATTGCATTTGTTGATGAGTTTGAATCGTGCCACCACCTTGCGCGATATTTCGCCTGCTCCGCAAAAATTGCATTTAATGATTGGTCCAGAAGGTGGTTGGACGGCAGCGGAAGAACAGTCGGCATTTGATGCAGGTTTTCAGGCAATCACATTGGGACAGCGTGTTTTGCGTACCGAAACAGCCAGTTTGGCGGCGATTGCGGCGATGCAAACTTTGTGGGGGGATTTTGTATGAATCTAGGGGAAATCTCAGAATGTTGGAAGATAATGACAGAGGAGGTGTGTCATTCTCGGTTGTTTTTTTAACTGCAGTAAGCTCGCTTTCTTATCCATTTTGGAATGATGGTTAGGTAAAATAAAAATAATACAGTATTGCCAGCTAGGTGTACACGGCGATTACTGTTACCTTTATTTTAAACGACTATAAATACCTCTGTGCTGTTATTAGCCTTCGGAAATTTCTACAAATAAGGCAGCCTGAAACACCGTGCAGCGTATTTTTGATACACGCCCAAACACCATAAAAATGCGCTATAATCGCCTATTTTCAATATTTTGCCAGCCTGTTTATTTTCAGGCTGCCTTTTATTTAATTTTATAACTGCGAACCATGTCTAAATATCTTTCAAACCTATTTAAATCTAAAAATAAAAACAATAAAGCAGCCACGCCCAACATCAAAATGAGCGCAGTAAAAGGTAAAACAACTGCTAAAAACAATAAATCCAAAAGTAAAGTGGCATCGGCAATGGTTAAAACGCCACCTGCGAAACCCGTATCTACAAACAAAAAAACAGCTTCTGGCAATATTCAAGTTAAAACGCCTGCTGCATTCAATAAACCAGCCGAAGTTCCTGCTTTGCAGCAACCTAGCGTAAACGAACGCGACCGAAACTTGATTGGCGATACACTGTGGTTATTTTTGTTGGTGGTAACAGGGTATTTGATGCTGACATTGCTGACTTTTTCTATGAAAGACCCATCGTGGTCGCGCAGCATTCCGCGTTTAGGCGAAATTATGAATGTCGGTGGTTTAGCAGGGGCATATCTTGCCGATATTTTGTATTATATTTTCGGTTTGTCGGCATGGTGGTTTGTCGGTATGGCAGGCATTTGGCTGTATCGCAATTTCCGCCCGATTTTGGACAAAGGTACGCAACCGTATAATCCAATGATTGCGGGTACGGGCTTGGGTATTTTGTTGCTGACCAGTCCTGTATTGGAAGCATTTGCATTTGGTGCAGATTTGGATAGAAGTTTGCCGCTGGGCGCAGGTGGTTTTGTTGGCTCCATGATTGCTTCTGGATTAAACCATGCTTTGGGTGCCACTGGTAGCGTTGCTCTGTTTTTCATTATTTCTATGCTTGCGTTTTCTTTATTGATACAGATTTCATGGCTAGATTTTATGGAACGTTTGGGCAATCAGTTGGAAAGATTGTTTCAGCAGATTTTTCATGATAAAGACAGTAAGAAAAAAATAGATGGGCAGTCTGAAAAAGGTTTAGAAAGCAAAATTGTACAGCCTCGCAGTGTGTTGGAAGCGGAACAAATTGTGTCTGCACCTGTAACGCCACCTGTCAGTAGTATGAGTAATCGCAGTTTAGCGGTAAAGCATACGATGGAGCAGGAACAATCTGAAAATGTTGTTCCTGCTCCCAAGAAACGACAATTGCAAGTGACTAAACCTGCTATTCAAACCACAGATTCGCTGCTATCGGACACAAATGATGTGATGCAGCCTGAGCATGGGGAATATCAATTACCTGTATTAGGCAGCCTGAAAACACCCAATCCCAATCCTGTAACCATGTCGCAAGAACAATTGGACGAAACGGCACAGTTGATTGAAGAAAAACTGGCAGAATTTGGTATCCATGTGGAAGTGGTGGAAGCAACATCAGGTCCTGTGATTACACGCTATGAAATTTTACCTGCTAAAGGGGTAAAAGGCAGTCAAATTGTCAATTTAAGCAAAGATTTAGCGCGTTCATTGAAAATTCAATCTGTCCGCGTGGTAGAAACTATTTTGGGTAAAAACACGATGGGGATTGAAGTACCCAATGAACATCGCCAAGAAGTAGTTTTGCAGGAAATTTTAAAGGCGCAAATTTTTACCGAAGCCAAATCCAAATTAACCGTAGCTTTGGGCAAGGATATTGCGGGTAATGCGATTGTGGGTGATTTGGCAAAAATGCCGCATTTATTGGTGGGCGGTATGACAGGTTCGGGCAAATCGGTTGGCGTTAATGCCATGATTATGTCTATGTTATATAAAGCCAAACCTGATGAAGTGCGCTTTATTATGATTGACCCGAAAATGTTGGAATTATCGGTTTATGAAGGCATACCGCATCTGCTTTGCCCTGTGGTTACCGATATGAAAGAAGCAGGCAATGCCTTGAATTGGTGTGTGGCAGAAATGGAAAAACGTTATCGTTTGCTGGCACACGTTGGCGTGCGTAATTTAGCTGGTTATAACGAAAAAATTCAGGCTGCCATCAAAGTTGCTAAACCCATTCCTAATCCGTTTAGCTTAAATCCCGATGACCCTGAACCATTGGAAACCTTGCCGCAAATCGTTGTTGTGATTGACGAATTGGCAGATTTGATGATGACCGAGAAAAAAGCGGTGGAAACCCAAATTGCACGTTTGGCACAAAAAGCACGTGCGGCAGGTATTCACATGATTATCGCCACCCAACGCCCAAGTGTGGACGTGATTACAGGTTTAATCAAAGCCAATGTGCCAACGCGCATGGCATTTACCGTGCAAAGCCGCATTGACAGCCGTACCATTCTTGACCAAATGGGCGCGGAAGATTTGTTGAAACAAGGTGATTTGCTGTTCTTGCAACCAGGTGAGGCTGAACCCAAACGCATTCAAGGCGCATTTGTCAGCGATGATGAAGTGCATAATGTAGTGGCATTTATCAAAGCGCAAGCCGAACCTGATTATGTGGAAGGCATATTGACAGGTGAAGCCACATTGGAAACCAATCAATTCATCAATCCTCAAGCCAATCAGCATGGCGGCGATGATTTGTTTGACCAAGCTGTACAATTTGTGGTTAGCAGTCGCAAAACCTCCATTTCCGCGCTGCAACGGCATTTGCGTATTGGTTACAACCGCGCCGCCAATTTGATGCAAGCGCTAGAAGATGGTGGCATTGTCTCGCCAGCCGCGTCTGATGGCAAACGTCAGATTTTAGCGCGAAGTTTGGATATTGCGTAAACAGAAAATTTTGTATTGTATAGTAAATTCAATTTAAACCAGTACAGCGTTGCCAGCTCCCTTATGTACTATGTGTACATGGCGGTCGCTGTTGCCTTGTTCTGATTTAAATTGAATCCACTATAATTATGCTTGTGTAACTTCATAAATTTATGGTGGTAACGGTGATGATGTTTTTATTGGTAATACAGGCAGAAACCTTTGCAAAACCCCTAAAATTTGATTTTTAAAAATTTTAATATTTTGAATTTTAAGGAATTTATTTTTCAAAAAAGTTCAAAAAATGGGGTTTGCAAAGGTTTCAGGCATAGATTATTTTGTTGGCGGAGCAGGAAATGATATTTTGCAAGGTGGCAAAAATGATGACCGTTTAGAAGGTGGTATAGGCAATGATACCTACTTGTTTAATTTAGGTGATGGTAATGACCGTATTTACGATAGTTTTGGTAACGATATTTTGAAATTAGGTCAAGGGCAAGTTTTGCGACACAACAAGGAATTGAATTGAGTGAAGTTGAACAGATGCAAGCTTATGCACAACAGATGATGTCTATGGGTGGTATTTGGAAATAAAACATGAAATAGTCATTGTTAAAGGCAGCCTGAAAAAGTCATTTTCAGGCAGCTTTAATCAAACATTAAACAGATACAGCCAATAAAGTTGGAATATGTTTCAATTCATCTGATTGCCAATTTGTTGCAGAAACCATATCGGCACCAAAAGCATTCATCGCATTGACCATATTGTTTGCACCCGATAACACACGATTCAGTTCTGTTGCATTCAGATTAACGGTTTGGTCTTCAAATACCAATTTTTCAACTTGGTAGTAAGTACTACTGAAAAAGTTATTAACTAATACCGTATCTTGGCTATCTTTATGACTCAAAAGCAGATTTGAACCTTGTTTATATAAATTTATTTCTGATAAGGAAACATTAGAAAATACCAATACATTAGACTCCGAACCATAATCCTTGATAACATCCTGACCATGACCTTTGGCAAAGACATATGTATCGGAACCAGCACCACCATTTAAAGTGTCATTGCCTGCACCGCCAATTAAAAAGTCATCGCCAGAACTGCCGTTCAAAATATTATCTGCTTTATCGCCAATCAAGAAATCATTTTTACTGCTACCTGAAACATTGGCTTGTTCTACATTAGCAAAATGCAAATCCAAAGTTTCCATCACTTTCTTATCCAACATTGGTACAACATCAGCCAATGTAGATTCATCAGCAAGTGCAAAATAAGTCGCCAACAATTCAGGCAGCCCTGTTTGTTTTAGCTCAAATTTGCCATAGCCCATCAATTCAGCCAAATCCACCATTGCTTTTTGTGGATTGTCTTCGTGTACTTGATTGAATGTGGCAATCACACGAGAGAAATCCAAAGCAAATTGCTCATCCTCAATTTTGAACGCAATTTCATTCAAATAGGGTTGCAAACGAGTTTGAAACAACAAACCTTTGTAAATATTATCGGTTAAGCTAGCATAAGTATCATTTGTGATTTTTAACACTTTTTTGGCATCATCTTCACTGAACAAGAACAAACGGCTGCTGTCTTGTCCTGTGAATGCATCCAATACCGCCATGCGGTCGCGAGCTATAGGTGTAGAATTAAATAAACGGTACATACAGGAGAACAGTTATGGCTTATTCACAAGATTATCGCCAAATGATTTTAGAAAAATTAAATTCGGGTTACAGCTACCGTGAATTGGCAGCGGAATATGGCATCAGTCGCAGTACCATTCAACTATGGAAAAAATGCATTGAACGTAAACCCTACCCCAAAAGAACCAATAAAATCAATGATGAATTATTGCGAAAAGACGTAGAACAATTTCCTGATGATTTTCAAAGAGAACGCGCTGTTCGCTTTAACTGTTCACAAAGAGCCATTGGTGTGGCACTTAAACGGCTAAAAATCACTCAAAAAAAAGATTCTTAAACACCCCAAAGCTCAACCCGAAACAATTGAACAATTTCTCTCATTAAAACAACAGTATGAGCAAGAGAAACGTCCTATTGTTTATATTGATGAAAGTGGTTTTAAAAACCAAACTTATCGTCCTTATGCCTATGCGCCAAGAGGACAAGTTTGTCATGGCAATCACAACTGGCAAATCAAAAACACAACCAATGCCATTGGCGCACTGTACCAAAATCAATTGATTGCAGTGGGTTTGTATGAATTCAGCATCAATTCAGATGTGTTTTATTCATGGGTTCAAAACGTTTTACTGCCACAATTACCGCCCAACAGTGTTTTGGTAATGGATAATGCGACTTTTCACAAACGTCAGGACATTCAAGAGCTTATTGTTTTATCAGGGCATGTGATTTTATGGTTACCGCCATACTGTCCTGATTTGAATTTAATTGAGCACACTTGGGCTTGGATTAAACATTTACGTCAAGATTGGTTATTGGATTGCATTCACTCTTTGTTTTTTTATTTTACTTGGTTGTGTACCGAATTTTAATTTCTTTATCTATACACTCATTGCAGCCCGTGTTTCATTAGATAAAGAAACTAACACATTACCTAGTTGTTTAGCTTGAGATGGCGTTAATGCACGACCTTGATTACGCGTTTCTGTAAAAGTTGTGGCTAATGCAAATTCACGTTTGCCCCATTGTGGGTCGGTTTCTGCCCATTCGTGTACCAAGTTGTCCAATAAAGCCAGTTGTTCTTGCTTGGTGCTGGCTTGCGAATAAACACGCAAAGCCGCAGCCAAATCGCCCGACAATGCTGCTGCTTCACGCAAATCACGCAAACGACCAATGCCGCTCAAATTAGCAGCTTGGCTTTGCTCGGCGGTTAATTCAATGCGGTCGGCAAAACGGCTGTACAAATGGTCATTTGCCAGCAGTAAATCTGCCATTTGCGCGGTGCTACCGTCTGTTTTGGTATAGCTGCCCAGTTGGGCGATGCTGTTGCCATTGCCCAAATCTTGGCTCACGTCTTTATAAGCAGTATTGAGCGATTGAATGCCCAAATCTGTCAAAGTGTGTAATTCATCGGATTGGGAAATACCGTCTTGGTTGGCATCTTGCCATACGCGCAAAGTGGCAAAAGCGACATCGTTGGCATCCACCACACCATCGTTGTTGTCGTCCAATTCTGCCAATGCAGCATAGCCATGCTGCGCCAAAGTACCGTCTGCCAATACAGTGCTGTCGCCAAACAATTCACCACCATTGTCAATCATGCCATTGCCGTTTAAATCGCGCACGAGCAAGCCATCGCCACTTGCCACCCAACCTGTTGCGGTGCGAATGCCGTCTTTGTTATGGTCAAACAGGCTGCCTGAAAAACCTGTGGTGGCGGTGGTTTGAATGCCGTTGCCGTCTAAATCCAATGCCAATGGATCTACGATGTGGTATTTGCCAAAACGGAAAGGAAGGTCATACCATGGGCGAACACATTGGTGTCCGTTGTCAAACCAACCTCCAAAGCCGTCGGGTACGAATGGGTTCGGGAGAAATGGAATGCCTTTCCAGCTGGGGTCGTAAGGTTGTTGCCATGGGAAAGGTAATTTTGGAGAGGAGGGCGACGGATTGCTTGTTGGTTCATTATCTCCATTAACTTCAATTGCTACTTGTTGAGCAATTGAGACAGCAATGGCTTGTGTATATGGACTATTTATTATAGCACTAGCAAATGGAGCCAATGATGAAGTATCAGGAATACCTAGTTTATTAGCGGCCCAAGTTCCGCAATGAGAACCAAAGGGAAGGTTGTAGAATGGCGGATGTTTTACATCATATTCCGCCCTGCTTTTTATATCATTAAAACGTTGCTCAGAAACAGGAATTTTTCCTGTGGTAAATTGATATTCATGACCTGGATCCGTATCAATTTTGCCATGATTAATTAATGACGGTTTTACAGGAGCAAAACCGTACTCATATGATTTACCATTGGTATCGGTTAAAACAATAAAAGTATGTGGGATATGTCGTCTCCACCTACATCTACACGTAATTCAACATAAAATTTACTCATAATCTCAGTCTCCAAAAAATATTAAATTGTTACTTAAATTCCATAATTTAGATATGTTTGCTTATCCTGCTCTGCTAATTTTTCATAATGCGTTTTATGAAAATAAAGTTTAATATTTTTATCCCTGTTGGGATTGGCTGAATGATAGTTTCTTATCTCTGTTATTAAGTATAAATAAGTATCATCACTGTACTTTCCATAAACTTGAATAAGTACTGTATTGTATCCATTATCTACTCCGGCAGTGCACTCTAAAGAACCGAATTTATTTCTAAATGCTTTTGCAATCTTGGATGAATCCTGATAAGTTTGAGAATCGACACCGGGGCATGCTGTTAGCAGCAAAGAGAGTATTAAAAAATGCATTTTTTCATAAAATATCCTAATTATATATGACTAACTTAGCAAGCGTAGATACGAGAGTGGGCAACTCGTTACCCACGCGGTTTTGTACACATTACATTATTCCATTTCAGGCAGCCCGAAATGGAATTTTTCACTTTAAAACAATATGTTAGCAAGCGTAGGGTGGGTGCTCGCACCCACGCGTTCTGTGTTTCCAGCCTCATCATTTCCCATTCAAATCCCCCTTATTCAGGCTGCCTGAAAAAATGGTAATGCACACATACACTTAAAAACACAAGTTGCAAATCAATTCTCAATCACATCTCTAATCTTGTTTGAATAAATCTATTGCCTATTTAGCCTAAATCAATTTATGATTTTTTACTCTTATTATCTTAATTTGTCAAATCTTTTTTATCATTTCTATCATTGCGTTGTATATCAATGTTCGTTAAAATTCTTGCGCTGTTCTTATTCTTTTTTTACAAAACGGTTATTCTATGGCTTCTTCCTCCACTCCTAAACCTGCTTTGGCCGGCTTAATTGTATTGGCCCACTATCATGGTATTGCTGCCAACCCCGCTGACATTCAGCACCATTTCTCCGTTTCAGGCAGCCTCAATGGCGATTTAAGCCAAACCGAATGGCTGTTGGCGGCAAAAAAATTGGAATTGAAAGCCAAAGTAGTCAAACAATCGGTGGCACGTTTGCCTTATGCTACGCTGCCTGCATTGGTGTGGTGTGATGATGGCAACCATTTTATTTTGGCCAAAACAGACGGTTCGGGCGATGATGCCAAATATTTGATTCAGGATTTGCAGCACAATAAACCTGCGGTTTTGAATGCGGCAGAATTTTCGGCACGGTATTCAGGCTGCCTGATTATGGTGGCATCGCGCGCTTCAATCTTGGGCAGTTTGGCGAAATTTGACTTTACTTGGTTTATCCCTGCGGTGATTAAATATCGCCGCATTTTTATTGAAGTCTTGATTGTTTCGGTGGTGCTACAAATTTTTGCGCTGATTACGCCTTTGTTCTTCCAAGTGGTGATGGATAAGGTGTTGGTACATCGAGGTTTTTCCACTTTAGATGTGGTGGCGATTGCGCTATTGGTGGTCAGCTTATTTGAAATTGTGTTGGGCGGTTTGCGAACCTATATTTTTGCTCACACCACTTCGCGCATTGACGTGGAATTGGGCGCGAGACTGTTTCGTCATTTATTGGCTTTGCCCTTGGCGTATTTTGAAAACAGACGGGTGGGCGACACTGTGGCGCGGGTACGCGAATTGGAACAAATCCGTAATTTCTTGACAGGTCAGGCTTTGACTTCGGTATTGGATTTGGCATTTTCGTTTATCTTCTTGATTGTGATGTGGTATTACAGTCCGACTTTGACTTTGGTGGTGTTGGCTTCATTGCCTGCTTATGCGTTTTGGTCGGCGTTTATCAGTCCGATTTTGCGCGCACGTTTAAATGAGAAATTTTCGCGAAATGCCGACAATCAATCGTTTTTGGTGGAAAGCATGACGGCGGTCGGCACGGTCAAAGCGATGGCGGTTGAACCGCAAATGACACGCAAATGGGATAACCAGCTTGCGGCGTATGTGAATGCGAGTTTCAAAGTAACTCGATTGGCGGTGATTGGGCAACAGGGCGTGCAGTTGGTGCAGAAATTGGTTACGGTGGCGACTTTGTGGATAGGGGCGCGTTTGGTGATTGAAGGCAAATTGACGGTGGGTCAATTGATTGCGTTTAATATGTTGGCGGGACAAGTGGCGGCACCTGTGATTCGTTTGGCGCAATTGTGGCAGGATTTTCAACAGGTTGGTATTTCGGTGGCGCGTTTGGGCGATATTTTGAATGCGCCGACTGAAAATCCGTCTTCCAAATTGGCGTTGCCCGATATTCGCGGTGACATCACGTTTGAACACGTTGATTTTAGATACAAAGCCGATGGGCGTTTGATTTTGCAGGATTTGAATTTGCAGATTCGGGCAGGGGAAATTTTGGGCATTGTCGGGCGATCGGGTTCGGGCAAATCCACTTTGACTAAATTGGTGCAAAGATTGTATGTGCCTGAAAACGGTCGGGTTTTGGTGGACGGCAACGATTTGGCTTTGGCAGACCCAGCGTGGTTGCGCCGCCAAGTGGGGGTGGTGTTGCAAGAGAATGTGCTGCTGAATCGCAGCGTGCGCGACAATATTGCGCTGACGGACACGGGTTTGCCTTTGGAAATGATTATTCAGGCTGCCAAATTGGCGGGGGCGCATGATTTTATTATGGAATTGTCGGAAGGTTACGACACGATTGTGGGCGAACAGGGCGCAGGTTTATCAGGCGGACAACGCCAGCGCATTGCCATTGCCCGTGCTTTGATTACCAATCCGCGCATTTTGATTTTTGATGAAGCCACCAGCGCGTTGGATTATGAAAGTGAACGCGCGATTATGCAAAATATGCAGGCGATTTGTGCAGGACGCACGGTGTTGATTATCGCGCACCGCTTGTCCACCGTCCGCCACGCCCACCGCATTATTGCGATGGACAAGGGCAAGATTCTGGAGCAAGGCACACATGACGGTTTGTTGCAAAAACCCGATGGTTATTATCACTATTTGTATGATTTGCAAAACAGTTAAGCGGTTTGAATTAGGGTTTCAGGCTGCTTAATGTCGCAATAAATCCAAACAAAATCCGATGTTTTTCAATTTTTTTTCAGGTAGTTTTTTTAATATATATAGTGAATTCACTATAAAAGGAAGTCTGAAAACTTGTAGGATGGATACTCGTATCTAACAATCTTTAAATAAAAACAAATGGTTATTAAATATGAAAAAATGTCGGATTCAAAAATTCAACTTACTATTTCATATTTTGCAAGGATTTTAGTCTAAAATATCTTTAAATTTTCACGTAATTGAATCCAATCATTATGATAGAACTCAAAAACTTAACCCTACAACGCGGCACCAAAGTCTTGCTTAACCAAGCCAACGCCACCATCAACCCACGCCAACGCGTTGGCTTAATTGGCAAAAACGGTACAGGCAAATCCAGCCTATTCGCCTTGATTAAAGGCGAAATCAGCCAAGACAGCGGCGATTGCCAAATTCCCAAAACATGGAAACTGGCAGCCGTTGCCCAAGAAACCCCCGCTTTGGACATCTCTGCGCTGGATTATGTGTTGCAGGGCGACCCGGAATTGCAACAGTTTCAGGCTGCCTTACACGCGGCGGAAGTGGCAAATAATGGCAATGAAATCGCCGAATTTCACGCCAAATTAGATGAAATTGACGCCTACACCGCCCCAGCACGCGCTGCCAAATTACTGAGCGGACTTGGTTTTTCGCAAGAAGAACACGCGAAACCTGTGAAAGCCTTTTCGGGTGGCTGGCGCATGCGTTTAAATTTGGCGCAAGCCTTGATGTGTCGCGCCGATTTATTGTTGTTGGACGAGCCGACCAACCATTTGGATTTGGAAACGGTATTGTGGCTGGAAAACCATCTTGCCACGCTGCCGTGTACCCAAATCATTATTTCGCACGACCGTGATTTTTTGAATGCAACCACCACACACACGCTGGAATTGTCCGCGCAAAAATTGCACAGTTACGGTGGAGCGTACGATTTTTACTTGAAAGAACGCGCCCAACGATTAGCCAATCAGCAGGCTGCCTACACCAAACAACAGGCACATATTAAGCATTTACAATCCTTTATTGACCGCTTCAAAGCTAAAGCCACCAAAGCCACACAAGCGCAAAGCCGCGTGAAAGCATTAGAAAAATTGGAATTAATTTCCCCAGCGCATTTGGACAGCGAATTCAGTTTTGAATTTGAACAGCCCACGCATTTACCCAATCCCTTGCTGAAATTGGACGCGGCAAATTTGGGTTATGGCGATGAAATTATTTTGAAAAATATTACTTTATCGCTGGAAAATGGAGCGCGATTTGGTTTGCTTGGTGTGAATGGTTCGGGCAAATCCACTTTTATTAAAGCCCTTGCAGGCAGCCTGAAACCTGTGAGCGGACAAATCATCAAATCTGACAAATTAAACATCGGTTATTTCGCGCAACATCAATTGGATACGCTGCGCGATGACCAAAGCCCCATTTGGCATATTCAACAGCTTTCGCCCGATGTGAAAGAGCAGGAAATTCGTAACTATTTGGGCGGATTTAATTTTATTGGCGATATGGCAACGCAAAAAATTGAACCGTTTTCGGGTGGCGAAAAAGCACGTTTGGCGTTGGCGATGTTGGTGTGGCAAAAGCCCAATTTATTGCTATTGGACGAGCCGACCAACCATTTGGATTTGGATATGCGCCACGCGCTAACGGTGGCATTGCAGAGTTTTCAGGGCGCGATGATTTTGGTGTCGCACGACCGCAGTTTGATTGAAGCGACCACCGACCAATTTTTATTGATTCACGCAGGCAGCCTGAAAGAGTTTGACGGCGATTTGAACGATTATCGCGCATGGCGTTTGGCACAGGAAAATGCGACAGTTGCGCCAGCACAATCAGCGCAATCGCAAAACCGCAAAGACGTGAAACGCTTGGAAGCACAAATTCGCCAAGAAAAAGCCAAACGCTGTAAACCTATTCAGCAAAAAATTAATAAAGCGGAAAAGGAAATGGAAACATTGCAGCAAAAACAGGCTGCGTGTGATGAATTTTTGTCGCAAGAAAGTGCTTATTTACCCGAAAACAAAACGAAGTTGCAAGAAATATTGGCGCAAGCAGCGGAAATTAAAGTAAAATTGACACAGTTAGAAGAAGATTGGTTGCAATGGCAAGAAGATTTGGAAACGATTAATAACCAGATTGATGCTGAATTTCAGGCAGCCTGAAAGTAGGGAATAATATGAAAAAATTGCTTTTAAGTACGATTTTATTGACTGTATCACATATGGCGACCGCAGAAATTTACAGTTGTGGGCCAGGTTGTTATACGTCCAGCCCCCAAAAAGCAACTGAAGGCAGAGCACGGATTACGGGCAAAATTGGCAGTTACACCAGCATTACGCCTGAACGTAAAGTGGTTGCCGCAACTGAAAACAGCGAAAAAGTGGTTGCACCTGCACGCACACAAACGGTTCGCCGTAGCGCACCTGTTGCACCGCGTGTTGTGCCGCAAGCAGTTGCAGCAACTACTACCCCTGCTATTCCCAAAATGAGTGCTGCGCGTGCCAGCGGTCGCCGTACGATTTTGGAGCAGGAGTTGGATAATGAACGTAGCGCATTGTCTGCTGCGCAAAAAGCATTGGCTGATGGACGTGCGATTAGTGCCAACGATGCCAATCATCAAGCGCGTGTGCGCCAATTAGAAAGCGCAGTTTTGGATAGACAACAAAATATCCAAGCCTTGCAACGTGAATTGAGTAGAATGTGATGCAAACGTGGCACGATGTTTTGGGCGAAGAAAAATCCCAGCCTTATTTTCAACATATTTTGCAAACGGTTCGGGCAGAGCGTGAAGCAGGGCAGGTGATTTATCCACCTGCCGCGGATGTGTTCAATGCGTTTAAATTGACCGAATTTGCTGATGTGAAAGTAGTGATTTTGGGACAAGACCCATATCACAATGTGGGGCAGGCACATGGTTTGTCGTTTTCGGTGCAGCACGGCATACAGCCGCCACCATCTTTGTTAAATATTTACAAAGAGCTATCGGATGATATTGCAGGATTTGTGATGCCGCAACACGGTTGTTTGACACATTGGGCGGAACAGGGTGTGTTATTGCTGAATACAGTTTTGACGGTACGCGCACATCAAGCGCATTCTCATGCCAATTTGGGTTGGGAAATGTTTACCGACCGTGTGATTACGCAAATTAATCAGTATCGGGAAAATGTGGTGTTTCTGCTATGGGGTAGCCACGCACAGAAAAAGGGGGCGATGATTGACCGCACGCGCCATTTGGTTTTGACTGCGCCGCATCCATCGCCTTTATCGGCTTATCGTGGATTTTTTGGTTGCCGACATTTTTCGCAAACCAATGCATATTTGCAAGCGCATAATTTAACACCGATTGATTGGCAAATTTAGAACCTGTATTCATAAGATTGATTGTTTGATTGTATTGCCAATTTTTGCGGATACAAGGCGACTTTTCATGCCAATATTGAACATATTGGCATGAAAAGTTAACGCAGTAGGCGCATAAAGTGGCGATAAAAGCAAGTTATTAAGATTGTGAATACAGGTTCTTAATATATAGGCAGCCTGAAAAATTTATATTTCAGGCTGCCTATATATTTTAAAGATGAGAAATAGCACGCATAAACGCTGCCATTTTTTCGGGCGATTTTATTCCAGCAGTAAGCTCCACGCCACTGGATACATCAACCGCGCACGCACCTGTTGTGCGTATCGCATCTGCCACATTATCGGCATGCAAACCACCCGATAAAATCCAATGTCCTTGTAGATTTTCAGGCAGCATTGTCCAGTCAAAAGTATGCCCTGTCCCGCCATATGCGCCATTGACAAATGCGTCAAATAAAACTGCGCGTGCATCGGCAAACTGGGTTAAGGCAGCCTGAATATCGTCAGGTTGTTGTACGCGTATCGCTTTGAGATACGGACGATGAAATTGTCGGCAAAATTTGGGAGATTCATCGCCATGAAATTGCAAAATATCAATCGGTACTTGGGTCAAAATGTCGTGAATGCGCTCGGCAGTTTCATTAACAAATAGGGCAACCACGCTAACAAATGGTGGTAAAACGCACACAATTTCTTGTGCTTGCGCGATATTGACACAGCGTTTGCTGCCTGTAAAAAAAACCAAGCCAATCGCATCTGCGCCTAATTTGGCGACGGTAATGGCATCTTCTGGGCGAGTGATGCCGCATATTTTGGTGTGAATTTTCATTATTTGCTTTCAAATTTAAAAAAGGCAGCCTGAAAATAGGTTTCAGGCTGCCTATTGATTTCTTATTTAAAAATTATTTGTAAAATTAAAAAACTAGAAATGGATAGCATGGCGGCAGCAGGTAAAGTAACTACCCAAGCCAAACCAATAGGTTTCATCATTTTCCAATTCGCATTACGGTTGATAACGCCCACACCCAATACAGCACCAACCAAAATATGTGTACTGGATACGGGTAAACCCAATACGCTGGCTGCCATGACTACGGTCGCTGCGGATAATTCGGCAACAAATCCTGAAGATGGATGTAATTCTGCCAAATCTTTACCAACTGTTTGAATAACTTCTTTACCGACAAACCATAAGCCAACAATTAATGCGACGCCAAATGTTAATAAAACAACAGGTTGCATGGGCGAAGAAGCATTAATATCATTGCTGCGAATGACATCCATAATTGCAGCAAATGGTCCAATCGCGTTAGCAATATCGTTTGCGCCATGGCTAAATGCAAAGCTAGCGGCGGTCAGTACTTGCATCCATGAAAACACCAAAAATGTAGATTTATCCAAATCTTTGCGTTTTAAGTTTTTGGCATACATGAATGTGGCGAGCCAAATACCTGCGCCAATCATTAATAATAAAAATGCACTGGTCAAAGCACTCATGCCCAAATTCAAGTTTTTTAAACCTTTGAAAATTAACATGGAAGAAATTAACATACCGCCAATGCTTAAAATAGCAGGTACCCATGTGTACAAGGCACGATAAGTATCAATCGCATCTTTGCGTGTGTTGATTTCATGCAAACCTTTGTAATATTCCGATTCTAGTTCATTGGGGTCGTAATCGGGTTCATCATAAATTTCTGCATCACGCGCCATTGCGGTGGCAACTTGGATTTTTTCTTGTTCATCTAATGCGGCAAATTGTTGGCGATGTTGTTCTTTATATGCTTTTTTTTCTGCTTTAATGGCTTTTAGTTGTGCGATAACACGCACGTTGTAATCCAATACCTGACGTTTGACGACATAGAAAATGGTCGCAGAAACCATGCCACCCAAGGCAGGGGATAAGACCCAAGAAACAGCAATTCTGCCCACCTCACTCCATTTAACCATAGCCAAAGCACTGCCATCGCCTTGGGAAATTTGTGAACCCAACACAACGGAACTGCCAACAATGCCACCAATAATGGCGTGAGTGGTGGAAACAGGTAAACCTTTTTTGGTTGCAAATAGTAACCATAATGCTGCTGATAGTAGAGCAGACATCATAATCAAAATCAAATCAATCGGTTTGAGTGGTAGTGCATTCAAATCCACAATACCGCTGCGAATGGTTTCGGTTACTTCTCCGCCAGCAATAACTGCGCCACTCACTTCAAATACGGCGGCAATTAATAAAGCTTGTGTAACGGTCAAGGTGCCTGCACCAACCGATGTACCAAATGAATTGGCTACGTCATTGCCACCAATATTAAACGCCATAAATACACCGAATAATGTGGCAATGAGAAACAGCGTAACATGATGATATTGAGTGTATCCTAATCCCCAATAAATAAAATAACTAACCATGCCAAGCAGTAAAATAGCAAAAGCAGCATTGGCTTTGGGCATGGGTTGCATAGGGGCAGTTTTTGCCTTCGGCATAGTGCATCCTTGTGAGAGAAATAATTAGGTGCGCAGTATAACGCGAGATGTGAGAAAATTTAATAGAATTTAACAAATATTTAATTGGATTTTCGGTTTGGGTTTTCAGGCTGCCTGAAAGATGTTTTTTTTAAAATGATTGCGAGTTGTATGCACTATTTAAATTCATTCAAAAAAATGTCAGATTATCAATAAAATTCTTATTTCAGGCAGCCTGAAAAATTATTTAATGCGACATTTGCTTTGAATATCCGCAACAGCACGGTCTAATTTCGCGCCATCTACTTCGCCCAACAAAGTTTGTTGTATATTGCATTTTGGCGCGCGTACAACGGTGTAGGGCAGGGCACCAATCGTGTTACCATAAGTTTTCATCATACCGCGGCTATTATTACCTGTATATCGCCAAATAGGGTATGACACAGGCGTGGTACGCAAAAATTTTTCCACATTTGGTTTGCTGTCCAAAGCAATCCCGACCATTTCTACGCCTTTGGGTTTGCCTTTTTGCATGAACCATTTGCTCATAGCAGGCATTTCTTTGCGGCATGGCGTACACCAAGTTGCCCAAAAATTAATCACTTGTACTTGGGCAGTTGGGTTCATGGTTTGCGGTTTATCATCTTTATGCGAAACAAAATCAGAAGCATAAACAGGCATGCTTACCAACACAGCAGAAACTGCTAATAATTTGAATAATTTCATTTTTTTAATCCTTTCCTTGGACGATAAAGCATTATGTCATCTCCCACGCATTTTACGACAAATCCCGTATGTTGGCTATTTTGTACCGTCATTGATAATTTTGGCGATATTGGCGTGTCATGGCGATTGGCGCAAGAATTGCACACACGCTTGGGCTGGGAAATTTATCTATTTGTGGACGATGTAACCGCACTGCAAACCATTTTGCCCGATGCGCCGACCCAATTACCAAACAAATATCGCCATATTCATTTGCGCGATTGGCGCGAACGCGAATACGCTGATTTTCAGGCTGCATCCATGCCAAATATCATCATAGAAATGTTTGCTTGCGATTTACCCGAAGATATATTGCATTTGATACGCAGCCTGAAACCCATTTGGTTGAATTGGGAATATTTAAGCGCAGAAGATTGGGCAATCCGCACCCACACCATGCCCAGTTTTCAAGCCGATGGTAGCCAAAAATATTTCTGGCAGATGGGATTTGTGCCACAAAGCGGCGGTTTATTGCGCGAACAAAATTATGTCAATCAATATGCCGATTGGATAAAAAGACAGCCTGAAAAACCTGTTTCAGGCAGCCCCATTAGCATTTTCGCATTTGGTTATTCCAGCGAAATTTGGGTGAAATGGTGCGAAATTTTTTCCGCACAATCACACCCGATTATCTTACGCACCGCAGGCACACAAATCATCAGCAGCCTGAAAAACGCAGCTTTATTGCCCGAAAATGCCTTAATACAAGACACAGAATACACATTAGGCAGCCTGAAAATCATTCGTCAAGATTTTGTACCACAAGAACAATTTGACGAATTATTGTGGGCAAGCGACATCAGCATCATACGCGGCGAAGACAGTTTTATCCGCGCCCAATACGCCGCTGTACCATTTTTGTGGCATATTTATCCGCAAGCCGAAATGGCACATTTAGACAAATTGGACGCATTTTGGCAAACATTTTGGCAACACGTTCCCAATAATTCGTTTCAGGCTGCCTTGACTGCTTTGTCCAATGAATTAAATGGCGCATCTGTTTTATCCGCAGCACAACGCGCTGAATATTGGGCGATTTTGCTGGCTGATTTGTCCGAATGGCAACGCATCACACAAATTTGGCAGCAGTATTTATGGGCGCAAAGTGATACGGTTACACGTTTGGCTGCATGGTTATGCGATGGTTTGGTAAACCCATAAAGGCAGCCTGAAACATTTTATAGTGAATTAAAATAAGAAATCTGCTTCGTTGCCCACGCCCTTATGTACTATTTGTACACGGCGGGCGTGGTCGCCTTGCATCTTTCTTATTTTACTTCACTATATTATTTGCCGATACGAAACTTTAAATCCTTGAATAACAATATACAATTTAAAGTGAGATTGTTATAATTCGCTTAATTTATTTTTCAGGCAGCCTGAAACGCTTTCAGGCTGCCTGAAAATCATTTAAATTAAACAATATAGAAAGACACATTATGGCAATCCAATGGTTCCCTGGACACATGAATAAGGCAAAAAAAGCCATTGCCGACCGCATTAAAACAGTGGATATGGTGATTGAAATGCTGGACGCACGTTTACCTGCTTCCAGCGAAAATCCCTTGTTGGCGCAATTAGCCAAAGGTAAGCCGAAATTGAAAATTTTAAATAAGCAAGACCTAGCCGACCCTGAACGCACCGCAGTTTGGTTAGCCCATTACAATGCTTTGGACAACACCAACGCGATTGCGCTGGACAGTTCGGAAAAATCTGCCGCGCCGAAAATCACGGCGGCGTGTCGTGCGCTTGTGCCCAATCGTAAGGGTTTGGACAAGCCTTTGCGTGTGATGATTTGCGGCATTCCGAATGTGGGCAAATCCACGCTCATCAATGGCATGATAGGCAAAAAATCCGCCAAAACAGGCAATGAACCGGGGATTACGAAAGCGGAACAGCGTTTGTTTTTGGCAGACGATTTTTGGTTGTACGACACCCCTGGGATGCTTTGGCCCAAGATTATTGTGGAAGAAAGTGGCTACAATTTGGCGGCTTCGGGCGCGGTCGGGCGCAATGCGCTGGACGAGGAGGAAGTGGCGTTGGAATTGCTGGATTATTTGCGCCGCCATTATTTGCCTTTATTACAAATGCGTTATGCGGCAGACAAAGACCCGTCTAGCCATTGGGACGATGTGGCGTGGCTGGAATGGATTGCGAAAAAACGCGGCGCATTGCTTGGCGGCGGACGCGTGAATTATCAAAAAGCCGCCGAAAATATTTTGACCGATTTCCGTGAAGGCGCGATTGGGCGCATTACGCTGGAAACGCCGAAACAATGGGAAAGCTGGCTCAAGGAAGCGCGTAAACGTGAAGCGGCTCTGAAAGCAGAACGTGAAGCGAAAAAATTGGCGCGTAGTGGGCAACAGCCACAGGAATAAATTTTTCAGGCTGCCTGAAACCCCGATATCATCTATCATCCACCCGATTTTTATTATACGGAAACCCCAATCATGCAAACCACAGAATCCGACATTGCACTCATCGGTGCAGGCATTATGAGTGCCACTTTGGGCGCATTTTTCAAAGAATTGCAGCCTGAAAAAAGCATGGTGGTCTTTGAAAAACTATCTGCCGCCGCGCAAGAAAGTTCGTACGAATGGAACAATGCAGGCACGGGACATGCCGCTTTGTGTGAACTCAATTACACGCCCGAACAAGCCGATGGCAGCGTCAGCATTAATCGTGCGGTGGACATCAATGAAAAATTTCAATTATCGCTGCAAATGTGGACATATTTGGTCAAACACGGACGCATCAGCCAGCCACGCGAATTTATCCGCCGTTTGCCACATATCAGTTTTGTGCAAGGCGCAGACAATGTGCGCTTTTTAAAAACACGGCACGCAGCATTGTCGCAACATCCATTGTTTGCAGGAATGGAATTTGCCGAAGATGCCGACACTTTGCGCGAATGGATACCGTTGATGATGCACAATCGCAGCACCAACGAACCCATCGCCGCCACGCGCATTCACACAGGTACCGATGTGAATTTTGGTGCGATTACGCGCAAACTATTTGATTATTTGCAACAAAATAATACCGCTATTCATTTTAATCATACAGTAAAAGATTTAAATCGCACGACAGATGGCAAATGGGAAATCATCGTGCAAGATGGTTCAGGCAGCCTGAAAACACATCGGGCAAAATTTGTGTTTATTGGTTGTGGCGGCGGTAGTTTGCATCTCTTACAAAAATCGGGCGTGCCAGAAAGCGAACATATTGGCGGTTTTCCTGTGAGCGGTTTGTTTATGGTATGCCGCAATGAAACGGTGGTGGCGCGACATCATGCCAAAGTGTATGGCAAAGCAAAAGTGGGCGCACCACCGATGTCGGTGCCACATTTGGATACACGATTTATTGATGGCAAAAAAGCCTTATTGTTTGGACCATTCGCGGGTTTTACGCCAAAATTTTTGAAAGAAGGTTCGATATTGGATTTGCTGACTTCGGTGCGAGCGGATAATTTGGCAACCGTGTTATCGGCAGGTGCGAAAAATTTGGCATTGACCAAATATTTGTTGGGACAAGTCATGCTATCCAAAGCTGAACGCATGGCGGAATTACGCGAATTTATCCCCGATGCGCGTGATGAAGATTGGGATTTACTGACGGCGGGACAGCGTGTGCAAATCATCAAAGACACGGAAACAGAAGTGGGCGCATTACAATTTGGCACAGAAGTGATTGTGGCGGCTGATGGTTCTTTGGCGGCATTATTGGGTGCCAGCCCAGGGGCATCTACTTCAGTATCGGCGATGTTGGAAGTATTGCAAAAATGTTTTTCAGGCTGCCTGAATGAATGGGTGGATAAATTGGCGGAAATGGTGCCGTCTTTACATCAAGCTTTGGCGGATAATCCTGAATTATGGGCGCGTGTTCGCCAAGAAACGGAAACGGTTTTGGAATTGACGGAATAAAGTACCAAACGCTGGCTTATTGTGTTAATCCAATCTATTACACATTTCCTGTAAAAACTAAAAGGCAGCCTGAAAACACAACAACAATATGTTTTCAGGCTGCCTTTGTATATTGTTTATCATAAAAATAAGATATAGTCACAAAATTGAAAAGTACTACAGCGTTGGTTCGCCTCCTTGTATGACATTTTCACTTCTACGGCTATATTGACTTGCCATTGTCGCATGATGCGCCTAAACTCAATCCTTTTTTAACCTAACCATAATCTTCATTCACAATCATGAATCCTAATTTATTTCCACAATATCACGATTATCTGACACGCATCTTGACTTCATCGGTTTACGATGTGGCGGATGAAACACCGTTGGATTTTGCGGCGAATTTATCGCGCCGTTTAAACAACAAAATTTATTTGAAACGCGAAGATTTGCAACCCGTGTTTTCCTTCAAAATTCGCGGCGCGTACAACAAAATGGCAAAGCTGCCTGAACACGTTTTGCAAAAAGGCGTGATTACCGCCAGCGCAGGCAATCACGCGCAAGGTGTGGCTTTATCAGCACAAAAATTGGGCTGCACCGCCACCATCGTCATGCCCGAAACCACGCCGCAAATCAAAATAGATGCCGTGCGTGCGCGTGGCGGTAATGTGGTTTTGGCAGGTGTTTCCTATAATGATGCGTATGACCACGCCATGAAATTGGTTGCTGAAAGCGGTTTGACCTATATTCCGCCGTTTGACGACCCCGATGTGATTGCGGGACAAGGCACTATCGGCATGGAAATCGCACGCCAACATGCCAAACCGATTCATGCTATTTTTGTTGCCATTGGTGGTGGCGGTTTGGCGGCGGGCGTGGCGGCGTTTATCAAACAAGTTCGCCCCGAAATCAAAGTCATCGGTGTGCAAACCAATGACAGTTGTGCGATGAAAGTTTCTATCGCTGCAGGGCAGCGCGTGGCATTAAAAGATGTAGGCTTGTTTGCTGATGGCACAGCGGTGAAGTTAGTCGGCGAGGAAACCTTTAAACTCTGTCGTGATTTATTGGACGATATTATTACGGTGGATACAGATGCAGTTTGTGGTGCATTAAAAGATGTCTTTGATGACACGCGCAGCATTTGCGAACCATCGGGTGCGTTGGCATTAGCTGGTTTAAAAGCGTATGTTTCTCGCAATAATGTGGCAAATGAAACCTTGATTGCGGTTACATCGGGCGCAAATATGAATTTCCACCGTTTGCGCCATGTTTCCGAGCGCAGCGAATTGAGCGAAGGACATGAAGCAATTTTTGCCGTGTCCATTCCCGAACGTGCAGGCAGCTTCCGTGAATTTGTGAATGTGGTTGGTTCACGCAATATTACCGAATTTAATTATCGTTATGGCGATGATACGGTGGCACATATTTTTGTTGGTATTCAAACTGTTAGCTCATCTGACCGTGAAAAAATTCATGCTGATTTTCAGGCAGCCCAATTGCCACACATTGATTTGAGTAACGATGAAATGGCAAAAGTACATTTGCGTTACATGGTTGGCGGGCGCACGCACAAAGTAAAAAATGAACGGTTGATTAGTTTTGAATTTCCCGAACGTCCGGGGGCATTGGCGAAATTTTTGAATCAGATGCAAAGTGATTGGAATATTACCTTGTTCCATTATCGCAATCATGGCGCGGATTATGGGCGCATTTTGGTGGGGATTGATGTGCCGAAATCGGATTATGCTGCGTTTGATGCATTTTTGGATAATCTGGGTTATGCGTTTGAAGAACAAACAGATAATGAAGCCTATCGTTTATTTTTGGCATCATAAAATATAATGTTAATACGTTTCAGGCTGCCTATGTTGTAGAAATAACATAGGCAGCCTGAAAAATATAGTGAATTCAATTTAAACCAGTACGGCGTTGCTAGCCCCCTTATGTACTATGTGTACACGGTGGTCGCTGTCGCCTTGTCCTGATTTAAATTGAATCCACTATATTTATGCATGTAAACGAATTTCTTGACGCACATTTTGTGTATTGCTAAACACATTTTCTTGAATTTCAGTAGCCAAATCACATTCCATCAACAACATATTGGCAGGGCGTTTGTGATGCAAACTGGCGCGAATTTGGGCAGCCTGAAATGGCAAATGATGTTCCGCAGCAAAGGCTTGGGCGCGTTGGTTGGCAATTTGCAACATATCGTTCAAGCGCACATCTAAATGAAAAGCACGCGCGCGCAATACGATAATGCGAGCAGCAAACCAATCGGCTTCTTCGGTAAATGTTTCTGGGCTGCGTTGTGTGAAATCGTGGCGCATTGCAGCAATCATCATGGCGACGGTGCGAATTTCAGGCAGCATGGCTTCGCTGATTAAATCGGGGTGTGTGAAACCAATGGTGTTGCGGCACAAATCGCTGCGGTGGGTGTTGCCATCGGTAATCAAGCAGCAATGGCGTAATGGATTATGAGATGCTGTAAAAGATGTTTGAGGTAAAGCAGCGGTTTTCATGATGTTTTCCTTGTGAAATCTTGTGTGGATATTGGGGAAACATCGGGCGATTACGCTATGGATAAAGAAAAACCGCCACGATGTTGATTATCGGGGCGGTAAGAACTTTGTTTGTGTGCTTAACTTACACGCACAAAAAAGCGTACCGCTCCGAAGGGCAGTACCACCAGTAATAAGTAGCGTGTGAAACAAAGTTTTTCATGATTAGGTTCGCAATATGAATAAAAATGAATGACGTAACTTTACGCTGATTATTGGGTATGTGTCAATAGGTTTGAGTTATTTTTTATGCAATAAACCCAAAATGCAGCCTGAAAACCATTTTCAGGCTGCATTTTGGGTTTATTTTTTCTGTTCACGCAAACTATTTTTAACTGAACGGAAAATAGCATCAAGATTGTGGTCTAACACATCTTGTACAACATGCGGCGTTTCTTCGTTTAACATGGTTTGCAAATCATACGAGAGCATCGCCATTTTGCGTTGCAAGGCTTGACGAACCATGCCTGCAACAGCGTTGCTTAAATGCGGTTTTAATTTATCACGAATACCCTGCATCAATTCTTGTTCGGAAATCACACGTACGCGGCGAGTGGACGGCAAATCGGGTAGGGCATAAACATGAATGGCGTAGGACGGTAATGTGGTACTGCCAGTTTTCAGGCTGCCTGAAACCAAATCGCTTTCATGTTCAACATTTTCCATTACAATGGTTTCGTTGAGTGTAGCATTTTTACGCATGTATTCGCTTTGCAAAGCACTTTGCGCATTGAGCCAATCTTCTTGTATTAAAACATCAATTTCCTCTTCTACAATGCTTTCGCTAGCATTGTGTTCGGCTTCGGCTTGACGTAAAAATTCACGATAGGCGGCGTCTAACTCGTGGTCACCAAAACTCATGGGTTCTGGTTGAATTTGTGGTTCTGGTTTGGCATATTCTGTGCTTGTGATTAAGGGTTCTGTAACAGCAGGAATGGTTGCTGGTGCAATAGTAATATCGCTTATGTTGGATAGATTGTCTTCAAAAGTTTCTTCGCTTTCTTGTTGTTTGCGGTTGCGAAGTTCTTTCAGGCTGCGTTCCCAATCGGTTTCTGTTTCTTCATTGTTTTGGATTTCATTGGGTAAATCAATGAGATTATCGGAAGGCGTTTCAATGGGTTGAGTTGGTGTTTCAACGGGGTCATCTTCCAATGTAAAAATCATGGTAGATGAGCTATGGGTATCAAATTGGGTCATTATTTAGGTGTCCGTATTAAGGTGGTTTTTGCTACAATATTGCCTTTTTAACAGGAAAGGCTGTCAGCATGGAAAATTTGGAACAACGCTTGGATTATTTGGAAGAATCCAATGATGTGTTGCGTATGCAAAATCGTGTGTTGGCGGTTGCGCTACAAGGTTTTTTGCGTGCGCTTCCGCAAGATTTGGCGGAAACGGTGGTGGAATCGGTTCAGGCTGCCTTTGAAGATGAAGTGGCAGAATTGAATTATTCCAATGGTGTTTACGCTGATTTATTTCACGAAGCGGTAGAAGAATTTTTCCGCGATAAACGCTGATAAAAAAGAGACGCATCGTGTAAAATATACGCTGTATTTTCAGGCTGCGAGTGCAGCTTGGTAGCGCGGTGCGAAGTTTACCTGATTTTGGCTACTTTTAACACTCTTTGCTGGGGAATCGCAATGGAAAAAACCGTTTATTTGTATACTGACGGCGCATGCAAAGGCAATCCAGGGGTGGGTGGCTGGGGTGCAGTTTTGCGTTATGGTACACATGAAAAAGAACTTTTTGGTGGCGAAGCGGATACAACCAACAATCGCATGGAATTGACTGCGATTATTGAAGGATTGACTTGCTTGAAACGTGCCTGCGATGTGGTTATTTGTACCGACTCACAATATGTGAAAAATGGCATGGAAAATTGGATACATGGCTGGAAAAAAAATGGTTGGAAAACCGCCGCTAAAAAGCCTGTAAAAAATGAAGATTTGTGGAGAAAGTTGGACGCATTAGCGGCGCAACACAATATTCAATGGACGTGGGTGCGTGGACACACGGGACACCCTGAAAATGAACGAGCCGATGCTTTGGCAAATCAAGGCGTTTTGGCAGTAGGAACAACATCATAATGCGTACTCACTACGATAATTTACATATTTCACGCGATTCTGATGCGGAAACCATTCGCAGCGCGTATCGCCGTTTGTCTAAACAATATCACCCTGATTACAACCCCAGTCCTGATGCACACCGCATCATGCAAATTATCAACCGCGCCTATGATGTGTTATCTGACCCACAACGCCGCGCTGAACACGACCGTTGGATTGCGGAACAAGAACGAATTGAAGCGGAAACTGAATATCAATTGGTCATCAAAGCACGTGAAAATACATCGGCAATGATGTCGGATTTGAAAGGTAATTCGGTATTGAAAAGACGAGCAATTTTGATGGGTATGGTTTCATTTTGCGCTGTATTGACTGCGTTGTTATGTTGGCAAGTAGTGAATGCTTTTCATCAGCGACAAGATGTTACATCAGTACCCAATACAACTGTTGCCAATCATGCACAAATGCAGCCTGAAATGATGGGTGCATTAGCAAATGGTACATCTATGTCAATAGGTCATCAGCAAATGATTGCGTCAACAACCATGACGCCTACAGTTTATGTTCGTCCAACTGCAGCACCTAATGGCATGCCCTTTCCACAAAATACAGGTTACATTGATGGCTATGAACAAGTTCGTGGTATTAATGGCACAAGTAGGGTAATAGTGGAAAATATTCGTAATACCTCAGATGTGTTTGCGGAGCTTTATACGATTGATAATCCACAGATTTTGCGTACATTTTTTATTAAAGAGCGCAGCCAAATTGTGTTAGATAATTTGGATTTTGGTACTTATGCCGTTCGGTATCGTCAATTGGATGATGGAGAAGAATTACATAGTGAAAATGTTATTTTGAGTGGTGCAGCGCGTGAAGCAACTATTTATTTGCAAAAAGGTCGTGCGCCAACTGTTGTATATTAATTAAATAAAGTAAGGCAGCCTGAAAACTATTTTTCAGGCTGCCTGAATAGGTTTTGCAAAGGTCTAGCCTGAAAAATAAGTTTATTAAATCAATACTGTAAATATGGGTAATGAGTTATTCGTTTCGGCAAGTTATTGATTTTTTTATTTTTTAAACTAATCTGACGAATTACCACCTTTCCATAATATATTGATAATGATGCAAGAAATGATTAATGAGAAAAATAAATCATCACCACCCATCATTATCCAAGCGGGTAGGTTTACTATAACAAATACAATTATCATCAACCAAACCATTTGTGGGGATACAGGGTCGGGAGTCATTTTGACATTGTATTTCGGTGCATTAGCTTTAATATCTAAATTAAACCAAGTGGCGATTTGGTTAAATGATACAGGCGTGCTTTTGCTCCAAGCCAATTCTTCGCGTGAAATTTCCTTGCATAACTTCCCACTGCCTTGCTGATAATCTTGATAAACATTGACATCGCCAGCACGAATATGCCAATAAAATGCACCTGCGGCATAACTCACACGTCCACCGTAGCTATATAACATTGGACTACCTTGCGGTTCGCCATATTGGTTTAATCGTGGGAAATCGGTCAATGTTTCAGATACGCTCCAACCATCTTCAGGCGTTTCCACCAACCATTTAAAACCATGTCGTGGCGAATACAGCAAATATTCCACCCACCAGCCTTCTGGCAAAATACCATATTCCGCACCGCTTTCATTATTGAGCAAACGGCGTGCATCTAACGAAGAAATCTCTTCTTTACGAACCGCGCCAACGACCATGTACAGCCGGCCGTTAATCTTACCTTGTTTACCCAATGGCAACGTGAGTGCCTGCTGTTGCGCATGACGCATGGCATTGGCTTCAATCAATTTAGCAGTATTGCCGCTGGTGTCTAAATCGCTGCTGCAACTGGGACAAATGACAGTTTGTGTTGCACCTGTAATCCAATGAACAGGCGAACCACAACTTGGGCAATTTTCACTGTGTCGCGTACCTTTCAGGCTGCCTGCACTTTGTCGGATTTGGGCTTCATCGCGTGTATTTTGTAGCGATAATTCTGCCAGTTGCACTGTTTTGCCGAGAAAAGCGAGTGGCGGCGTTGTCGCATAATCCAATGTTAAAAAAGCACTTTCACACCGCCAATCTGCTACACGATTGGTATATTTTTCAGGCAGCCTGAAAGGTAATTCGCCTTGTGCCGCAGCTTGTTCTAACACAATTTCGCGTACATCGCTGGCAAAAAATCGTTTGCTAAAATCAAAAGTGGTTTCGCCTGCAATAATTTGATTAAATTCAGGCGTATTCGGTGGCGTAGGAATTTGTTTGACCAAAACGTGAATATCGCCTGCTTCGGATAACCAACCATCTGAACCATCGTCAAATTTAACGTACCATTCATTCCACACGCCTACATCGTATTTGGCTTGCAAACGTCCGACAATGCTGAAATTTTGCGCGGCAAATTTGCCCATTGTGCCGATTTGCAGGGGACTGAAATCGTTGAGTAAAGCGGAATCGCGCCCAGTATCGGTCAGACTATTGTCTTCGCGCACCAGCATACTGTTGCAATAACTGCATACAACGGTTACAGCGGTAGCAGAATGAACATGTACGGGTGCGCCACAACTGGGGCAATCGGTGTGAAATAGAGGTTCAGACATAGCAAACTTTCGGGCGGTTACAAAATGTTTTCAGGCTGCTTATTTATTTTAGATGATTAAAAGGCAGCCTGAAAACTTTATTTTACACGGAAAATGTGATTTTCAGGCTGAAACCTTTACAAAACCTATTCAGGCTGCCTGAAAAAATCGTAGGTTAGATACTTGTATTCGACAATTTGTAAATATAGTTTTTTAAAATAAAAATAAATATTTGTTCGATAAGAGAAATATTGGATTCAAGAATCAAACCTAACATTTGGGTTTAGCAAAGATTTCATGCTTGTTAAACCGTATCGCTTAATAAAATCAATCGCCACAAATTTTCAGGCAGCCTGAAAACCGATAAAATATCGCGATTTAATACACAAGGTTTATCTTTATGCGAATTATCTCTGCCAACGTCAATGGCATTCGTTCGGCGTATAAAAAAGGATTTTTGGAATATATGGCGCAATCGGGCGCAGATATTGTCTGCGTGCAAGAATTAAAAGCGCAAGAAGCGGATTTGTCGGCGGATATGCAAAATCCGCACGGCATGCATGGCGTGTGGCATTGTGCGGAAAAACGCGGTTACAGCGGCGTAGCGATTTACAGCAAACGCACGCCAGATAACGTCCAAATCGGCATGGGCGTGGCAGAATTTGACCGCGAAGGACGATTTGTCCGTGCCGATTTTGGACGATTGAGCGTGATTTCTTTGTATTTGCCCAGCGGCACTTCCGCGCCTGAACGCCAAGAATTGAAATATCGTTTTATGGACGCGTTTTATCCGATGTTGCGCGATTTGTTGGCAGAAGGACGCGATGTGGTGGTGTGCGGCGACTGGAATATCGCGCATCAAAATATTGATATTAAAAATTGGAAAGGCAATCAGAAAAATTCTGGATTTTTGCCCGAAGAGCGTGAATGGATTGGCAATGTCATCGCCAAATTGGGTTGGGTGGATATGTGGCGCACTTTGTATCCAGATGTGGCGGGTTATACTTGGTGGAGCAATCGTGGGCAGGCATACGCAAAAGATGTTGGTTGGCGGATTGATTACCATATGGTGTCGCCCAATTTAGCCGCCAAAGCGCAAGCCGCACATGTTTATAAAGCAGAAAAATTTTCTGACCACGCGCCGTTGGTGGTGGATTATGCTTATGATATTTGATTGATAAAAAAGGCAGCCTGAAAACCAAATCACAGTTTTCAGGCTGCCTTTTTTGATTATTTATTCAATTCAAATACGCTGCCATCGGCTTTGAGCAAAGTTGGTGTCTGATTGTTTTCAATCACATCGCGTGTAACCACAACTTTTTTCACTTCTTTCAAATCGGGCAACAAATACATGATTTCCAACAATGCGCGTTCCACAATAGAACGCAAACCGCGTGCGCCTGTTTTGCGTACCATCGCCAATTTTGCAATCGCTGTTAGCGCGTCATCGTCAAATGATAATTCGGTGTCTTCCATTGCAAACAAGGCTTGATATTGTTTGACCAGCGCGTTTTTCGGTTCGGTCAGAATATTGACTAACGCGGCTTCATCTAATTCTGCCAAAGTAGAAATGACAGGTAAACGACCAATCAATTCAGGGATTAAGCCGAATTTAATCAAATCTTCGGGCTCAACGGTGGCAAATAATTCGGTAATGTTGGCATCATCGTCTTTGCTGTGAACCTGTGCGCCAAAACCAATGCCGCCTTTTTCGGTGCGTTGGCGAATGACTTTTTCCAATCCTGCAAATGCGCCGCCACAAATAAACAAAATATTGGTGGTGTCCACGTCAATAAATTGCTGATTAGGATTGCGACGACCGCCTTGTGGTGGCACGCTGGCGATGGTGCCTTCAATCAATTTCAACAAGGCTTGTTGCACGCCTTCGCCTGATACATCGCGCGTGATGGACGGGTTGTCGGATTTGCGTGAAATTTTGTCAATTTCGTCAATGTACACAATGCCGCGTTGAGCTTTTTCCACATCAAATTCGCATTTGCCTAACAATTTAGTGATGATGTTTTCCACATCTTCGCCGACATAACCCGCTTCGGTTAAAGTGGTGGCATCTGCCATGGCAAATGGCACGTTCAATTTACGCGCCAACGATTGTGCCAATAAAGTTTTGCCTGAACCAGTCGGGCCAATCAGCAAAATATTGGATTTGGATAATTCTACGTTATCCGCTTGATTGGGCTGGCGTAAGCGTTTGTAGTGATTGTACACGGCGACAGCAAGGGATTTTTTGGCTTGTTCTTGACCAATCACGTGGTCGTTTAATTGTGCAACCAACTCGGCTGGTGTGGGTAGAGGAGAGCTTGCATCAAAATCAACAGTTTTATTGTCTTGACTGTTTGTGGTGGTGTTGGCAACCAGTAGTGAACCGCAAGCTGCTACGCATTCGTTGCAGATGAAGACATCGCTTTCGCCTTCAATTAAATGATTGACTTCTTGCTCTGTTTTACCACAAAACGAGCAATTTTTTTCTTGTTCACTCATAATTTATTATTCTCTTAATATTTTCATAGATAAGATGTGCGTGGGGCGCGAAGTATACCGCAAAATAGAAGTTTCAGGCAGCCTGAAAAGGATAGATGAATAAAAATTAACCACGCGTAATTTGCTTAGATAAAATAAAGGCAACCGTAAAACGAGAACGATTTACGGTTATGAATCATGATTAGCCTAAATGTGTTAAGGGTAGGGAAGTGGTGCTTTTCACTTCTTTTAATACAAAACTAGATTTGGCATCCACTACGCCATTGTGTGATAACAAGACGTTCATAATGAAATGAGAAAATGCGTTCATATCAGTGAAAAACGCATGTAATAAATAATCTGCTTCACCTGTTAGTGCGAAACAGCTTAAAACTTCTTGCCACGATTGCACGGCTTCGGCAAATTCGGCGCGAGCTTCAACTGATTTATCGGTGGTTACACGGATGATGACTTGTAAACCTAAATTTAATGCAGTTGGCGACAATAAGGCTGCATATTGACGAATCACACCGCTGTCTTCTAGCTGTTTTAAGCGGCGCAAGCAAGGGGAGGGGGATAATGCCACGCGTTCGGATAATTCCACATTGCTCAAACGTCCATTTTCTTGCAATACTTGCAAGATTTTTAGGTCTGTTTTATCTAAAACAACGGTTGATTGCATAACGATTCCTTTATAAATGAGTCATATTGGATAGGGTGGCTAAACGCGCAAAGTTTAGCTAGCCATATTATTATCATAATCTAGCTCACTTTAAAGCACAATAGTCTGCAAAAGGTTATTTTATTGAAATTTAACGCTAGTCAAATTGTTGTGTAAAAAAATACATTCTTATATAGTCATTAACGGAGATTTTTATCATTTTAGGCAGCCTGAAAGGAAAAATTGTGGCATAACTGCAATAGATGGGTGTTAAAAATAGAAATTTAAGATGAGACAACAATGGTCGCAGTTGTAAATCACATATCAGGAGGCTGGTAACGCTGTATTATTTTTATTTTAAATGGCTATATTTTCTACAAAAACTGAATAGCGGAAACCTTTACAAAACTTAATTCAGACTGCCTAAATTTGCAGGCAGCCTGAAAAATAATCTTTTTGAATGGTCAATATCCCATGTAGTTAGAGGTAATTGTTGTCCACAAAAAAAGTACTAATAAATACGTTGCCAATGCCACCGTAACCGAGTTTACCCCCAAGCGCAAATAAGTACAAACTCGCACAATCACCATAAACGCTGCTATTTGCCACCAAATCAATACAACATCAAATGATTGCAACATGATTGCTGCCCAAATACCCAAAGGCGCTGTCAAAGCCCAAACAGGCAGCCTGAAACGATTGATTTCCATACCTTGCATTGCCACAGAAGCCAAAGTCAAACCGCCATAAATCAAAGTTGCCGTTGCTGCTGCCGTTTGCATATTGCCCAACGACCACCATGCCAGCACAGGTGCGCACACCGCTAACACGGCATAAATTTTGGCCACATTTTTTAAATGCAACACATTTGCCATTCGCGCCCATACAAACACGCTTGCCATTGCCGCAAAAATTACAAACATAATAGCGATATGGATGCCAGTCATTTGGTTGGATTTGATGTCGCGCAAGGCATTTCCCCAATAATCCATCCATCTTGCACCGATGATATACAGCAAAACAACTTGCACCAATGAACCATTCCAGCGTTGTTTATTTTGTCGCACAGGTAAAGCATTTGCCAGCACCAGACATGCTACGCCCCATGCAAGAAATGGCAATGTCAATAAAATCGCCACAGCCGTCCATGTTGTGCCATCCTCCAATTTTTTGCCCAACAGCATCGCCAACAAACCCAAAACAAACACCACCCACGCCATCATAGGCGCAACAATGATGCGCGACCAAGCCATTTGCCATACCGATAAAGACGACATGCGCAATTGGTCAAACGCATTTGCGCTCACATCTTGTTTCAGGCTGCGTTCCAACAAAATATAACCTGCCAAAGCAGATAACATCATGGTCGTGCCACCCATTGCAGAAAAATGCCGTCCCCAATCACGATACTCAGGCTTGGCAAACGCAAACAGCGCAAACACCAGCACCACCCCCACAATCAAGCCCCAACGCACATTTGTCCACCACAGGCGTTGAAATTCCGCATTGACATGAATTTTTGGTAATTTGATTTCACTCATCACACTTCTCCTTTGTGGATATTCAAGCTATCTTGATAACTTTGCAGCAGCGTGGTTTTCACAGGCTGCATTTCGCAAACAGGCAAATCACGCGCCACCAATTCGCGCAACAATGCCACCCGTTCCGCTTCACCCTGCGCCAATTTCACCCACACACCATCGTCTTTTTCCTGATAACTTTCTATTAAATCAATTTCTTGAAGTTTATTTAACCCATTTTCAGGCAGCCTGAAAAATTTCAGCAATACCGTTTGTTGATTCGGATTGTCATCGTGCAAAGCCTGATGCGCCTGAATGCGCCCATCCCTAATAACCAGCATGTGCGTGCAATATTCGTCCAGCTCCGACAAAATATGGCTGGAAACCAAAATGGTCATGCCACTTGCTTTCAAATCCAGCAGCAACAGCGACAATTCGTGCCGTGCTTCAGGGTCAAGACCGCTCGCAGGTTCGTCCAATAGCAAAAATTTCGGCTGATGCACAATCACTTGCCCAATGCCCACACGTTGTTTTTGTCCGCGCGATAATGCGCTGACTTTGTGATGGATTTTGTCGCGCAACCCCAATTTTTCCACCGTACCGACCACTGCTTCATGCATCATTTCATCGGACACGCCACGCGCTTTGGCGGCATAAGTCAAACATTGCAACACCGTCAAACCTTCAGGCAGCCCAAATAAATCAGGCAGATAGCCCAATTGCGCGAAACTGGCGCGTGGATTGTCCAAAATGGGCTTGCCATTGAGCAACACCGTACCTGAACTGGGATTTTCCAATCCTGCCATGCAGCGCATCAAAGTGGATTTGCCCGCACCGTTTGGACCAATCAAGCCCGTAATGCTGCCTGTGTCCAATTGCAAATTGATGTCGTGTAACACTTGGCGCACATCGTAATGGAAATTTAACTGCTGGATTTTAATCATGTTTTTTTCCTTTTTGAGATATTTTCAGGCTGCCTGAAAGCATTGATTTTAATATAACAAAAACCATGTTACATTCAATGATTTTCAGGCAGCCTAAAAAGTAAATTATTTGATTTTAAACACGAATTTGTCCATCACCCAACACCACCCATTTTTGCGATGTCAAACCGTGCAAACCCACAGGGCCTCGCACATGAATTTTATCCGTAGAAATGCCGATTTCCGCACCTAAACCGTATTCAAAACCATCGGCAAAGCGCGTTGACACATTGACCATCACGCTGGAACTGTCCACCAAGCGCAAAAATTGGTTCGCCAAGGTGTAATTTTCGGTAACAATGCTGTCGGTGTGATGGCTGCCGTGTTGGTTAATGTGTGCCACAGCTTCGTCAAAATCCGCCACCACTTTAATGGACAACACGGGCGCAAGGTATTCGGTATCCCAATCTTCTTCGGTGGCAGCCTGAATATGCGACAAAATATCGCGCGTTTTCAGGCAGCCGCGCAATTCCACGCCTTTTTTGGCATACAAATTTGCCAATTCGGGCAAAATTTCCGCCGCGCGTTTGGTGTGGATTAGCAAAGTTTCCATCGTGTTACATGTTCCGTAACGCGATGTTTTGGCGTTGAAAGCAATTTGCAAGGCTTTGTTTTTATCGGCAAATTCATCAATATAAACGTGGCAAATGCCGTCCAAATGTTTAATCACAGGTACACGCGCTTCTTGTGCCACACGCGCCACCAAACTTTTGCCGCCACGAGGAATAATCACATCAATTAAATCAACCGCTTGCAACATATCGCCAACGTGCTGTCGGTCGGTATCTTCCACAAAACATACGGCGTGTTCAGGCAGCCCTGTCTCGCGCAAAGCCTGTTGAATCAATTTTGCCAATGCCAAATTGGTGTGAAATGCCTCGCTGCCGCCGCGCAAAATACACGCATTGCCCGATTTCAAACATAATGCCGCTGCATCAATGGTTACATTTGGGCGAGCTTCGTAAATCATGCCAATCACACCCAGCGGTACGCGCATTTTACCGATGCGTAAACCATTGGGGCGCAAACGAAATTCGTCCATTTCGCCGACAGGGTCAGGCAATGCGACAATTTGCAACAAACCTTCGCGCATGTTTTTCAGGCTGCCTGATGTGATTTTTAAACGGTCAATCATAGCGGCATCCAAACCTTTTTGTTGCGCGTGTTCCACATCTTTTGCGTTGGCGGCAAGCAGCGTGGTTTCGTGTTGTTCAATTAAATTTGCCAGCAAAACCAAAGCGTTGTTTTTGGCTGCACTGTCGGCGTGGGCGAGTTGATAGAAAGCCGTTTTGGCTTGGGTGGCGATTTGGGTAATGTGATTTTGCATGATGTTGTCCTTGAATGTAAAAATGGTCTGAAATGGTGGTAGATTTAGCCATAAAATATTGGTTCTGACAATGTTTCAGGCTGCTTTTTGCTGATGATTTATAGTCGTTTAAAATAGAAATAAGACAAGGTGGCAGCGACCGCCGTGTACATCTATAGTAAATTAAAATAAGAAATCTGCTTCGTTGCCTACGCCCTTATGTACTAGATGTACACGGCGGGCGTGGTCGCCTTGCATCTTTCTTATTTTACTTTACTATAGTAATAAGGGAGCCGACAACGCTGTATTATTTTTATTTGAAACGACTATATTTGGGTAAACAAATAAGGCAGCCTGAAAATAGCGGAATATTTCAGGCTGCCTGTGATGATTAAATTTTCTGCGCTGCCAAAACACGCTGCACCGTATCCACAATGGCTTGCGTTTGTGCGTCAATTTCCACGTTGATTTTATCGCCCACTTGGCGCGTGCCGAATAAAGTGCGTTGCAAGGTTTCGGGAATAAGATGAACGTTAAATTCATCGTGCGTTACATCGCCGATGGTTAGGCTGCAACCATCTAAACCAATGAAACCTTTGGGTAAAATATAAGCGGCAATCTCATCAGGCAGCCTGAAAAATAGCGTTCGATTATGCTCGGATTGTTCTATGCGCACGATTTCTGTTTGCGTGATGATATGTCCGCTCATCACATGTCCACCAATTTCATCGCCAAAACGTGCGGCGCGTTCCAAATTGATGTTATCGCCGATTTTCAGGCTACCTAAATTGGTTTTGGCAAGGGTTTCTGCCATTAAATCAAATTGGACATTTCGTCCATCAATTTGGGTAATGGTTAGGCAGCAGCCGTTGTTGGCGATGGATGCGCCGATTTGCAAATCATACGCCATGTGTTCGGGTAGTGCGACCGTGTGGCTGCGAAAATCTGCGCTGGGTTGATGAATGGCGATGAGTTGCCCCATGCCTTGTACAATGCCTGTAAACATAGATATTCCTTGAAATAGAGTAGGGCGATTGTAGCAGTTTCAGATATAAATAGGCAGCCTGAAAACGGATTTTCCCCACTTTCAGGCTGCCTGAACTATTTTGTATCAAAAATTATTCAAACGGATGCTGAATCAAAATCGTCTCTTCGCGGTCAGGACCCGTAGAAATAATCGCAACGGGCGCACCGCACACTTCTTCAATGCGTTTCAAATATTTCTTCGCATTTTCAGGCAGCGCGTCATACGATTTCACGCCAAATGTGGATTCCGTCCAGCCGTCCAAAGTTTCGTAAATGGGGGTGCATTGTGCCACCAAATCCGCCCCCAAAGGCAAAATATCGGTCGTTGAACCGTCTGGCAAAGTGTAGCCCACGCAAATTTGGATTTTCTCCATGCCGTCCATCACGTCCAATTTGGTGATGCACATGCCTGTAATTCCGTTTACTTGGATTGAGCGTTTCAACGCAGCCGCGTCAAACCAACCACAACGGCGCGGACGACCCGTTACCGAACCAAATTCATTGCCGCGTTTCGCCAAACCTGCGCCCACATCGTCAAACAATTCCGTTGGGAATGGGCCCGAACCCACGCGTGTGGTGTAGGCTTTCACAATGCCCAAAACGTAGTTCAACATATGGGGTGGTACGCCTGCACCAGCCGCAGCCGCGCCCGCAATACAATTTGATGAAGTAACAAAGGGATAAGTGCCGTAATCAATGTCCAACAAAGTGCCTTGTGCGCCTTCAAACAGCAAGCGTTCGCCACGCTGATTTTTTTCGTACAAAGTGCGCGACACATCGGCAATCATGGGCAAAATGCGTTCGCGGAATGCGTCAATTTTCGCCATCACTTCATCAAAATCAACGGCTGGTGCACCATGCAAATGTTCCAGTTGCACATTGTACAAAGCCAAATTGGCGTGGACTTTTTCCGCCAACAAATCGCGGTTGAACAAATCGCCTGCGCGTACCGAACGGCGTGCCACTTTGTCTTCGTAAGCAGGACCGATGCCGCGGCCTGTTGTGCCGATTTTGCCTGCGCCACGCGATGCTTCACGCGCTTGGTCAAGAGCGATGTGGTAAGGCAAAATCAGGGGGGCTGTGGGGGCGATTTTCAGGCGTTTTTCAACATTTTTCACGCCAGCCGCGTTCAATTCGTCAATTTCGCCCAACAAGGCTTCGGGCGACACCACCACACCTGAACCGATGTAGCAATCCAAGTTTTCATGCAAAATGCCGCTTGGAATCAGGCGCAAAATGGTTTTTTTGCCGTTCACAACCAGTGTGTGTCCCGCATTGTGTCCGCCCTGAAAGCGCACCACGCCTGTGGTTTGCTCCGCGAGCCAATCTACGATTTTGCCTTTGCCTTCGTCGCCCCATTGTGCGCCGATTACGACTACGTTTTTTGTCATTTTGTTTGACCTTTTTGGTTAATAAAAATAAGAAATTGGGAATTTTCAGGCTGCCTGAAAAGAACTACGCGTCCAGCGAATATTAAATTTTATAAAAAATCAAATGGCGTTAAAATGCCAACGATATTATCTGGGCTATTTTGATAAATTAAAATAGGTTTATCGGGAATTTGAAAACCATCTAATTCTGTATTAAATTCAAAGTATTTCATTTCCTTTAATGATTTATTTTTTTCTTTAATAATTTCTTGAATTGATTTGGTATATCTTTCATTTATTGAATAGCTATTCCATAATTCTGCGATATAGAAATCAGATAAAAGATAATATTTTCCCTCACTACAATAAGGAATATAGGAGAATGAATAACGCAACATTAATTCTCTAATTTTAGCTAATTTTGTATATTCTTCTACACAAATCACATTATCAATCATAATATGACCCAATTTAGGTTTATCTAGCGCAGACATAATGCTTTCCTCTAAAATAATGGAGATTTTAACAGCGTGCTGAGCGGCATTTCTGGCACATACACCTCGATGAGCTTGGTCATTTCTTGCATGACGCAATTTCTCAAAGTGGTTATTAAATAATTCTAAAACTTCATTATCTTGAATAAGTAATTCTTGAAATTTTGGCTTATAGTCATTTAACCCAGATTTCTTTTCTCCTTTTTTTAGAAGATGTACACCTAATTCTTCCAATACAAAACACACTTCTGTAAAATTTTCAGAATCTTCCAATACTGCATAACGCGCTTCGCGTAAGCGTTTTAAAAAATAAGCATATTGCTTATTGTCCATTGGTGTCATTATTTTTTCCTTTATTGATGTATTTTCAGGCTGCCTGCAACATATGCATAATCAATTTAATCAAAACATCTTTCTGTTTCGGGTCAGATTCCGCCACCAATAAAGTCAAAGCCGCCAAACCCGTATCATTGATAATCGGCTGATTGTGTTGATTAAACAAACGCCCATTGCGGTGCAAAAAATCCACAAACAAAAACGTGCCACTTCGTTTGTTGCCATCGGCAAATGGATGATTTTTCACAATAAAATATAATAAATGCGCCGCCTTGCTTCAATGCTCGGATACGCGGCTTCGCCAAAAACCGATTGCGCCAAATTGCCCAAAATCGCCGACAATCCGTTTTCGCGTTCAATCGCAAACAATGCGCTGGCTTCGCCACGTTGTATAAGCTGTTGTTTTAAATTGGCTAATGCGGAACGTGCTTCGTCAATTTCAGGCAGCCTGCCGTCTTGTTCGCCATGCGGTTCGCTCAATAAACCTTCGTCATATTGTTGCAACCACAAAAATGTTTGCGTGTAACGGCTGACAATGTCCACCAAACCACGTCCGCTTGCCACCGTTAATTCAGGGCTAGCGGCGGCTTTTTGGATTAACGCCAATGCCTGTTCCAATTCAGCCGCATTTTCACGCAAACGCGCCTGATTGAGTGCGTAGCCTTTGAGCAGATAATCTTTCAGTCGCGCTGTCGCCCAAATGCGAAATTGTGTGGCGTGTTTGGATTTGACACGATAACCCACTGAAATCACAGCATCTAAATTATAGTGTTTTAAGTTTCGTTTAACTTGGCGATTGCCCTCTTGGCGAACTACTAAGAAATCCTTAGTAGTTGCCTGTTCCTGCAATTCTTGTTCCGCAAAAATATTTTTCAAGTGCATGATGATATTTTCGCTTGTTGTACCAAAAACTTGCGCCATTTGCGCTTGCGACAACCAAACGGTTTCATGCTCAAAACGCACAGAAACTTGGGTTTCGCCGTCCGCGCTCTGGTAAATTTCTATGGGGTTAGTCATCATTTTTCCCTTTCAGGCTGCCTGAAAACCCATTTACACCACCAAATCCGCCGACCAAACAATAAAATACCCAAATTGCCCTTTTTTCAAAGTCGCGCCTGATTGTTTGCCTTTTTCGGTTAGGAAATAATTTTTGCCGTTCAATTCTTGCAAACCTGCTTCGCACAAACGCTTGTTGCATTCAGCGCGGTCTATGCCGAGTTTTTCTGCGAGTTTGGTGGTTAAACCGTTATTTTGTTGTGTATTTTCGGTGTTTTCGCTTTCGTTTTTGTTTACCACGTCCAGCGAAATTTTGACTTCTTCGCTGATGCGGATAATGCGTTGTGCTTCTTCGTAAGCGTCTTGATAAACTTTGCCATCATCATCGCGTGATTTTATTCAATTTACTTTTCAGGCTGCCTGAAAACAGGGCGATTGTATGCCGATTGCCCATTTTTCTGCAATGCGAACTTTTTTCAGGCAGCCTGAATAGGTTTTGCAAAGGTTTCATTTGATAAAAAATAACTATGAACGAAACTGTTAGGCAATGCTGTATTATTTTTATTTGAAACAACTATAGTGGATTCAATTTAAATCAGGACAAGGCGACAGCGACCGCCGTGTACACATAGTACATAAGGGAGCTGGCAACGCTGTACTGTTTTTAAATTGAATTCACTATATTATTCGCGATAACATTCCCAATATTCAACCAGTGCATCATAAAGCTTATGTCTGCCACCTTCCACCATTGGTGCCAATGCCAAAATTTCTATAGTACGATTAAATTTGAGTTTTTGCTTGGCGTAGTTTGCACGTCCCTTAGTATGGAAATAGTGTTTAGCACCATCTTTAATTTTCAATTGTAACTGGCTATATTTGCCTTTTGTAATATAAATATTTTCAATATCACACCAATTAACCCGATAATGATAATCTGGTTTAAAAATAGCTTGGCGCACAATTAGCCCACGTTCATTCATAATGTATACGGGTGCTGTATGATACATTAAATAAATGGATATAATGACACAATCTATACTGATAAAAGCACAGAAACCTATTATGACTTGGTTGATAACACCTGGATTTTTCCAAGTAAGCCAAATAAAGGCACAAAAGAACAGCATTATCCAACCAAATAATGAATACAAAAAGCAACGTGTGCTACTAAGTGAAAAAGATTGCCTCATATTGCAGTACCTGTTTAAAAAAAATAAAATCAGTATCATAATAAATACAAATTTTAAACGACTACAAAATCCGAAATGTGTTATTTTTACGCAAAATTATTCAATTACCCATTCATTACCTTGTTTTTTCAATTTTTTCAGGCTGCCTGAATTGTCTTCCATACCATAATCTACTACAACACAAATTCCTTGTTCACGCAAATTTTCTACGGCATCACGTGCTGCTGCTAAATCAGCTATTGCCACTCGCACCGTTTCGGGGCGTGTACTTGTTGCTAAATATCCGCCACATACGCGTAAATCAAAGCTAAATCCTGTCGCAGGACGATTGCGTCCAAAATATGCACCCAAACCATCATAGCGCCCGCCACGCGCCACCGCATCATGATACTCTGGCGCATAAGCTGCATAGAGCAGACCTGTGTGATAATTGTCCACGCGCACTTCTGCTAAATCAATATGTACTATTTGCTCGGGGAAAGCTGAACAAACTTTTTCTAAAACATCAATGGCTTGTGTTACTGCTGTAAGTTGTGGTAAACGGTTTCGCGCTATCTGTAAAATGGTACGGTCGCCATATAATTCAGGTAAAGTAGCGAACGCATTTGTCCAAATATCGTCTAGTTGCCAGCTTGTTGCCAAAGCGCGAATGGCCTCACGGTCTTTGTTTTGAAGCATGCCAAGCAGTTGATTGCTTTGTACATCAGATAATTTTGCTGCGGTTGCAATTGCACGAAACACGCCAATGTGCCCGAGCGATAAAATAATATTGCTAATACCGCCTGTTTTTAGACTTTTCAGCATTAAATCAATTAGTTCAATATCCGCGGCAGTATCTGCACACCCATAAAGTTCCGCGCCTGTTTGGTAGGGTTCGCGTGTGGTTAAAAAACCATCAGGTTTGGCGTGCAAAACGCTGCCTGAATAGCATAAACGGTTAATGCCTTGATTTTTTACGAGTAAATGCGCATCAATACGTGCAACTTGTGGCGTAATATCAGCACGGATGCCAAGTTGTCGCCCTGAAAGCTGGTCGGGAACGCGTATGGTTTTGAGCGATAGACCTGTGTCAATGTGCGTTAAAAGAGAATCGCTGTATTCCATAAGCGGTGGGTGGACAAGTTCAAAACCATGAACGCGAAACAGGGCAAGTATTTGTTCTTTTACACTTTCTAATTGACGAGCGCGTTCGGGTAAAATATCAGCGATGTGTTCGGGAAGTTGCCAAGTTTGCATGGGATTTGTCCTATTTAATTGGAAAGATAGATTGGGAAAACTTTAACATAAAATGAAGGAATGTTGATAGATTTCAGCATTGAAAATACACATGAAAAAACCCGAACAATTTGTTCGGGTTTTAAAAACTTGGTGGTCGGAGGCGGGATCGAACCGCCGACACACGGATTTTCAATCCGTTGCTCTACCAACTGAGCTATCCAACCAACGAAATGCGTATTAAACCAAATATTGTTTATTTTGACAAGAAAAATATCCTGATAATTGGGATATTGCTTATTTTATAAAGAAAATATTATTTTTCAGGCTGCCATAATCTGATAAATGTGTGGATTTGTACCAATATTTCTTTTGTGCAAAAAGTGTCTACTGCCAATATTCGTCCGCCTATATTCAGTTTCACAGGAACGCTATTTTGTATACAATGTGCATAGGCTGTTGGAAAGAATGGCAGCCTGAAATTTGATTTTATTTTTATGACATATAAGGCAGCCTGAAAATGAATACACATAATTTAACTCATGCAAAATTGGTTGTTATTAAAGTTGGTTCTAGTCTCGTAACCGCCGAAGGGCGTGGCATTGACCAAGCTGCGTTGGATAATTGGGCAACACAGATTGCCGCTATTAAACGTGTGGGCGTAGATGTGATTTTAGTGTCCAGCGGTGCGATTGCTGAAGGTGTGAAACGTTTGGGTTGGGCAAAGCGGCCAACTGCTATCAATGAATTACAAGCCGCTGCTGCTGTGGGGCAAATGGGTATTGCACAAGCTTATGAACATGCTTTTTCCGAACATCAATTAAATACTGCACAAATTTTGCTAACGCATGAAGATTTGAGCGACCGTACGCGTTATTTAAATGCACGCAGTACGCTGAAAACTTTGTTATCGCAAAACATTGTGCCTGTGATTAATGAAAATGACACCGTAACTACCGATGAAATCAAATTGGGCGATAATGATACATTGGGTGCGTTGGTAACCAATTTGGTGGATGCAGATGCATTGATTATTCTGACCGACCAACGTGGTTTGTACGATAGCGACCCTCGCAAAAATCCGCAAGCACAATTTATACACGAAATTTCCGCTGCGCATCCTGATTTGGAAAATATGGCAGGTGGAGCAGGTACAGGTGTTGGTACGGGTGGTATGTACACCAAAGTTTTGGCAGTCAAACGCGCTGCTTTAAGTGGTGCAAATACAGTTGTTGCATCTGGGCGTGAACCGCAAGTATTGGAGCGATTGTTGCGTGGAGAAAGCGTTGGTACTTTGTTTACCAGCGAATTTAGCCGTGTGAATTCGCGGAAACAATGGCTGCTGGGGCATATTCAAATTTCAGGCAGCGTGAATGTAGATGCAGGTGCTGAACGTGCTTTATTGGAAAAACATGGTAGTTTGTTACCTGTGGGTGTGGTGCGTGTGAATGGACATTTTCATCGCGGTGAATTGATTGCCATATTGAATGAAAATGGTAAAGAAATTGCGCGTGGTTTGGCGAATTATAGCAGCGCAGAAACGGCAAAAATTGTTCGTTGCCATGCGGATGAAATTGCACAGAAAATTGGTTATAAACATGAAGATGAATTAATTCATCGTGATAATTTAGCATTACATTGGTAAACATAAAAAAGGCAGCCTGAAAATCGTTTTCAGGCTGCCTAAAAAAAATTATTGCCACACCAAAAGTGCGTGATTGCGTTTACCACGTTTCACAATCGCATATTTGCCAAAACGTTTTTGTTCATCGCTAATCATAAATTTATCATCAGGTTTTTCAGGCAACGCATTTGGATTATTTTCAGCAACAGGCATGCCATTAATCAATACAGCACCGCTTTGTACAAAACCACGAGCCTCTTTATTGGATTGTGCTAAACCTGATTGCACCAATGCTTCCACTACATTCAGGCTGCCTGAAACATGGGTAACAGGCAAACCATCCAAAGCCAGTTGTGCATAATCCTGCTCGGTCAAACTACTTTCATCGCCTGAAAACAGACTTTCTGTAATGCGTTGTGCAGCTTGTAAAGCCGCTTCGCCATGAATCAAACGTGTCATTTCTTCTGCCAAAATGCGTTGTGCTTCAGGTTTTTTACCGCTTGCCTTATCAGCCACTTCAATCGCATCAATTTGTTCAATAGTCAAGAATGTGAAATATTTCAGGAACTTGTACACATCAGCGTCCGCCACTTTCAACCAGAATTGGTAGAATTGATAAGGTGATGTTTTTGCGCCATTTAACCATACTGCACCACCTTCTGTTTTACCAAATTTGGTGCCATCTGCTTTGGTTACAAGTGGTAAAGTCAAGCCATGTACCGATTTTTGGTACAAACGGCGTGTGGTTTCTGTACCCCAAGTGATGTTGCCCCATTGGTCGCTGCCACCGATTTGCAGTTGCACATTATGGCGTTTATTTAATTCTGCAAAATCATAGCCTTGTAATAATGCGTAGGCAAATTCAGTAAACGAAATGCCCACATCATCGCGCTCAATGCGTTGTTTGACTGACTCTTTTGCTAACATTTGATTTACCGAAAAATGTTTGCCAATGTCGCGCAAAAAATCCAAGCAATTCATATTGCCAAACCAATCAGCATTATTCGCCATAATTGCAGGATTTTCTCCGTCAAATTTCAAAAACGGTTTCAACTGATTGCGAATACTTTCTACCCAACCTGCTACGGTTTCTGGTGTATTCAGGCTGCGTTCCACTGCTTTAAAACTGGGGTCGCCAATCATGCCCGTCGCGCCACCCACCAAAGCCACAGGCGTATGCCCCGCGTTTTGGAAACGGCGTAACACCAAAACAGGCAATAAATGTCCAATATGCAAGCTGTCAGCGGTTGGGTCAAAACCACAATACAAGGTAATTTTTTCATTGTCCAATAATTTGGATAATTCTGTTATATCAGTAGTTTGGGCAATTAAGCCGCGTGCTTGTAAATCTTGCAATAGCGCATTCATTAATGTTTCCTTTGTTTAAAATATTCAGGCTGCCTAAATAAAGTTTCAGGCTGCCTAATCTGTAAAAAATCGCTTGGATTATAAAGAAAAAGCAGCCTGAAAACCAGTTTTTCGATTTTCAGGCTGCCTAATCTTAAAAGTGAAGATTATTGAACAATTTCTATTGCGCCGTGGTCATCACAATGTTCACCATGTTGGTGGTGCAAACGACCATTGACAATATAATCAATGTGGTCACCATGTGGCACAGCTTCGTGTCCACAACCTTCACCGTGAACATGGTTGGCGCAGGTATGAGCTGCATTGCAAGCAGCAGGATTGGTTTCATTGACATCTAAAATATGCTCATCGTAATGACCATTGTGTGCATGATGCAGATGACCATCATGTAAATAATCAACATGGTCACCGTGCTGAATAGCGGTATGTCCACAGTTTGCACCGTGTTGATGGTCGTGATGTTCATGTGTTTTGCAAGTCATAAATCTACTCCTGATTAGTGTGATTAAAATACTATGTATGTATTGTAATGGAGTATTTTGATTATTTCAAGTAACTTATTGATTTTAAATTATTTTGTTCTGATATAGTGTAACAATAAGGCAGCCTGAAACAATTTTGCCTGCAAAATTGGGAGAATTTAGCGTGAAAGTCCCTATTATCTCCTCTGTTTCCTTGATATACGATTTGTACACAGTAGTTACTATCGCTTTAACTTCATTATAAGCGACTGACATTATTCTAAGATGGGCGTAGCTAATGCAGAAAACCATTTTTGTACTTGATTTTCTACTTCTTCAATACCTTGTTTTTTCAAGCTAGAAAACAGTTGCACGGAAATAGCTTGGCGTTCCATAAAAGGTTTTAGACTTTTTTTGACAGCAGCCAGTGTTTTAATTTGCTCATTTTTGGATAATTTATCTGATTTGGATAATAGGATATGCACGGGTCTGCCTGTTAAAGCAAAAAAGTCCAGCATTTGGATATCCAAATTTTTGAGTGGATGACGTGCATCCATAATCAAAACTAAACCAATCAGTTGCGTGCGTGTTTGCAAATAATCACCCAGTAGTTTTACCCAATGCGCGCGTACCGCTTCTGGAACTTGCGCATAGCCATAGCCTGGTAAATCTACCATAAAACCACCGTTGGCTAATTCAAAAAAGTTGATGTGTTGCGTGCGTCCAGGTGTTTTGGAAACGTAGGCAAGGCGAACGTGATTACAAAGCGTGTTAATCGCGCTGGATTTACCTGCATTGCTGCGTCCTACAAAAGCAATTTCGGCAGGCGTATCAGGGAGGTCTTTGAGATGATTGACGGTTGTAAAAAATTTGGCGTTTTGAAAAAGATTCATGGCTTGTAAATTGCTAGTAAATTTATGTGAATTTGGTATAGAATACCACGTTTTGAGACTGACTTGGGTGTTGGTGTAGATAAAATCGTAGCATTTCACTTTCCAAGCTTATAAAAATCATTTTAATATTAAAAGGCGGCACAGGCTGCTTTATTGAATCAGGAGCATTTTTCCATGAAACGACTGACTATTTTGGCAGCTTTATCAGTAGCAGGTTTGGCATTGGCTGAACCTGTTGATTTGAACAAAGGCAAACAAATTGCAGAAAATATGTGTGCATCTTGTCATGCGGCAGATGGTAATAGTGCGATTGCCACTTACCCAAAATTGGCTGGACAGCACGCTTCGTTTATTTTCCGTGAAACACTTGCCATTAAAAAAGGCGAACGTACAACAGGTGCAGCGGCAACCATGACACCAATGGTACAAAATTTAAGCGATGATGATATTCGCAATGTTGCTGCTTACTATGCCAAACAAAATCCCAAAGCTGGCGAAGCCAATCCAAACGAAAACCCAACGTTGGGTGCGCGTATTTATCGTGGCGGTTTGCCAGATAAAAAAGTACCCGCATGTATGGCATGTCATGGCCCAAGCGGAGCAGGTACATTGGGTGGTGGTACAGCAGTTAATGCGTTCCCACGCTTGGGTGGTCAGCATGCTTCATATGTGGTTACGCAATTAAAAGCATATGCTAGCGGTGAACGCACCAGTCCAAATAGCATGATGGAAGATGTTGCCAAACGTATGAGCGAAGAAGACATGAAAGCAGTAGGCAACTTTATTCAAGGTTTGAAATAATCTATCTGTATCTTTTCAGGCAGCCTAAAATAATGTTTTCAGGCTGCCTGAAATGTATTGTGGATAGTGAAATTACATAATTTAAAACGACTATAGTGAATTCAATTTAAACCAGTACAGCGTTGCCTGCTTCCTTATGTACTATGTGTACACGGCAGTCGCTGTCGCCTTGTCCTGATTTAAATTGAATCCACTATATATTTAAGATTATGAATACAGGTTCTTATTCAGGCAGCCTGAAAGTTTATTGATTGACAAAAATGATGTCTAACCACGAAAAAAAATATTCCAACACAAAAACAAAAATCCCCCTCATCCGTCGCCCATGGTTTGCCTTTATCAGTTCCATGCGCTTTGCGGTTGCTTTGCTGTCTATTTTGGCGATTGCATCTATTATCGGCACAGTGGTGCAACAAAATCAGCCATCACAAAATTATGTGGTGCAATTTGGACCATTTTGGGCAGAAATCTTCCATTTTTTGGGATTATTTGATGTATATGCCTCATCATGGTTTGTGGTGATTATGATTTTTTTGGTACTGTCCACAGGTTTGTGCGTGTGGCGCAACACACCTAATTATTTGCGTGAAATGAAATCATTTCGTTTAAATGCTACCGCAAAATCATTAGCGCACATGAAACATTCTGCTGAATTACCGAACGCATTTGCAGGCAGCCTGAAACCTGAAATTGTAGAAAAATATTTATCTATTCAAGGTTTTAAAACAAAAACAGAAAAACGTGAAGATGGCAGTATTATCGTTGCAGCCAAAAAAGGCGCAATGAATAAATGGGGCTATATTTTGGCACACCTTGCCTTAATTGTGATTTGTTTGGGTGGTTTGGTTGATAGCAATTTATTGTTAAAAGTAGGAATGTTGGTGGGAAAAATTCAGCCTGATAGCACCAGTGTGTATGCGCGTGATTTCAAACCTGAAAGTACGTTGAGCGAATATAATTTATCATTTCGTGGCAATGCCGAAGTGATTGAAGGGCAAACGATTGACCAAACATTCTTGAATGCCGATAAAGGCTTATTGTTGCAAAAATTGCCATTTACGGTGGAGTTGAAAAAATTTCATATTGATTTTTATGACACGGGTATGCCCAAAGATTTTGCCAGCGATATTGTGGTTACAGACAAAAAAACTGGCGAAAAAATTGAAAAAACCATTCGTGTGAATCATCCTTTGACCATGAATGGGGTAACCATTTATCAAGCCAGTTATGGCGATGGCGGTTCAGATATTCAACTGAATACATGGAATTTGCGTGGCATTGGTAAACCCGCCGATTTAAAAGCAGTTTCACAGCGAGCATTTCCGTTAGATTTAGGTAGCGCAGGTCAATACCAATTAGAATTTGGTGAATTGCGCGTGTTTAATGTGGAAGATTTAAATGAACACGATAGGCAGCCTGAAAATAAATTGCACGAAATCCGCAGTGTGAATCAAGAAAAAAAATTTCAAAATGTCGGTCCGACCATCACATACAAAGTACGCGATGGAGCAGGGCAAGCGCATGAATATGTTAGCTATATGCTGCCGTTACCGCGCGAAGGTTCGCTGTTTTTTGCCACAGGCGAGCGTTCAGACATAAACTCGCCCTATCGTTGGCTGATGATTCCTGCTGACCACAATGCGAAAATAGATAGTTTTATGGCATTGCGTGATGTGTTATTGCAGCCTGAACAACGCGCGATGATTGTAGAAAAAACAATTTTGGGTGTAGACGAGACAATGCGCCCACAATTTAAATTGGCGGTGGAAAATTTATTGCGCCAATTTGCCGAAGGTGGATATTTGGCGATTAATGAACATATTCAAAATAATGTGCCTGAAAGTGAGCAAACAAAAACGGGCGAATTTATGTATCAAATTTTATATGGTGCCATGAATACCGCTTTGGACGAAGGCTTGAAAAATGCAGGGCTGCCTGAAATGCCAAGTGGCGAGGCACGGAACAAATTTTTGTTAAATAGTATGGACGGCTATACAGGATTGACACGTTTTAATGCACCCGTGTTGCTACAATTAACGGGCTTTAAACAAGTCAATATGTCAGGTTTGCAAATGACCAAATCACCAGGTGCAAGTTTGGTATATATTGGCTCGCTGTTTTTGGTACTGGGCGTACTTTTTATGTTTTATGTGCGCGAAAAACGAGCATGGGCGTTGTTTCATACAGATGGTTCAGTACGTTTTGCTATGTCGTCCAATCGCCATGAGCGTGATTTGATAAAAGAATTTCCTGCGCGAGTTAAAGATTTGGAAACGTTAGGGCGAGATTTGAGTAAATAAAATTAAATAAATTATTGTTAATTCAATTGGATATAAGGTTTCAGGCTGCCTTGAATAAAGGCAGCCTGAAAATAAATTGTAAAAAATGCTTGCTATTTTTTCAACAAAAGCTATAATGCACCACTTCACGGCGGGTCTCCTCGCATGGTAATTTTGAGCAACGGGTCAGGAGCGGAAGCTAGCAGCCCACTTAGAAAAGTCAGTGCCGAGGGTTAGGCTCGCCGCCCCATCATTTTTCATGATGATTTCCTTTTTTTGGTTGATAATAAAACCCTGTTTCAGAAATGAAACAGGGTTTTTATTTTGATATTATTAATGCAGCCTGAAACCTTTGCACAATCTTGATTGTGATATAGTGGATTCAATTTAAATCAGGACAAGGCGACAGCGACTGCCGTGTACACCTAGTACATAAGGGAGCTGGCAACGCTGTACTGGTTTAAATTGAATTCACTATAAAATGAAAAATAATACAGCATTGTCAGTTTCTCTGTGCAAAATAACTATAATTACGAAGGATACGGCTGACAATTTTTATCAGCACGCGCTGGATTTTTAAAAAAATCTTGCTCTTCACATGTGGAACTACTGCTTTGACACAGTTGCGCTGTACCATTCTGATTAAACAATAGAACACGAGGTTCTTGTTTTTTGTCCCATGCAACGGCTTTAATGCTGTAGATGCTATCGGAAGTTGTACCACGAGGGTTGCCTTGGAAACGAATGCAAAAATGCTGTGTTTGCGTAATTGCCAAGTCCATCCAAGTGGTACTGTTTTTCTTAAAATTAGCATGATTTGCATAATGCCGTTCAAGTGCATGAGCATTGTCCAATAGTGCTTGATATGCAGCATGAATACGAGCGCGTTTCACATAATTAAGATAGCTGGGATAAGCAACTGCAATCAAAATTGCAATAATGGCTACCCCAGCTAACAATTCAACGAGTGTAAAACCGCGTGATTTTGCAAATTTTTCCATTACATCACTTCACAGCCATCAACAGTTGGTGCTGTTTTATTTTTTGAGTTTTCAATGCCACTGCTTGTGCAACGTGCAAAAACATTAGCAATAGAATCATATTGAATAATCAATGTTCGTTTTGCTAATGTACTGTCGCTGTATACCCCATTTTTAGGTTCTGCAACTAAAGTATAGTTATTGGCATTAACAACAGTTAGTTTAAAATTGTAAAATTGATTGGTTTGTGTCGGCTGTTTTGCGCTAGTAAAAGTATTATTTTGCGCATAATAGCGCTCTAAATCTGTAATAATGTCGCCCATTGTGGCGCGTGCATTTTCTATACGGCTATTTTGAACATATTTTGTATAAGTTGGATAAGATATTGCTGCTAATATTGCAATAATTGATACAACAAGCATTAATTCAACCAAAGTAAAACCGCGTTGATTTTGTTTTGTAGAGAATTTCATATTTTATAAACCAATGAATATTTAAAATTATAAAAAATGGCTAGCAATTTGTATGCAGATTGCATAAGGCAGCCTGAAAACATTATTTTAGCTGAAAATATGAGCAATAATGTTTTCTTTTTTGGATAAAATTTATTTTGTGTTTGGGGAAATAGAAGAGGTTTGGGTAGTTAAAATGGATGTTTATGAAAAAATGGATACAAAGCGTATCTAACCTCATATTGATATTTTCAGGCTGCCTATTAACCTAAATGGTAAGAAAATTTCATAAAATAAGTGTTTTTTATCAATAAATTTGTTACAAATTTTCAAAAAATAAAACGAATTTTTACAAATTGACTTGTTTTCTATAAGTCTTTGCGTTATTGTCTCTCTACACACTTTTTTCAAAACCCTGCGTTAAATTGAATCAAGCACAAAAAGTTGCTATCCCGTTTACTCGGTGCGCGTACCCTAAATCGTTGCCCGACTCGGAAGCATTACAGGTGCATCGGTAGAATTTTTTGATGTTGTTCATTTTTCGCTTTATTTATAAAGAGGTTATCATGCAAATATCTGGCGCACAAATCATCGTGCAAAGTTTGAGTGCGGAAAACGTGGAATACGTTTTTGGCTATCCTGGTGGCGCAGTACTGGAAATCTACGATGCTATTTACCAACTTCATAAATTTGAACATATTTTAACAAGACATGAACAAGCAGCGGTGCATGCAGCAGATGCTTATGCGCGTGCTAGCGGTAAAGTAGGGGTGGCATTGGTAACATCTGGGCCTGGTGCAACCAATGCAATTACAGGGATTGCGACTGCGTACAGTGATTCTATTCCATTGGTGGTGATTTCTGGTCAAGTTGGCTCACCTTTAATTGGTACAGATGCGTTCCAAGAAATTGATATGGTTGGTATTTCACGACCATGTGTGAAACATAATTTTCTGGTAACGGACATTAATGAATTGGCAGTTACCATTAAAAAAGCCTTCCAAATTGCTAAATCAGGTCGTCCTGGACCTGTTGTGGTGGATGTCGCAAAAGATGTAACGCAAACAATGGCAAAATTCAGTTATCCGCAAGAAGATGTGGTCATTCGTTCTTATCAGCCTGTTTTACAAGGACATATTGGGCAAATTAAAAAAGCAATACAAATGTTGTCTGCCGCAAAACGTCCATTGGTGTATTTTGGTGGTGGCGTGGTTTTGGGCAATGCAACCCAAGAATTAAGAAATTTTGTTCGGACATTGAATATTCCTTGCGTCAGTACTTTGATGGGTTTGGGCGCTTATTCGGCTGATGAGCGTGAATTTTTGGGCATGTTGGGTATGCACGGTACTTATGAAGCCAATTTGGCAATGCAAAAAGCAGATGTTGTATTGGCGATTGGTGCACGTTTTGATGACCGCGTGGTATCGTCTCCTGAAAAATTTTTAAATAGTCCGAAAAAAATCATTCACATTGACATTGACCCGTCTAGCATTTCCAAACGAGTAAAAGCAGATGTGCCGATTGTGGGCGATGTGAAAAATGTTTTGACAGAAATGTTGAGTATTTGGCAAAAACAAGAGGTTTCTTTCCATGCACACACATTAGAAAAATGGTGGAAAACCATTGAAGAATGGCGTGTTCAAGATTGTTTAAGGCTGCCTGAAACCGATGATAAAGAATTGATTTTGCCACAATTTGTCATTCAAACATTGGCAAAAATCACAAATAACGAAGCCATTGTTACTTCGGACGTGGGACAGCATCAAATGTTTACTGCGCAGTATTATCCCTTCAAAGAACCGCGCCAGTGGCTCAATTCGGGTGGTTTAGGCACAATGGGCGTAGGTTTGCCCTATGCCATGGGCGCATATTTGGCACATAATCGCCAAAAAGATGTATTCTGTGTTACAGGCGAAGGCTCTATTCAAATGAATATCCAAGAATTAAGCACTTGTTCACAATATAAATTACCCGTAAAAATCCTGTGCTTAAACAACGGCTATTTGGGTATGGTGCGCCAATGGCAAGAAATTTATTACAGCAATCGTGAATCACAAACCTATTTTGAATCGCTGCCCGATTTTGTCAAAATCGCAGAAGCATACGGTCATGTTGGTATGCGCATTACCAAAGCATCTGACGTGGAAGGCGCGCTACGAGAAGCCATTGCATTAAAAGACCGCTTGGTTTTCATGGATTTCGTAACCGACCGCAAGCAAAATGTCTTCCCAATGGTGGGTAATGGCAAAGGGCTGGACGAAATGGTTTTACCAATTCATATGCGCGACAATAAATCATAAGGAGCAAGCAGATGCGACATATTTTATCTATTCTCATGGAAAATAAATCAGGCGCAATGAGCCGTGTAGTTGGCTTGTTTTCAGCGCGTAACTACAATATTGATTCTCTTTCGGTTGCGCCTATTGAAGACCCAACTTTATCGCGGATGACGATTGTTACAAATGCTGACGATGATGCTATTGAGCAAATTACCAAACAACTGAACAAGTTAGTAGAAGTAATTAAAGTATCAGACTTAAACGAAAGTCGTTATGTTGAGCGAGAATTGATGCTGGTCAAAATCCGCACAATCGGCAAAGACCGTGATGAAATTTTACGCTTATCCAATATTTATCGTGGGCATATCATTGATGTTACAGAAAAATCCTATACGATTGAGCTAACAGGAGCCAGCGATAAATTAGACAGTTTCTTGGAAAATATACCCAAAGGTTTGATTTTGGAAACCGTTCGTACAGGCGCAGCAGGAATTGGTCGTGGCGAACGAATTTTGAAGATTTAATCTGATATAATACAAGCAGCCTGAAAATGTTTTCAGGCTGCCTTTTATGTTTTTAAGATATTGATATGACAAAACTTTATACAAATGCCCGTTTAATTTCTATCCACCATTATCATGCAGAAGATAAATTGGTTTTGGGATTTGAAGGGCTGCCTGAACGAGAATTTACCAGTGTTGTGGATTTTTCCTTGAATGGATTTTATCCACACAATATTTTATTTGATATATACGAATACGATTTAAGCAATTTGCCACCGCGTATCGCCGCCGAATTTCCTAACTTGTCGTATTACATTCACAGTGGCGAAAATTGGCAAATCTTTCATTTATCGCCGCAAGCGGGTATGGGCGGTATCATTGTGTGCGCGACATTTTAAGTTTTAGGTTACATTCTGACAAAAATTGTCAGAAATCAAAAAAGGCAGCCTGAAAGGTGTTTTCAGGCTGCATTAGCTCTCTGTTCAAAATCGCTCATTTGGCGACAAATATCGCCATTTACCCATTGGTAATGCACCCAGTTTCACGCGCCCAATGCGGATGCGCTTCAAACCCACCACACGCAAACCCACCAATTCACACATACGGCGAATTTGTCGTTTTTTACCCTGCTTCAACACAAAACGCAGTTGGTCTTCGTTTTGCCATTCCACTTTGGCAGGACGCAATTTTTCGCCATCCAAACTCAAACCATGATTGAGCAATGCTAAACCTTGTTCGCTCAACTGTCCTTTCACGCGTACCAAATATTCTTTTTCGCTGTCACTGTTTTCGCCAATTAATTGTTTTGCTGTGCGCCCATCTTGTGTCAAAACCAATAATCCCACCGAATCAATATCCAAACGTCCTGCTGGCGCAAGTCCTTTTAAATGGCTGGCTTGATAGGTAATACGACTGGTATCGCCATCCCAATGATTTTCAGGCGTAATCAATTCCACTGCCGCACGATAATCTTTTTCAGGCTGCCCACTAACAAATCCCACAGGTTTATTCAGCAAAATAGTTACACGTTGCGCTTGTTGTTGATGCGCTTGCTTGTCTAAATCAATGCGGTCAGATGGCATCACTTTTTGCCCTAAAACGGCAATTTTGCCGTTCACACGCACCCAACCTTTTTCAATATACGAATCTGCTTCACGGCGTGAACAAATACCCAGTTCTGCCATGCGTTTGGAGAGACGAATCGGTTCAACAGTCATTATATTTTTATCCAAAATGAATGATTAGATTTTCAGGCTGTATTACTCAAAATACGCAGCCTGAAACCTTTGCAAAATTCCCATCTTTGGCACATTTCTGCGCGATGCGTTTCTCAAACGCTTGCCTATCTATATGATATGTCTGCGCGTTTTGCGATACTATCGCTTTGAACTGCGCTCAAATCTGGGGTTTTGCAAAGGTTTCAGCCTGAAAAATAAAAAAACTGCCCGAAATGATTTTCAGGCAGCCTGAAACTTATTCTTCACCGTTTTCTTGCATTTCACGCAATGCCAAACGGCGTTGTTCTTGTGCCGCATCGGTACGTTCTGCACGGTCAAACACATTTGCCAATGCTAAACGCGTTTGTATGGCAGGTTCAAGAGCCAAGCTGGCTTCTAAATAGCCTTGCGCTTTACCCCACAATTCACGGTTGCTGGCTAATTCACCCAAACAACGCAACAAACGCGCATCTTTGGGATTTTGTTTCAACCATTCATCAGCCGTATCAATCGCTTTTTGTTGGCTGTGTTCGTCCAAATAACGTACGCTATTAACAAATGGTGTCAGCAAAGCACCATCTCGCGTAATAGGGTAATGTTTGTTTACCCATGCAACGGCTTGGCTATATAAGCCCAATGACACATATTTTTCAGCAATCGCGGCATCCATTGCACCATTTTTCAGCGTATCGGGAATGCGTTTCAAACAGGCTTTCAAACCAGTCGCATCGTTTGCCATTGCCAATAAATTACGATAGGCAGTTTCAGCAGTTTGCTGTGCTTCCTTATCGCTCATTGCGCCAGCGCGATGCAATTTGTCGGTTTTATCCAAAATATCTAAAGCATCGCCTTTATCCAATGCCATACGCAGTTGTAAACGAGCCAAACGAGTCAATCGTGGATTGATTTGTGCGGCGGCTTTCAAATGGTTGTCGGCTGCTTCGTAATTTTGTTGATTGAGTGCGCTTTCTGCTAACAATAAATAGCGAGAAAGTTGCGTTTTATTTGGCAATCGTGCAATGTCGGCAAGATATTTATCGCGTTGCTCAATATTACTGCTTTGGTCAGCAGCATGGGCTGCTAACATCAATGCCAGTACGCGCGTATTACCAGCCTCTTTGTTTGCCAGCACTTTGGCGGCGTGCTGTTCGGCTTCTTGATATTTGCCTTCAAAAAAGGCTAAACCTGCTGCATTTAATTCGCTAGCTGCTTGGCGACTGCGGCGACCTGAACCAAAACGACTTAATTTTTCAGGAGTACCCCATACGCCAGAGAATATTTTAATCAAAATATACAAGGCGAATACTGCCAATGCTAATGCCACCGCAAAGAAATGCAGATTGATGCGCAACATGTAATGTTCTATCACAATGTACACATTACCTGTGTAGGTATGCGCTGCTAATGCCAAACCAATGGCGCACAGGAACAGAAAAATAATCCAAATTAGCTGTTTCATGCTGACGTTCCTTTGCTATCTGTTTTAGGCTCGGAAGCAGGTTTTGCTTTTGGCTCAGAAGACGATTTGGTTTCCGTTGTAGCTTGTGAGGCAGCCTGAACACTTGGCGCAGAAGCAGGTTTTGTGGCTACTTCTGATGCAGCAGTGGTATTAGGTGTAGTTGATGAGGCAACAGGGGCAGGTGCTGTTATTGTTGTTTCTGGTAACACAATCGGTGTAGTGGTACGCAGTTTATCTTGATAATCGCGTACCGCTTTCAGGCTGCCTTTTAAAGCATCATCTGATACCATGCGAATTTCCAATGTTCTCAATTCGCCTAATTCTTTTAAAAATGCTTGGGTATTGGGAGATTGCACATCGTAGTATTGTTTAATAGCACTTTCAATCGCTGCTAAATCGTTTTGATATACTTCATTATTGTGTTGCAATACCGCCAAACGCGCGTCCAATAAACGCATACGTAAATTTTCGCGCACAAAATACACTTGTTCGGGCGCAATCAGCATCGCATCGTTATTGTCTAATTTACGCACTTCCACCATGCTTTTTAGCAAAGCGGTGGTATTATCCCACGCGCGAGTCCAAAAACTACCTGCTTGCGAAACCACTTCGGGTTTATCGTTTGTGGCTTGGAGTGTGTTATCCACCATCAAAGGTAAACCACTAATGGAATTTTCCAAGCGATCAAGGCGCAAAGCGGTACCCGATACATTGACATAAGAAGTAGATTTGAGCGCAGTCAAATCGGCGCTCACCGCTTGTTTAATCGCTAATAAATCGCCTTGTTCAAAACGCGCCAAACGCTGTTCAATATTTTCCAAAACCGTAATGGCAACAGGCGTATTACCTGACAACAATAATTGTTGTGAAGCAACGTTTAAAGTGGCTTCTACTTCATCCACCAGCCAATTAACGCGCCCTTTCAATAATTCTGCATACGCACGATTGATGCTGTTTAATCTTTCTTGCGTATTTTTTTCATTTTGTACGATTTGCGCCAGTTGCTTATCCAATTCCTCTTGTTTTATCAAGGTATTTTGCAACAAAACCGCATTTTGACTGTCGCCCAAACCTGCTTTATCCAGTTCTTGCGCTACTTTGAGTTGTTGTGTTTTCAGCTCATTTTGTCCTTGCACAAACAAAAAGCCGCTTGCACCTAAAGCCAATAACGACAAAACTAATGCGCCTGTTGCCAAACCTTTACCATTGGATTGTCGTTCAATTACAATCGGTTGTGTTTTTTCAGGCTGCTTATCGAGAACAGTAATTTGTGTTTGCGCCGTTTGGTTTTCAGGCTGCTTTTGTTCGGTTACAGAAGTTTGTTCTGTGTTTTCTTGTGGTTTTTGAGAGTCGGTCATGTGTTGTCTCCATTGGGAAACTGTAAAGAAATCGGGGTTTCAGGCTGCCTGAAACAAGGTAAACATATCCGATAATTGTCGGATAACATATATTTTTTGGGCACCGAGTGCATATAATGTATCGGCAATCCGCGTATGATGCGTGAAGTATATCAAGGATTTGAGTTTTTGCGAAATTTGTGGCGGTACTTGGACAAAGAGTTCGCGTGCCATTTCTGATGATGTTACCCATGCGGCATCAGGTATGGCAGCCTGAAAACTTGTCCAATCTAATGTTTTGGGTTCACGACGATAAATTTCGGCATAGTCCACCTTAAAATCTTGGGCGCGTAATTTTTCAGGCAGCATTTCGCGTCCATTCTGTCCGCGTATCAATAAAATGGTTGCTCCGTGTGGCAAAGTTTGCCAAATCGGTAGTGCGAGTGCGGCTTCGCTGTCATTGCCGATTGCGCTGTAATGTATTTCGCTGATGCCAATAGCGTGTAATGCGGCAGCAGTCGCTTTTCCTACGGCAATATGTGTTTTCAGGCTGCCTAATATTTTGGGCGAACAATGCGTGGCGGCAATTTCTACCGCAGTTGGGCTAACCCAAAAAATGGCTGGTGCCGCAGCTATTTTTTCAGGCAGCCTGAAACATTCGTCTGTTTGCGGAACAATGCAAATTGGTGCAAAGGGCAGGGCGTGCCAACCGTATTGCGTACACAAGGCGATGTCGGCAGCTTGGCGATTTTCAGGGCGGACGAGTAATAAGGTCGGCATAGGTTAAGATAAAATAAAAATTAATTTTCAGGTTGCATAATAATCAAAAAGCAGCCTGAAAATTATTTTTTCGTGCATTCGTTAAACGCGGTTTCAATGCGTTGCTGCCAATCTTTTGGAAGATGGCCTTTGCCCATATCTATCGCTTCGGCATCGGTCAAACTGGCATTGAGTTTGTTGATGGAACATTCGCATGGTTGGCGTGATTTTTCGCCAACATTTGCCGTTTGCATACACGATGCAACGCCTTCTTTAACAAAACTTTCGCGGAAACCTTTTAAATAACCCGCTTGCATTTTGCTGGATAAAGATGCAGCAGAGGCAGCCTGAACGGACGTGTTTGAATTGTGTTCGGCAGATGGTTGGCACGCACTCAACAATATAGTCGCACCAATAACAGCAAGCGATAAAATTTTCATCGTTATTTTTCCTTAAAAATACGGTTTCAGGCTGCCTTTTATCTCAATAAACAAAATGCAGCCTGAAAAAACTACGCCGCATTCAACACCGCTGTAATAATTTCTGTTGCGCCATCATCAGCCAATTTTTTAGCGACTGCACGTCCCAAGGCATCGGCATATTCCGCAGGTGCTTGCGCTTGCGCCGTCAGCATCACCGAACCATCAGGGTGTGCCACCAAACCGTCCAATGTTAGCAAACCTTGTTCATCGGCAGTACAATATGCAGCAAGCGGTACTTGGCAACTGCCACCCAAAGCACGCGCCAAAGCACGTTCAGCAGTAATACACGCCGCAGTTTTGGGGTGATTTAAGGGCAACAAGGCTTCCACCAAATCCGTGCGATGTGCAGCAATTTCAATGCCCAACGCGCCTTGTCCTGCGGCGGGCAAACTGTCGGCTGGCGACAAAATACCACGAATCCGCGCATCCAAGCCCAAACGTTGTAAACCTGCGGCAGCCAGAATAATCGCATCGTATTCGCCATTGTCCAATTTGCCCAAACGTGTTTGCAAATTACCGCGCAAGGGTTTAACCGTTAAATGCGGAAAACGGGCGCGAATTTGCGCTTCACGGCGCAGGCTGGATGTGCCGACAATCGCGCCTTTGGGCAAATCTTCCAAACGCTCGTATTGATTGGATACAAACGCATCAAATGGATTGGCGCGTTCGCCGATGGCAACCAAAGCAAAACCTTCGGGCAAAGTCATCGGTACATCTTTGATGGAATGTACGGCTAAATCGGCGCGTCCGTCCAACAAAGCGTTTTCTAATTCTTTGACAAATAAGCCTTTTCCACCAATTTTGGACAGCGTTTTATCCAAAATTTGGTCGCCTTTGGTGGTCATGCCCAAAATGCTGACTTCGCATTCTGGGTACAAAGTTTGTAATTGTGCTTGAATGTGTTGGGCTTGCCACATGGCGAGTAAACTTTCGCGGCTGGCAATAACGAGTTTTTTGGGTGCGTTCATAGTCAATAAATGATTGGTTTATTATTTAAAGATATTTTTCAGGCTGCCTGATGATGCAGCCTGAAAAATAAAATCAATTTAGGCAGCCTGAAAGTCTATCACGGTTTCAGGCTGCCTATCAAATTTAGGATTCTGCAATAATCGGAATTTGGCTGATGTACAAAACTTCGTGCATGGATTTGTTCAGCAAATCTGCCAGCGTAAAACCATCAAGATGCGCCAAAAATGCTTTCACGCCACCGTGTAATATTTCAGCAAGACGACAATTGTGTGAAATAATACATTGATTATTTTGACTAAAACATTCTACTATTTGCAAAGGTTCCATCGTACGCACCACTGCCCCAATGCGAATTTCTTCGGGCGGACGCGACAAACGCAAACCGCCGCCTTTACCACGCACGCTATGCAAAAATCCGCCTTTAACCAATGCGGTAACCACTTTCATTAAATGGCTTTTGGAAATATCATAGGTTTCGGCAATGGTTGCAATATTGACTAAATCATCATGATTAACAGCGGTGTAAATCAAAACGCGTAGTGCGTAATCGGTTTGTTGAGTGAGATACATAATGTTTCCCTTGATGATATCGATTTATGATGATGAGCGTTGTAGCAGTGTTGATTTTATAGTCGTTTTAAATTAACACCGACAAGGCGACAGCGACTACTGTGTACACCTAGTACAAGGGGAGTGGCAACGCTGTATTATTTTTATTTCAAATGACTGTAAATACAATCTCGCCCGTTGATGCGTGCACTGATCACAGCAATAATTGCAAGAAATTTAAAATGACTATAACTTCTAAAAGTTGCATTATAGATTAAACTTATGCTTCAGTCCTAGTGGCGTATGACATTATTGCGTCATTGTAGTCATTTAAAATAAAAATATAGTGGATTCAATAAACTAGTACAGCGTTATCAGCTTCCTTATGTACTATGTGTACACGGGAGTCGCTGTCGCCTTGCCCGGATTTAAATTGAATCCACTATATATATAAAATAATTGTTTAGTAGGAAAAGTGTCGGATTCAAGAATCCGACCCGACGGGGTTAAAAATACAGTTGCTACAATTTAGGGCTTTGAAAAAGTTTCGGTCTAAAAATTATCGTCCGTTAAAATGGAAATTAAGATAAGACGGCAGTAACCGCTGTGTATAAATAGGCAACGCGGTATTATTTTTAGGTTAACCGACTATTGTTTAGCCAATATTTTTTTCGCCGCTTCCACACCCCAAAACGCGGCTTCTTCAAAGACCGAATAACTGCTCATATCACTGTGGGCAAATAAAATACGCGATTGATGTGTTTGGATTTTTTGCAATAACGGTGCGGACAAATAACCCACGCTCGGCACGCTCATGGCGTGCGCTCGTGCGCTGATTTCCACATGCGAAACGTGTTGCCAAAAGCGTTTGCCATACACGGCGAGTAAATCTTGTGCTGCAAAGGGCAGCACATCACGCGGCTGGGCGTTGAGCAACCAAGCGCGAATGGCTTGCGGCGTATCGTGATTCAAGGCGGTATAGGCGGTAAAAGCGGTTTGGCTGGGTTTGGCAACGCGAATTTGCTGATGCGTGGCAACCACATAACCCAAGCCACGCGAGCCATACACGACATTGTCCCACGCCAATTCGGTATGTGCTGGCTCGGTGGGAAAGGAATGCAACACAAAATTGCTGACCAGCCATGGAGCATAATCAGGCAGCCTGAAAGTGTGTAAACCATAGTTTTCAGGCTGACTGAAAATGTATTTGGCAATCATCAAGGGCATGGCGCAAATCACATTTTGCGCGTGAATCAAGCGAGTGTCGCCTGTTTCGGTGTGGCGCAATAAAACGCGCACATTGTCGCTGTTTTCGTCTATTTGCACGGCGACATAGGGAAAACTTTCAGGCTGCCTGAAAACCAAATTTTGCGTATTAGGTAGCGTTTTTTGTGGTTTTAATTGAATGAATTGGCGTAATTGTTCGGAAATATGGTTTAAGCCGTCTTCCCATGTCAAAACGGCTGCATGGTCGTTGCCGCGTCCTGCAAAATAATGCAAACCTGCGAAAGCGGACACTTGCTCAATCCCTTGTCCATAATCGTCGCGGCAACAATAATCCAAATACCACAATAGGGTAGGGGATTGATAGTGTTGTTGTTTGAGCCATGCGGCAAAGGTCAGCGTGTCCAATTTGCGCCATTGGACATCTTGCGATGAGTGGATAATCGGAATGGCGAAAATTTTTTTGCCGTCTGAACCGCGTAAATGGTTAATGGTTTGAATAAATTGGAAAAATCGTTTGGTATCAGCATCGTGTTCGGGCAGCAAACCATCGTGCCATTTGCCATGGGCAAACACGCGTTCATCGGGGGCAAACACCAAATCTTGTTCGCGGTAGATGGGATTGCCTTGTTTATCATAGCCTTGCAAAATGCCTAAATCGGCGAGCATTTGGCGGACGTGTGCGCTTTCGGCTGATGGTTGGGCGAGATAATGTGCGCCTGTGGGAGCTTTCAGGCTGCCTGATGTGAATCCTGCATTGTTGCCATTGCGTTCAAATCCTTCTGCAATCATGTAGTTATGATAGCCGTTGCGCGAAAAATGCCATGCGGAGGATAGGGCGGCTGCACCGCTGCCGAGTATCAAGGTTTCGCAATGGTGTGCTTGTGTGGCGGTGGTGGGGATTTGTTTGTCGCGCAATAAATGGGCGAGGGGCAAGCCGATTTTATGCAGCGTGATGGTGGGTGGGCGGTTGAGATGTTGATAGCCAAACCATGATGCGGCGGCGGTGGCGGTAAGGGTGGCAGAATAGGAGAGAAATTGTCGGCGATTCATAGTTTCGGGTTGCTGTATAAAAAATGATTCATAGTCGTTTAAACCGACTGTATTTTACTCCTTGAATGAATAAACTTCATAGCTTGCCTTAAAGTCCGACTTGTATTCACAGAAATTTGCGTTAGTCTGAAACCTTTGCGAAAACCAAATCGGATAAAAATTTAATATAGTCGTTTCAAATTGACACAGACAAGCGATTGCCATGCGCACCTAGCGCATAAGGGAGTTGGTAATGTTGTATGTGTTCATTTCAAACGACTATAAAAGCAGCCTGAAAGGAGTCTCAGGCTGCTTTATCATATATGTTTATTTTTGTGGCGCATATTGTTTTTCTAATGCTTTGAGTTGCTCAAACGTTTTTAAAGAGCGATCATGTGTTCGTGCTGTAATCCATTGAACAGCTTCATTTGGATTGTGTTTGAATTTTTCAGCAAATTGTTTACTTTCAGCATCAACTTGCACTAAATAAGGACGTTCCATTTTCTCAATTTCTTTTTGAAATGGTATTTTCAGGCTGCTTTCATTGGCTAAAAAGCTATCTAACAAACGGCTTGTTGCCCAGTAATATGAATTAGCATCATATGAGGTACTTGCCACTTGATATGGTTCAGCAGTCGTTTCAATTGCGCCGTAAAATGGTAAATAGGGTGATACCAAAGGACTACCTATGGCTAACCACATTATGGCTGGCGAATTTTTCGGTAAATCTTTTTTCACTTGGAAAATATGTGCTTCCATCGTATTTTTATTACCGATTGGATATAAATGAGTTGTTTTAATTACCGCATCCTTCTTATTAGCCAAATCATCTGGAAGAATATTGGTTCCTTCAAAGCGATTGCGTTGTAGCGCCATAACATCTTCCACACGAATTTTTTGTGTCGTGTGATGTAAAAATGGCAAATGTTCACTGTCCATCGTGATATTAGATTGAGGATTCAGTAAATTCACACCCGCCCAATAACGTGATTTCACGCTGTCTTTCATTGGTGCAGCATATGAATCGGCTACACGAATTTTGCCATCTTCTTGTACCAAAGTGCCAGCAGAGCGTGCTGTTTCTATCAATTTAGGCGAAGCAATTACATTGGCTGTATCATTCACATCAATCGCACCCATGAATAAACTGTTTGGGAATACAACAAATTTATCATCAGGCAATTTAACCGCTGCATATTGGTGTCCTGATACAATCTCCATATACCATGTTTCTTGTTGGTCAGCGATAATCAAAGAATTCGCTTCCCCAGCGCCTTTCTCATCAATCACACGCGCCAACAATTCTATGCCTTCACGCGCTGTTTTCACATGAGGTAAAACCACTGTTGCCATAATACTTTCCGTAATTCCAGTTTTTACCAATGGATCAACTTTCAGGATTGAATCATTCGCATACGCGCTAACAGTAGTATCAACTATTACGCCAAATTGATTTATGCCCGCTTCGTGATATACACCATCAATCGGCGTAACATCAGGAATCGCTGTGTATTGATAGCTCTGACTTGGTAAGGTAAATGTGAAACCTGTAGATTCATCCTTCAGTACGGCACCTACTGGATTGTGTTTGGCAGGAAACACTACAAATGTTTTATTGTGATGTGTTTCCAAATCTTCTGTACGCCCAAAAATGGTAGAACCATCTGCGGTTAATTGTTTACCAACATACACACCTGTACATGCAAAAGCAGAGCTTATTGCACACAGAGTGCTAATCAAAAATGCTATTTTACTGCTTTTAAACTTCATTTTAACACCTCTTATTGTGCTATGATGAAAAACATGGTCATTTTATTCTTAAAAAAATATGTTTTGCACAATAAATTAAATTCATTTGATTTAACTCAAATAAAAAGGCAGCCTGAAAATATTTTCAGGCTGCCTATATGACTGTATTTTAAAAGATTACAAACCAGTCAAACGAGCAGTATCATTTGCAATCATCAACTCTTCATTGGTTGGAATCACAACACTAATCACGCGGCTATCATCTGTAGTAATCACGCCATCTTTGCCAAAACGAGCTGCAATATTGCGTTCTTCGTCCACTTTCAAGCCCAAAAATTCGCAATAGTTCAATACTTTGGCGCGGATAATGTCTGAATTTTCGCCAATGCCGCCAGTGAAGACAACGGCATCAATACCACCTGCCGCAACGCCCATCGCTGCAACATATTTTGCCAAACGATAAGAGAACATTTCCAATGCCAATACCGCACCCTCATGACCTTTCAATGCTTCTTCTTCAATGGTGCGACAGTCATTAGACAATTCAGAAACGCCCAATAAGCCACTTTCTTTGTTCAAAATATCGGTAATTTGTTGAATATTCAAGCCCGCATTGTTTGCCAAGAAAGAGAATACGCTAGGGTCAATATCGCCTGAACGTGTACCCATTACCAAGCCTTCCAAAGGTGTCAAGCCCATAGAAGTGTCCATAGATTTACCATTGCGAACCGCTGCGATAGACGCGCCATTACCCAAATGTGCAATGACCAATTTCAGGTTATTTTTGTCTTTACCCAAGAAACGTGCAGCTTCGTCCGCTACATAGCGATAGCTGGTACCGTGCATACCGTAGCGGCGCAAACCTAATTCGCGATAATATTTGCGTGGAATCGCGTAAGTGTAAGCATGTGCAGGCATAGATTGATGGAACGCGGTATCAAATACCACCACGTTTGGCAAACCTTTGAAAATATCTTGTGCTGCGCGGATACCCAACAAGTTGGCAGGATTGTGCAAAGGTGCTAATGGAATGCACGCTTCAATCGCTTGAATCACTTCATCGGTTACCAACATAGATTCGCTGTATTTTTCGCCACCGCTAACAACACGATGACCAATCGCAGCAATCTGACTGTCCAAGCCCAATTTTTTCAATTCATCTAATAATGCACCTACTGCACCTGTGTGATTAGGTTGTTCTTTTAATTCTACTTTTTGTTTTTCGCCGTTTACTTTGAAAGTGATGTAGGCATCGGGTAAGCCTAATTTTTCGCCCAAGCAGCTTAATAAAACATCGCCGTTATCGTTGTTCAAAACCGCGCCTTTTAATGAAGATGAGCCGCAGTTCAATACCAAAATCAATTTTTGAGACATAGTGTTCGTTTCCTTATTTGATGAACGGAGTGGACAAGTTTGTCCGAAAAAACGCGCTATTGTAGCGAAAAATAGATTTTTTTGATAGTCTGAATGTATTTTCAGGCAGCCTTTTGATAGAATGCAGCCTGAAAACAAATACCGTAGAAGCAAATACGACAAAATAAGGGAAACAATCATGTCTGCAAAATTACAAGCACCGACTGCTTTGCCCAATGCCGATGATTTGCGCGATGTGCTGGCATACAATATCCGCTTGTTTCGCGTGAACAAAGGTTGGTCGCAAGAAGAATTGGCGCGACAATGTGGCTTGGACAGAACCTATGTTTCGGCGATTGAGCGCAAACGTTGGAATGTGGCTTTGTCTAATATTGAGAAAATGGCACTTGCCTTGGGTGTTGCGCCGTATCAATTATTGTTGCCGCCCGATGCGCGTTTGGCATTATTGAAATTGGGATAGGGCAGCCTGAAAATAACCACAAATAAATCATGTTTCAGGCAGCCTATTTAAATCATGCAGCCTGAAACACAAAAAATACAGAAAATACACACAAAATGATAGATTTACATTGCCATTCCACCATATCTGATGGCGCATTATTGCCTACCGAAGTGGTACAACTTGCCGCGCAAAATGGCTGCACGATGCTAGCATTAACCGACCATGACCACACAGGCGGATTGGCTGACGCGCGTACCGAAGCGATGCGCCACAATATTCGTTTTATCAACGGCGTAGAAATTTCTACCACATGGCGCGGACGCAGCATTCACATTGTCGGCTTGGATTTTGACGAACACGATGCAAATTTGCAAAATCTGCTGGCAAATGTGCGACACGGACGCATTGAACGCGCACAACGCATCGGTGATAAACTTGCCAAAAAAGGGATTTTCGGCGCATTTGATGGCGCGATGGCGTTGGCGACCAATCCTGAAATGATTTCGCGCACGCATTTTGCTGATTGGCTTATTCAAAACGGTCATGCACGCAATAAACAAAATGCGTTTAGCAAATATTTAGGCGATGGCAAATGTGCGGCGGTTAAACACGAATGGGCAGATTTGGGCGATGCCGTGCGTGCAATTATCGGTGCGCGAGGTCTAGCGATTATTGCCCACCCGATGCGTTACGATTTGTCCGCCACCGCACGGCGCAATTTGTTTGATGAATTTGTTGCATTAGGCGGACACGCAATGGAAGTTCACAGCGGCTCATGCCAACTCAACGACCGTTTGAATTATGCTTTGGCAGCGGAACGACACGGATTATTGGCAAGCGCAGGCAGTGATTTTCATCGTCTTGGCGATTATAGTGGCGGCGTGTTGGGTGCGTGTCCTGAATTGCCACCGATTTGTAAACCTGTGTGGGATTATTTTCGTTCATCATAAATTTATGATAAATCATGTTTCAGGCTGCCTTTTAAATCTAATTGTTCAGTAAAAGGCAGCCTGAAAAACCATTAAACAAAAAATGACAATATTATTGATTTTTCTTGCATTATTTTTGCTAATACTGGGTGCATTAGGCACGGTTTTTCCTGCTTTACCAGGGTTGCCACTTATGTTTGCAGGCGCATGGCTTATCGCATATAGCCAAGATTACCAAATTGTCGGTTCATTTAGCTTGTTGATTTTATTGGCAGTAACCTTGTTTGGTATGGCAATGGATTTTGTTGCAGGATTATTAGGCGCAAAATACACAGGTGCTAGCAAAGAAGCCTTGTGGGGTGCATTGATTGGCGGCATCGCAGGCATTTTTTTCACACCTGCGGGCTTAATTCTTGGGCCATTAATCGGCGCAGCAGTAGGTGAATTTGCTGATAAACGCAATGTTTGGTTAGCAGGTAAAGTTGGCATTGGAACATTGATTGGTTTTATGATTGGCATGGTAGCCAAAATCGGAGCAGCATTGGTCATTGTGCTGGTGTTGCTGGCGCATTACATTGCTTATTGGATAAGTTGATATGACACAAAACACCCTTTCTCTCGCCGTAGTTGGGCATACCAATACGGGCAAAACTTCCTTAATGCGAACCTTGTTGCGCGACAGTACTTTTGGCGAAGTCAAAAATGCCGCCGCCACCACACGTCATGTGGAACAAGCGATGATTGGCGAATATATTTGTTTATACGATACCCCAGGGTTGGAAGATGCAGGTGGTGTCTTGGATTGGTTGGAAGAACATACGTCCAGCCAAAAAGATGGCATTGAGCGCATTCAGCAATTTTTAGCGAGTGATGTGGCGCAAAACGAATTTTCACAAGAAGCCAAAGTATTGCGTCAGCTCATCAACAGCGATACGGCTTTGTATGTGGTAGATGCGCGTGAACCTGTGTTGCCCAAATACAAAGATGAATTGACTGTATTGTCGTGGTGCGCGAAGCCCGTGATGCCAGTATTCAATTTCACCCAAAACCGCGATTTAAGCGACTGGCAAACCATGTTATCGCGCCGAAATTTACATGTTTTCAGTAGTTTTGATACCGTTGCTTTTGATTTTGAAGGCGAAATGCGTTTGTGGAACAATTTAGCCACCATGTTGCCCGAAAATCCACAAAAAGGCAGCCTGAAAACGCTGATAGAAGTGCGCCGTCAAGATTGGCAGAATCTGGATAAACAAGCGCGTTTACACATTGCCCATTTTTTGCTGGACATTGCCGCCTACATTCAAGCATGTAGCGAAAAAGAGCAAATTGCCAATGTACAAGCCACGATGCAAGCCGCCGTGCGCCAACATGAACAAGGTTTGCAGCGTGATTTATTGGCATTGTATCGTTTTTATCAAGACGAATTTTCGGGCGACAACGCAACCCAGTTGCACACGTTCAGCCGCGACCCATTTGATGCCGATTTACTCAAAGAATACGGCATTCGCACAGGAACAGGCATTGCAACAGGCGCATTGATTGGTTTGGGTTTGGACGCTTTGACATTGGGGACATCACTCGGTTTAGGCGCGACTTTGGGCGGCATTATTGGCGGCTTTGCGAATAATTGGCAAACCTTGTCCGACAAACTCAATGGCATAGAAATCTTGCATATTGATAGTGGCACATTGGCGGTGTTAGCCGCACGAAATATATTATTACTGAATATTTTGAAAACACGCGGACACGCTGCAAACAGCACGATTACATTGAGTGAAGTCAGCGCACCTTGGTCAGATAAATTGCCCGAACCGCTGAAAAAAGCACGCAGTTATCCAAAATGGTCAGCATTAAATGAAAATTATGTGGTAGGGCAGCCTGAAAAAAATAAAATGGCAGAAATATTGGCGCAGAGTTTTCAGGTATAAAACCATGTGCAATTTATCATGAATAGGGTTTATAATATAATGAGAATTATTAACAGAATGTTTGTTTATGAAACCCAAAATCTTCCAATTCCTGATTTTTTTCATTGTGTTACCTGCTGCTGCACAAAATCACAAAAGTCTAGATGATCGCCGCATTACTGATGAACAAGTACATCAACAGATTCAAAACACGTTACCTGTTCAATTTGAACAAACTGTTGCACCTACTATTGAATCAAAGCAATCTGTTTTTTTAAGTGAAAATGAATTACAGCAACACCCTGATTTACTTGTGCGTGCACTGATGGCCGCTTTATTGCAAGGCAACGGTGAAAATACTTTCTTGCTGTTGCCACACTATCAAAAGCTGCCTGAACATTTGCAAGACTCGGTTATCAATATTTGGGCACAAGCTCTTATTGCGCGTTGGCGAGGTGAGCATACAAAAGCCGTGCGTTTATATCGTCAAGTTTTGGCACAGAAATCTGATTGGTTGGTGTTACGTTTGCAAACTGCTGCTGCATTATTATCTAATAAAGAATGGGAAGCCGCAGAAGCACAATTTCGTAAAATACAAAGTGAAAGCCAGTTACCTAGCGAATTGGCAAGTGAAATTGAACAAGTACTGGCACACATCAAACAGCAAAGTCATTGGCAATTGAATGGTGGTGCAACTTTTGTGAATGACAAAAACATCAATAATGCTCCGAAAAAGACTGATTTGGGTAATGGTTGGCGTGGTGAAGAAGCTGAATCTGGACAAGGTTTGTCAGTCAGCATGGACATAGATAAAAAATGGTTTTGGCAAAATGGCTTGTTTAACGAATGGCGCCTGGATGGTAGCAGCAAATTTTATTGGAACAACAAACGTTTCAATGAAGCCAATGCACGTGTATCGTTCGGCATAGGTCATCAAAACGCTAACGCAAGCATTGCTGTATTACCATTTTTTGAGCAAATGTGGTATGCAGGTGGTAGTAAAAATGATGAAAACTTACAGCGTTTTTCCAACGGTCGTGGCATCGCACTAGAAGCATCGCGTACATTTAATTCTAGATGGCAAGCTAACCTATATGCTGAAACTGTACAAAATCGTTATCGTACACGCAAGCATTTAAATGGTAATGCTCATTTTATTTCACTGACGGCAGCCTATCAGCACAATCCCAGCCAAGCATGGTTTGCAGGCATAAGTTTTAATCGTAATAATGCACATGATGGCGATGATTCCTTTATTCGTAAAAGTTTTCGTGTGGGTTGGCTTCAAGAGTGGCAACTTTTTTCCACGCGTTTAAGTGCATCTTATGGTTGGAAAAATTATCGTGCAACAGGCTTATTTAACACAATACAATACAACCGAGAATTGGGCATACAGGCAAGCGTATGGCACCGTGCTGTACACTGGCAAGGTTTAACACCGCGGTTGACTTGGTCGTATGCACGTACTAACAGCAATATTCCTTTGTTTAACTACAATAAACAGCGACTGTTTGTGGAAGTCAATAAGCAATTTTAGTAGATTGTTTGTGTTTCAGGCTGCCGTTGGTATAAGGATAAATTTTGTCTTGATTGTGAACGGCATTTGAACATAATGCAGTCAAAAATTTAACATCACAAAGAAAGCCTCTTGATTAACTAATGTTAATTTTCAAGAGGCTTTTAACATATCAAAAAAATCAATTAATTATAGTAAATTAAAATAAGAAATCTGCTTCGTTGTCCACGCCCTTATGTACTATTTGTACACGGGGGCGTGGTCGCCTTGCATCTTTCTTATTTTACTTCACTATATAACATCCCAATTTATCCCTGTGCTGCATTGAATTATTTAGAACCTGTGTTCATAATCTTAATAGCTTGCTTTTATCGCTACTTCATACGACTACTGCGTTGGCTTCCCACGCCAATATGTTCAATATTGGCGTGGGAAGCCGCCTTGTATTCGCATGAATTGACAATAAAATCAAGCCATCAATCTTACGAACACAGGTTCTTATTTTCATACATTAGCTATTTAATAAAAATGATTTGAATTTTTTAACAAAATAATACATAATAATAATTGTTATTATTTTCATAATTTGGTAATTATTTATCATAAACAAAGGATAGAGGCGATGTCATCTTTGAAATTATTAGGAATTTCCGTATTTAGTGCGGTTTTATTTTCTGCCTGCGCTTCAGGTAAAGGGAGTTTTGATTTAGACGATGTTAATCATAATGCCACAGTTGGTATGGTAAAGCCGACTTATCAGGATGATACTTCCAATCCACGTCGTGATACGGCGGAGCAAATCAAGGAAATCAATCAACCGTCTTTGGGGTATGCTGTGGAAGTACCGCGCCGCAATACAGCACCTAAACCAACTACAGGTACAGTAGAAGATAACGCCCAAGTGGCTATTACTGCCGATAAAGTTAAGCCTATCAATGTGGCATTGAACCAAGTTTCGCAATATTTTACTGCCGAATTGGAAAAGCATAATAAACACGATGATTCCTATGACATAGATTATTCACACAACAATGCAAATTTGGCACATAAACGTGATTTGACGTATGTGCGTTTAGGTTATGTGCTAGGCAACCGTCGTATGGAGTTTACCAATCGCCAAGGTTCAGGTTCGAGTCTCACGCAAGATATTTTCCCTGGTGGATGGGCTGGTTATGTGTTTTATCAAGGCAGCAGCCCTGCGGTTTCCCTGCCCACGCAAACTGTAACATACAAAGGTTATTGGGATTTTGTCAGTGATGCTGATAAAAATCGTAATATCTTGGCTGATGATTTTACGCAGGATAACAATCCTGCCAATGCTCTTCCAGGCAATGCCATTGGTGCTACTTCAATGGATGAAGCGGTCAATCGCCGTCATACAGGTAAGGGTATTGGTCACAGTGCCGAATTCACAGCTGATTTTGCTAACAAAAAACTTTCAGGCAGCCTGAACAGCAATGGTTATATTGCAAATGCAGACGATGCTCAAACTGTGAACAAACGATACAACATTACCGCTGACATTAAAGGTAATCGTTTCAAAGGCTCAGCAACAGCAGAAAATAAATCACACAGTATCTTTGGCAAAGATTCAGAAAATTTGGAAGGTGGATTTTTCGGTCCGAATGCTGAAGAGTTGGCAGGTAAATTTTTGACCGACAACAATTCCCTATTTGCTGTATTTGGCGGTAAGCGTGACAATAATCTACCTGCTGATCAGCTGCAAACTTTATTTGATGCAGAGAAAATTGATTCAGGCAGCCTGAAAAAAAACACACTAGATACTTTCGGTAATGCAGCCTATTTGGTGTTAGACGGCAGACAGTTTCCTTTGTTGCCTGAAGGCAAAACTAAATTTGCCGACATGAAATTCATTGAAACAGTGGAACGAGAACATCAGGGCAAGCAGTATAGCGTAACTGTATGTTGTAACAATTTGGACTATGTGAAATTTGGTAGTTATGGCGAAAAACAAACTACAGGTGGTATCACTCAAATCGTCAATGGGGCTTTCTTTTTGCAAGGCGAACGTACACCACTTGCAGCTATGCCCACAGGTCAAGCGCATTATCGTGGCACATGGCAAGCTAACTTTTGGAGCCAAAATAACCGTGTAGGCAGTGTTGAAGCAGGTGATGCAGCCCATGCTAGCCGTAGTCGTTTTGACTTTGATTTCGGCTCAAAAACTTTCACTGGTAAGCTGATTGATACCAATGGTAGCGAAGACAAACCTGCGTTCACATTATCAGGCAGTATAGATAAAAATGGTTTCACAGGACGTGCCAAAACTGATGTGAGTGGTTTTAACATCGATAAAGGTGGAAGTGGTGTGTTCGTGCATTTGGATGCTGAAGTCAAAGGCGCATTCTTTGGTCCTACCGGTGCAGAAATTGGTGGTACGCTGCATTCTGCCGAAGATGGTAAGGACAAAGTTGGTGGCGTATTTGGTGGTAAACGCCAAGTGGTGAAATAAGCTTACTCATGATGCTGCCTGAAATCTCTTTTCAGGCAGCATCATTATTTGAACAACCTATCTTCACAATATTGATAGCTTAATTTTATAGTGAATGCAAGACGAACGATAGTAGACGCATGAAATAGAAATACAAAGTAAGCTATTAAGATTATGGACACAGGTTCAAAGGCGTCAGAAAAATAAATTAAGCAGCCTGAAATATTATTTTCAATCAATTTAATTATATGGAAGAAAAACAATGTCTACAAAATCTTTATTTCAATTCAAACTGATTGTGCTAGCTGTTAGTACTATTTTATCCTCTAACTATGCTTCAGCCACCAATAAAACGTCAACAGATGAAGAAATCACACAAGAGTTAGAAACCATCCATGTACACGCTAAACGTCGCATCAGCAAACGTCAAAATGAAGTAACAGGATTAGGTAAAGTGGTTAAAAGTAGTGAAGACATTGATAAAGAACTGATTTTAAACATCCGTGATTTAACTCGCTACGACCCTGGAATTTCTGTGGTAGAACAGGGACGTGGTGCTACTTCAGGCTATGCAATGCGCGGTGTAGACAAAAACCGCGTTGCTATGTTAGTGGACGGTTTAGGGCAGGCACAATCTTATGCGACGCTCAAATCCGATGCGAATGGCGGTGCGATTAATGAAATTGAATACGAAAACATTAAATCTATTGAATTGAGCAAGGGTTCTAGCTCAGCTGAATATGGCAGCGGTGCTTTGGGCGGTGCAGTGGGTTTTCGTACCAAAGAAGCCAACGACGTAATCAAGCAGGGACAAAACTGGGGTTTGGATAGTAAAACCGCATACAGCAGCAAAAACAGCCAACTTACTCAATCCGTAGCAGGCGCATTCAGAATAGGTAGTTTTGATAGCTTGGCAATTTTAACTCATCGAACAGGTAAGGAAACCAGTATTCATTCCGCTGCCGAAGATGTGCAGCACACTTATCGTCCATTAGAAGGCTATTTTAATGAATACGATGTTAGACCTGGTTTGCCATCAGGTACTAGATCGCAAACGTATTACATCATTGCTGATGAATGTCCTACTTTGAGTTTGAGCTGTCGCCGAGCCAAAGCAAGCGTTAATCACATCAATCAACAACCGCGTTTAGGATTAAGTCCCGAAGAACAAGCTCAAGCTGATAAAATGCCCTATCCTGTTCGTACTGCCAACGCCAAAGATTACACAGGTCCTGACCGTATCAGCCCTAATCCCATGGATTACAAAAGTCGTTCTTTCTTTTGGAAAGGCGGCTACCGTTTCTTGCCTAACCATTATGTTGGTGGTGTTTTGGAATACACCAAGCAGCAGTATGACATCCGTGATATGACCCAACGTGCTTATTATACTCGCGAAGATATTTGTCCCACCTCATCAAGCTGCCAAACGTTGGATAAAAATGGTCATGGCAATGGTGGCATGACTGCTACTAATAATCCTTTGGATGGCTTGGTATTTGACGCAGGTAATCAATATCGTGGTGTGCGTTATACACGTGGCAAATTTTTTGATGAACATCACAACAAAAATCGCATCGGGCTGTTCTATCGTTATCAAAATCCTGAAAAAAACACATGGGTAGATAAATTCACCGCCAGTTTTGACCGTCAAGACTTGAAACTGGCCAGTCGCATCCATCGTACTAATTGTACCGATTATCCGAAAGCTGAACGCTGCCGTGCTAGCTTGGACAAACCGTGGTCAAATTACAGTACTGAGAAAAATGATTATCAGGAAATCCTCAATTTGGCTCAATTCAATTGGGAAAAAGCATTCAGATTAGGGTTTATTGCCCATAAATTGAGTATAGCTGCAGGTTTCGGTAACCACCGTTCTACCATGAAACACGGCGATATTTATTCTGAATACACCAAGATGCCTGCCTATATCCATAAAAGTGGACGCGGTACTTATGATGACCCTCATATTTACGAGCGTGAAAACATACTACCTGCATTAGTACAAATTAATGGCTGCAATAACAATGCAAGCGATAATCGTGACTGCACACCACGTGTTATCACAGGTAAACAGCATTACATTTCTCTACGAGACCATATTGCATTTGGTAAATATGCCGATTTGGGATTGGGTGTGCGTCATGATAGCCACAGTTTCCGCTCCAGTGACCCATGGATTAAAAGTGGCTCATACCGCAATTGGTCATGGAATGCAGGATTAAGTCTTAAACCTAGCGAATATCTAACACTGTCATACCGTGTTTCTAATGGTTTCCGCGTTCCTGCTTTTTATGAACTATACGGCATACGTACAGGGGCATCCGAGAAAAACAATCCATACACCCAAGCTGACTTCCTAAATCGCAAACCATTGAAAGCCGAAAAAGCATTCAATCAAGAAATTGGCTTGGCAATCAAAGGCGACTTTGGTGTCATAGAAACAAGTGTATTCCAAAATGACTACAAAAACCTGCTTGCTCGTGCCGACAAGCGTTTCCCGCAATTGGGTTATGTTGCTGATTTTTATAACACTCAAGACGTGAAACTAAATGGCATCAATATTTTGGGCAAAATAGACTGGGCAGGTATTAGCAATAGGCTGCCTGAAGGGCTATATTCCAATTTTGCCTACAATCGTGTCAAAATAAAAGAACGCAAGCTACATGAAGGTTACATCAATGTTTCCGAACCCACTATGGAAGCTGTTCAACCTGGTCGTTTTGTTGCAGGCATAGGTTATGACCAACCAGAAGGGAAATGGGGGTTTAATTTAAGCGGCACTTACTCCAAAGCTAAACGCAATGACGAATTGACAGGCAGCAAAATCTACGGTGGCGGTAATATTGTCCAAATCGCAGGTAAGCGTACTCGTGCATGGTATATTTACGATTTGACCGCTTATTACAACTTAAGACAGAAATTTACCCTGCGTAGTGGTATCTATAACCTAACTAATCGCAAATACAGCACATGGGAAAATGTACGTCAATCTTCCGCCAATGCTGTGAATCAAGACCAAAGTATCCGTTCTGCTCGCTATGCTGCGCCTGGTAGAAACTTTACTGTTAGTTTGGAAATGAAATTTTAAAACCACATTCCATTATTATTTTCGTGCAGATGTGAATCTGATTTTCTGGCAAAGAAACATGATTTCATATATCTTCCAATGATGGATTCACATCTATTAGTTGTTTAAAATGGAAATAAGGAAGACAAGAGAACAGAATATACTATGGTGGATTCAATTTAAATCAGGACAAGGCGACAGCGACCGCCGTGTACATATAGTACATAAGGGAGCTGGCAACGCTGTACTGGTTTAAATTGAATTCACCATATATACAAATCAGCATAAGAAAGAACGACTATACATGAAAATGAATAGCCTAGTTTTAGGTTGTCTTAAGCTAAAAAAGCAGCCTGAAACTTTTACACAACTTATTTAGGCAGCATGAAAACAAAAAACACGGTATTTCCAATAAATACCGTGTTTGTATATTATTATATATTGCTTAACGATTAACCACCAGACTGTTTTACCATATAATCAATGGCTGCTTTCATATCCGCTTCTGTCAAGTTTGGATTACCACCTTTGGCAGGCATTGCATTGAAACCTTTCATTGCATTTTCTAACAAAGTAGCTTTACCTTTTTGAATACGTGGTGCCCATTCATCATTTTTGGTAATGCGTGGCGTATTAGGGATAACCGAAGTTGCTGCATGACATACATAACAAGTTGTATCATATACTTCTTTACCACGATCACCAGCATCTGCAACGGAAGAAGTAGCGGCTGCCGAAGCTGTTTCAGCATTCGCTGTGGCTTTTGCACCCACAGCAGGTTCAGTAAAATTAGCACCTGATTGATTGGCCATATACGCCACCGCACGCGCTACCTCGTCATCTGTCAAATCAGGAGAACCGCCACGAGCAGGCATGGTATTAAAGCCGTCAATCGCATGACGCACTAAAACATCAAAACCTTGCGCAATTCGAGCAGTCCATTGGTCGTTATGCGTAATTTTGGGAGAGTCTGGTGTAACACTATCTGCTGCATGGCATTGCGCACAAATTTTATCAAATACTTGCTGACCTGTGCGCTGTCCTGGTTCTGCACCATCGCCCAACTGTAAGCGACCACTTGGCATAATACGAGTTTCTGTTGCACTTTCTGTTGTTTGTGCCACTTCACTATGGTAGCCACTATTTGCCAATTTTGCTAATAAAACAATAACTGATACTAGGATAATAATGCCGCCCAACAAAGTAACCATTGCTGAACCGCGTACTTTATTTTTAGATGAATTCATGGAATTATTCTCGCCATTTTAGGGTTGTGAGAAGAAAGTGGTTTGTATTGTTAATTTACATTAACATGAATTTGCGTGATTATACTGAATTCAATCGGGGTTTCCAATCCTAAATATAAAATAATATGATTTTGCTTTGTTTAATTTGCAGTGTTTGTGGAAAATTTTGCCAAAAAATAAAATTTCGGGTATGCTTTCACTCTTTAATGAGTGCGCCGTACCCGTAGCTCAGTTGGAAGAGCGTCAGTTTCCGAAGCTGAAGGTCGCCGGTTCGAACCCAGTCGGGTGCGCCATACGATTTATTTAGATTAATAACTCACATCATAACCCAATAAAGCAACTTTGATTTTTAAGTTGCTTTTTTCGTATTTGAATCAAACCTTCTCTGCTTTTAAGCCATCTCTTTTAAGCCATCTCTCAATTTCATGATAATCAAAGAAAAACACTTTGCTTCTGATTAAAATCTAGCGAGAGCAGTTTGAATATGTGCGTATATACTGGTTTAAATTGAATACAGGTTCTCACTCTCTATATGTAATTTGAAACGGCTATACGTCATCTTCCATTTGTTAGACTTCTTATTTTTATAGATATTGTTATTGGCTTGAAATTAATAATGCTGTATTATTTTGATTTTAAAAGACTATATTTGCAAAAGTTGTAATTTGCTATTTCGCGACTGACATCATAATCTTGTAAAAAGGTTTATCAAATGAAACGACATTCCACTTTAATCAAACTTTCGCAAGAGCATCATCATACATTGGCATTGTGTTTGCGTATTTTAAGGCAGCCTGAAAACAATTATCGTGAAGAAATTACGGCGCATTTTGTGGATTTGGAAACACACTTTCGTGTCGAAGAAACGCAATTTGCACCTTTGTGGACAATACTCAATCGGACAGATTTGCAAACACGTTTTGAACAGGAGCATGCGCAATTACGCCGTTTGTTTCAGGCTGCCCAATTTGATAGCGCACAATGGAATACGACTTTTGCCACATTATTACGCGACCATGCGCGTTTTGAAGAACGTGAATTGTTCCCTGCTTTGCAAGAAAAAGTGTTGCCAGTAGAATAGTGTAGCCTGAAAACATTAGTAGGAGAATTTTTATCATGAAATTTTTACCACTTTTATGTGCAGCGTTACTCTGCGCGTGTACCACGTCTATACCCAATCAGCAGAATACGATTGTCAATCAACAAAATGCACCATCTTTGCCTTTAGCTGGAAAATGGCAACTGGCTGCGTTTACAGGATTTTCAACACAACAAATCCAACAAGCGCAGGCTTATATGGATTTGAGCAAAATGCCCGATGCGCACGCCAATATGGGCTGTAATCAACTGATATTCCAAGCAAAAATCATTGATTCCACACAAATTCAATTTGATAATATAGCAAGCACACTCATGGCTTGCGACGAAGAAATGAAATTGGAACAAGCGTTTAGTCAAACATCGCATCAAGGTGCGTGGACATATTCGCTGCAAAATAATCGCTTGATTTTGCGCCATGAAATGGGCGTTGAAATGCAGTTTACACCTTAATTTGTAATACAGGAGTTTTTATGTCTGCACGTTGGCAAACCACACGATTTACGATTGATTTGTCTCGCCCAAAAGTGATGGGCATTGTCAATATTACGCCCGATTCTTTTTCTGATGGTGGCGTGTATTCTGGCAGCCTGAAAAACACGCTGGCACATGCTGAAAAACTGTTGCACGATGGCGCAGATATTTTAGATATTGGCGGCGAATCCACGCGCCCCAATGCGGATTATGTTTCGCCCGAAATCGAATGGCAACGCGTGCAACCCGTGTTAGCTGAATTAGCACAATGGAACGTACCGATTAGTTTGGATACGCGCCGTGCTGCGATAATGCGTTTGGCGTTGGAGCAAGGATATGTCGACATCATCAACGATGTGCAGGCTTTGGAAGATGAAGGCGCAATGGAACTTGTGGCGCAATCATCCGCAGGTGTATGTTTAATGCATATGCAAGGGCTGCCTGAAAATATGCAAAATAATCCTGTTTATCAAGATGTTGTGGACGAAGTAGCACGTTATTTGAGTGAGCGTGTACGCCTATGTGAACAAGCAGGTATTGCGCTCAATCGTATCACTCTGGATGTGGGATTTGGTTTTGGTAAAACGCTGGCGCATAATATTGCATTGATGCAACATTTACCGCAATTATCTACATCCTACGCATTACCCTTATTAGTTGGCGTATCACGCAAACGCATGATTGGCGAGATGATAGAGCGTGAAATTCCTGCCGAACGTGTCGCTGGCAGCGTAGCAGCGGCTTTGTTTGCCATACAACACGGTGCAAAAATCGTTCGCGTACATGATGTGCGTGAAACAGTAGATGCGGTGAAAGTTTGGCAACATTTGTCTGCAAAAAACTGAAAAGGCAGCCTGAAAACTGCTACAATTTATTTTCAGGCTGCATTGACATTTTATAAAGGAAATCATCATGCTAGGCGCAGCAACAGGCGATATTATTGGCTCATGCTTTGAATTTGATAATTACAAAGACACCGATTTTGAACTTTTCTCACCCACATCCGATTACACCGATGACACCATTTGCACCGCCGCCGTTGCCGAGTGGGTATTGGGCGGTTGCGAGCAAGATTTAGCGGTAATTATGCAAACATGGTGTCGCCGTTATCCCAATCCATGTGGCGCGTATGGTGCACGTTTCAATCAATGGATTTGGTCAAATGACCCACAACCGTATAAATCATGGGGCAACGGCTCAGCCATGCGTGTTTCTGCGATTGGTTGGGCATTTGACAGCTTGGACGAAACGTTGGATAAAGCCGAACAATCTGCTGCTATCACACACAATCATCCCGAAGGCATTAAAGGCGCACTTGCCACCGCCGCCGCTATTTTTTGGGCGCGACAAGGCGAAAATAAGGATTATATTCGCCAAGAAATTGAATCCGAATTTGGCTACGATTTAAGCCAAACCTGCGAGCAAATTCGCCCAGAATACCGTTTTTATGAAAGCTGCCAAGGCACGGTACCGCAAGCCATCATCGCGTTTTTGGATAGCCACAGTTTTGAACACGCGATTCGTTTGGCGATTTCTTTGGGTGGCGACAGCGATACGATTGCGGCGATTACAGGCAGCATTGCCGAAGCGTATTATGGCGGTATTCCAGCCGCCATTCGCAAAAATGTGTTGCATATTTTGCCTCATGAAATCAGCGATATTTTATTAAAAATAACACAATAAATATGCCAAAGGCAGCCTGAAAAAATGATTTTCAGGCTGCCTTTTATAACAAGATACAACACTTCCCTTATTTTCGGGCAGCCTAAACGCGACAAAGCAGCCTGAACAAGATAAAATACGCCCCTTTCAATTTTACCGAATCATCATAAATCAAATACATAAGGAAAACATAATGTCCGCACTCCCACCCGTAAACGAAGAAATGAAAAAGTTCATTCACAGCTTATTGACTCACATGGTCAAAAACAAAGGCTCGGACTTATTCATCACCGCAGGCTTCCCACCAGCCATGAAATTGGACGGCAAATTAACCCGTTTGAGCGATAAACCGCTGACCGCCGAACACACCATGCAAATCGCGCGTTCCATTATGGACGACAAACAAGCCGAAGAATTTTTAAACACCAACGAATGCAACTTCGCCATCAGTTTGGCTGGTGTATCTCGTTTCCGTATCAATGCCATGATTCAACGTGGCGCAGCCGCTTTGGTTTGCCGTGTGATTACCAGTGATATTCCCAAATTTGAAGATTTAAAATTGCCGCCTGTATTGCGCGATGTGGTTATGGAAAAACGTGGCTTGGTGATTTTTGTTGGCGGTACAGGTTCGGGTAAATCCACATCTCTCGCTGCTATGATTGATTATCGCAATGAAAACAGCTTTGGTCATATCATTACCATTGAAGACCCGATTGAATATGTGCATCCACACAAAAATTGCATCGTTTCACAACGCGAAGTCGGCGTGGATACCGAAAACTGGTTTGCCGCATTGAAAAACACCTTGCGCCAAGCCCCAGATGTGATTTTGATTGGTGAGATTCGCGACCGCGAAACCATGGACTATGCGCTTGCTTTTGCCGAAACAGGACACTTGTGTATGGCAACCTTGCATGCCAACAACTCTAACCAAGCACTTGACCGCATCATCAACTTCTTCCCCGAAGAACGCCGCACCCAATTGCTGACTGACTTATCTTTGAACTTAAAAGGTTTCATTTCGCAACGTTTGATTCCACGAAAAACAGGTAAAGGTCGTTCAGCAGCAGTAGAAATTTTGTTGAACTCGCCTTTGATTTCCGAATTGATTTTGAAAGGCGAAGTGCATGGCATTAAAGAAATCATGGCGAAATCACGCGAATTGGGCATGCAAACCTTTGACCAAGCCTTGTTTGATTTGTATGAAGACGACATGATTTCCTATGACGATGCGATTAAAAATGCCGACTCTGCCAACGACTTGCGTTTACAAATTAAATTGAACAGTAAGAAAAATGCCACAGCTGGCGAAGATGGGGCATTGGACGGCTTGTCTATTATGGATTATCAGCACGAACAGCCTGATGAGCAGCAATAAGGCAGCCTGAAACCCTTGCAACTCCCAAATTGTAAGTTGGATTCTTAGAACCTGTGTTCATAATCTTAATAGCTTGCTTTTATCGCCACTTCATACGACTACTGCGTTGGCTTCCCACGCCAATATGTTCAATATTGGCGTGGGAAGCCGCCTTGTATTCGCATGAATTGACAATAAAATCAAGTTATCAATCTTACGAACACAGGTTCTTAAATCTAACATTTTTTCCACCATGCAACTATAGTCGTTTTAAATTAATACTAACAAGACGATAGAGACCATCGTGTACAAAAGTACATAATGGGCTGACAACATTGTATTATTTTTATTTCAAACGACCATATTTGTTTTTATATAAAATTATCAGGAAAAGTATAGTCGTAGAAATGAAAATGCAGTACAAGGCGACAACGCCCGCCGTGTACGAATAGTACATAAGGGCGTTGGCAACGCCGTACTGCTTTTTCAGTTCTGCGACTATATCTGATCTACACGTTTTCAGGCTGCCTGCATGGTTTTTGCAAAAGTTTCATCCTGAAAGCAAAAAAGAACCGCATTATTTATATAATGCGGTTTTTACATTTAAAAGGCAGCCTGAAACACCAACCATACCCGAATAATCTGCCAAATCGCCCATAAACTGACCAACAAGCCCACACTCAACCGCAGCATACGATGTTGCAAAATTTGTTTCAGTTGTACCGCAAAAATACCTGCTGCCAATAAATTAGGCAATGTTCCCAAACCAAACGCCAATAAATACAATGCCCCCTGCATCGCTGAACCGCTGCCGAGCGCATATAAAGAAGCATTGTAAACCAAGCCGCATGGCAACCAGCCCCACAATATGCCCACGCCCAAACACGCTGATACGGAACGAATTGGTAATAAGCGATTGAGCAAGGGATTTAGCCGCCGCCAAATGGGTCGCCCCAAAAGTTCAATTTTGCTTGCTAGCGAAAAAATGCCCGCTAAATACAAGCCCATTAGCAATAATAAAATATTAGCAGCAAGCGACAAACCCAGTTGCACGGTGCGCGTGTGTTCCAATAAACTACCAATTTGCGACAATGCACCCATCAGTGCGCCGATAACAACATAGCTACCAATTCTGCCTGCATTAAGCAAAATAATCAGCCAGATACGTTGAATATGCGGTGGTAATTGCAAGGCGAATGCGCTGCTTAGTCCGCCACACATACCAACACAATGTGTACCACCTAGAAAACCAAGTAAAAACAAAGAAAGTAGGGTAATAGGTTCGTGCATGATTGCTTCAATAAAAGCTAAAAAAAGCATTTTACACGTTTTCAGGCTGCCTGATGTGGTAATATAAAATCGCATTGTTTTTATTTTAACTAACTTATATTGACAACTATCTCGGCAATGTTTCTTATAAAGAAAAATAGTTTGTTGATTATTGCGCTGGTTAAAATAAATGGCTCGCAGTACAATTTCAATTTATTTTTAATAACACCCACAAAGGAAAGCATTATGTCTGTACAAACTTTGCAACAAATTGCAGAAAAACGCCGCACTATCTATGTTTTAAACAAAGAACTGCCTGTTAGCCAAGCCGAAATTTCACAAATTGTGGAACACGCGGTGCTGCATACTCCTTCATCTTTTAACTCACAATCTACCCGTGCTGTTGTATTGTTTGGCTTGGAACACGAAAAATTGTGGGATATTGCCGCCGCTGAATTACGCAAAATTGTGCCAGAAGACAAATTTGAACCTACTGCCAATAAATTAAATGCCTTCAAAGCAGGGGCAGGCAGCATTTTGTTTTTTGAAGACCAAGCCGTTGTACGCGGTTTACAAGAACAATTCCCTGCTTATGCAGCCAATTTCCCTATTTGGGCAGACCATGCAAATGCGATGACACAATATGCGATTTGGACAACTTTGGCAGCTGCGGATGTGGGCGCAAATTTGCAGCACTATAATCCTGTCATTGATGCAGAAGTGGCTAAAACATGGGATATTCCTGCCAATTGGACATTGCGTGCGCAAATGGTATTTGGTGGCATTGATGCACCTGCTGGCGAAAAAACATTTAATCCATTGGAAGAACGTTTTAAAGTTTACGGTGCAAATTAAGGTTATTTCTGCGTAAATAATTCATAGGCAGCCTGAAAATTATGTTTTCAGGCTGCCTTATTAATAAAAAAGTGATATGATGCCGCCTTTTAAATTTTTTTAATTTTCAACACAATAATGGAATTTTGCATGACAGTTATCAAATTGGCAGCCAACGGCATCAGCGGCATTGCATTGGCAGTTCTAGCGGCTTGTTCTTCTACACAACAGTCTACCAATAACGCAACACTTCAAACAATTTCCACTCAAACAGGCACGCCAACCATGCCTGCTATGAATCATTCAGTAGGGGTATTTTCTGCACCTCAACGTCCAATGCAAGCGGCAAACCAAATCATTTATGATTATCAGCGTTTGGATAGTACATTGGCTGCGGTTAAAAATGGCGATGACAATGCAGCAATGCAATTTTTGGCAACACAATCAGACAGCGCAATGGGCGAAAGTGTCCGCAATGAATGGCTGAAAAGTTTGGGACGACGCGGTCAATCAGGCTTATTTGCGCAAGAATATGCGCGTGTACATCCTGACGGTCGTCATCAAGAAACTCGCTGCTATGCGCATTTGCTTGGCGTGGAAAACAATGCTCAATTTGTAAATGACTTGTTGGAAGAAACTGGAAAATTACCTACTGGTTGTAATACTTTATTACAAGCGCGTGCCAGCAGCCTGAATCCAAGCCGTGCATGGCGACGTGTGCGTGGTTTGTTGAGTAGCGGACAATCTACTGATGCAGCAAATTTAGCAGCAGCTTTGGGTAGTCCATTAAACAGTGGTTCGGGTTATGGTACGCAAGAAAATATGTTGCGCAGCGTGATTAGCCAAGATGCACAAAAATCGCCCGATGCAGCGGCAGCGCGTTTGCAAGCAATGGCAGGCAGACTGAATAGTGAACAAGTGGGTTATGCATGGGGTGTTTTAGGGTTAGCGCATGCGAAAAATCAAAATTTTAGTACTGCTTTGTCGTATTATCATTTAGCAGACCGCAAGCAACTGAATACGGAACAATTTGAATGGTATGCACGTTCCGCATTGCGTTCACAAAATTGGCAAGCGTTGGACAATATTATCGCCAGTATGCCAGCCAAATTGCAAAATGACCCAACTTGGTTATATTGGCGCGCACGCAGCTTGGCAGCATTGGGTAATAATGGACAAGCGCGTAGCCTGTATCAAAAAGCAGCACAAAGTGGACGTAATTTCTATGCAGTTTTATCAACTGAAGAGTTGGGACAACGCATTAATACACGCAATAATGTTGGTGATGCAACACAAGCCAATGTGCAGCAGTTGAGTCGTGATGGCGCAATCAATCGTGCGCTGACTTTGTTTACCCATGCGCAACAAAGTGGTAACAGCCGTATGCGCCGTCAAGCACAAAATGAATGGCGTTATGCGGTGCGCGGCATGAATGAAACCACCTTACTGACTGCGGCACAACTGGCACATAATCATCAATTCTATGATATGGCAATTTATAGCGCGGACAGAACAGACCATGCGTTGAATTTCAATTTGCGTTATTTGATGCCATATCGTGATTTGGTTGTCAGCTACGCACAACAGCATGGCGTTGACCCAGCATGGGTTTATGGTTTGATTCGCCAAGAAAGCCGTTTTGTGATGGGCGCACAATCTAGCGCAGGGGCGCAAGGTTTGATGCAGGTTATGCCAGCTACGGCGCGTGAAATTGCGCGTAAAATCGGCATGAACAGCAGCGATTTATATACCATGGACGGCAATATCCGCATGGGTACATGGTATATGGCTGATGCAAGACGCAATTTGCAAAACAACGAAATCTTGGCAACCGCAGGCTACAACGCAGGTCCAGGGCGTGCGCGCAGATGGCAAGGTGGCAATATGGAAGGTGCGATTTATGCTGAAACCATTCCATTCAACGAAACACGCGATTATGTGAAAAAAGTGATGACCAATACGGTTTATTACAGCAGTTTGTTGGGTGGTCAGCCCTCGCTGAAACAACGCATGGGTGTTGTGCCAGCACGTTATTAATCCCTCGTAATTTTCAGGCTGCCATTTATGACAAATAGGCAGCCTGAAAACATTTTTTAGAAAGAAAAATTGATATGAAATTATATATTTACGACCATTGTCCTTTTTGTATTCGCGCACGCATGATTTTGGGGTTACACAAGCTAGCATTTGCAACAGAAATCTTACAAAATGATGACGAAACCACACCCATCAGCTTAATTGGTGCCAAACAAGTCCCCATTTTGCAAAAAGCAGATGGCACATATATGGGCGAAAGTTTGGATATTGTGCGTTATATTGACGAATACGCAGGCAGCGCACGTTTGAACGAAACCATTCGCCCCGAAGTGCAAGCATGGTTTGACCGTTTTAGTGAATACGGCAACCATTTGATTCAGCCACGTTGCATCAAAATCGGTTTGCCCGAATTTGCCACGCCCGAAGCGATTGCGTATTTCCAGCACAAAAAAGAAAAAACTTTGGGCAGCTTTGATAAAAATCTCAACAAGACCGCGCAATATTTGCAGCAAGCCAATGAAGAATTGCAGCAATTAAACGATTTAATCCGCGATTCAGGCTGCCTGAATGGTGAAAATATCAGCATGGAAGATATTTTGATTTTCCCATTATTACGCAATTTAAGCATTGTACGCGGCGTAGTTTATCCGCAAAATGTGATGGATTATGTGATGCATATGGCGGAAAATAGCGGTGTAGATTTATATTTTGATAGAGCATTGTGATTTTCAGGCTGAAATCTTTGCAAAATCTACTCAGGCAGCCTGAAAGGTGATGGAATGGTTTTTCAGGCTGCCTATTATCAAAAAAGCAGCCTGAAAATACATTTTTATTGAAAGGATACGATGATGAAACCATGGATTTTAGCTTTATTATGCGCCACTTCATTTGCCTACGCAAAACCGTATGAAACTGCACCCGATATGCCACCAACTGCACAAGCAGCTTTGGCGCAGTATCAGCACAATTATGTGGACGAGTCGCCAAAATTGGTGGAACGCGTGGACAAAATTGTGGCGTATTTTGATAAAGATGGAAAGCGCGTGGAGCAGCCTGAAAAACGCGGTTATTATCGGGTTCATGTCGGCACGCTGGCAGATGGCAACGTTTTGGTGCAGGATTTTTACAGCGATACACAAACCAAGCAAACCGATAAATTTGTTTTGCAGGCAAAAGATTTATTGGATTTTGGGAAACATCCGCTCAATCCCTTTCATGTAACTTACCAGCCTAATGGTGAAGTATTCATTTTTTCACACCGAAATCATCGACGGGCAGTAGCTAGTGTTTATGATAATGGACAAATGGTTATGACCGCCATTTGGCAACTCAATGATAATGATGATGCGATTGGTGCAAAATTTTATCGCCCCAATGGTCGTTTATTAAGCCATGCAAAAGGCAATGTGCGCGTTATGGGACAAGCCGTGGGTGAATTTTTTGATTCACAAGAACGCAAAATAGGACAATATACAGCGTATGTTGGTGATGGCTCACGTTTTGAAGTGATTGTGTACCACAATAATGGCAAAATTCTCAGTAAATATAATGAAAAGGGCATACAAATCATAGATGATAAGCAACAAATATGGACACCAACGGGAACTTTGGTGCAGGATTTACCCGAAGACATTCAAAAAATGTGGTACGAAAAAAGCGCACGCCGTTTGATACAAATTGGTGCATTAATGAAACAAATTGATGTATCTCGTTTAATTAAATATCCCACCCAAAATTAATTTTTCAGGCTGCCTAATCATTTCAGGCAGCCTGAAAAAATCATATAAACAAGGAAAAACCATGCAAGCAAGCGTTTATTTAGAAGACCAAGAATACATCGCCTTATGCGATTTGCTCAAATTAGCAGGACTAGCCGAAAGTGGCGGACAAGCCAAAATGCTGATTGCGGCAGGACAAGTTTTGCGTAATGGTGCAGCCGAAACGCGCAAAACTGCGAAAATTCGTGGCGGCGATGTGATTGAATTCAATGGCCATATTTTAGAAGTACAAAGCGGCAGCGACCCAGAGGCAGCCTGAAAATATATAAGGAAAAATCATGCAAAACAGCACACCCACACTCAACACCATTTTCCAACATCGCTCCATTCGCCAATTTACCGATGAAGCGATTGCCCCTGAAACTTTGCAGATGCTGATTGCCGCAGGACAAGCTGCGTCCACGTCCAGTTTTTTGCAAAATGTCAGCGTGATTCGTGTCAGCGATTTGGCGAAACGCGCCCAAATCCGTCCCATTTGTGCAGGCGAAAAGGAGGGTCATGCTTATGTGGAACGATGTGCCGAATTTTTGGTGTTTTGTGCTGACATGACACGCCACGCGCAACTGGTTCCCGAAGTCCAATTAGATTGGACGGAAGTATTGCTGGTGGGCGCGGTGGATGTGGGGATTTTTGCGCAAAATGTGTTGCTGGCGGCGGAATCTATCGGCTTGGGCGGTGTATTTATTGGCAGTATCCGCAATAATCTGCCCGAAATCGCACAAATTTTGCAATTACCGCAAGGCGTTGTACCGATTGTAGCGATGTGTTTGGGTTATCCAAAACAAGACCCTGCGCCACGTCCACGTTTACCACAAAATATTTTGTTATCGGGAAACGTGTTTCAGGCTGCCTCTACCGATGATTTGCAAGCATATAATGAAGTGGTACGCCAATATTATCGTGAACGCAGTCAATTGGATTTGGATTGGGTGCAGCAAATTCGTACCAATTTTGCACGACCTGTGCGCCCTGATTTATTACCCTTTTTGCAAAAACAAGGTTTTGCGAAACGCTAAATCACATCATAAACATTGTATAAAGGCAGCCTGAAAACTATTTTCTTGTTTTCAGGCTGCCTATTGATATAGTAAATTCACTAAACCAGTACAGCGTTGCCAGCTCCCTTATGTATAGTGGATTAACGATAAAATCTTGTTTACACGCATTTCGCACTTTATAATAAGCAATTTTATATTTTTTGATACGAATTCATGCAATTAACCCAATTTATGCCAAACGAGGCTGCCACACTTGATTTAGGCTCATCGTGGGCAAAATATTTTCGCGCGCCAACTATTATTTATTTACAAGGCAATTTGGGCGCAGGAAAAACCACATTCACACGCGGTTTATTGCGTGGCTTGGGGCATACAGGTACGGTAAAAAGTCCAACTTATGCGATTGTAGAAAGTTATACGCTGCCTGAAATAACCGTTCATCATTTTGATTTATATCGTTTTTCAACGCCAGAAGAATGGGAAGATGCTGGCTTGGACGATTTAATTTCCAATAGTTTATGCTTAATAGAATGGGCGCAACAAGGGGGTGATTATGTGCCACCAGCCGACTTTATCATTGAATTAACCCAAGAAGCAGAAGGTCGCCGTTGCACCATTCACGCTTGCCACGCCGCCGCAGAAAAGGAACTTGAACAATGGCAAAATTAACTCGCCGTCATTTATTAACACTTGCTGCCAGCACTGCTTTAACAGGCGTTGTCATTGCCGCACCATCTGGCAATACACCCAAACTATTATCCAGTCGCATTGTGCGCTTGGCAGACCGCTCACGGTTAATTTTGGAAACCGATAAAAATATTAAAGTAACGCATTTTATGATGAGCAATCCCACGCGTTTGGTTGTGGATTTAGAAGGCGTGGAAATCAATGCGGTGCTGAATAATTTGCCCAGCCAAATTTCTGGTGCAGATGCGTTTTTCAAATCGGTGCGTATTGGTCGGAAAAATACCAAAGTTGTGCGTATTGTGTTTGATTTGAAACAAGCTGTAAAAGTACAAATGAGTACACGCGCACCATCAGGCAGCCTGAAACATCGCGTGCAACTCGATGTCTTAGCCGCAAATGCAGCGCCAGCCAAAGCACAACCTGCCAAATCTGCATCAAATAATGCGCGTACTCAATCACGCCAGTCCAATAAAAATAATGATGACCCATTGATGGATTTGATAAACGATAAACAACGCCAACGACGGAACACACAAGCACGCAATAATCGCCGTGCTGTGATAGTGATTGATGCAGGACATGGTGGCAAAGACCCAGGTACGACAGGGCCTAATGGTACAACCGAAAAAAGCGTTGTTTTGGCGACTTCATTGGAATTAAAACGTCAGCTAGAAGCCAAAGGTTATATTGTTCACATGACACGCGGTGGTGATAGTTTTGTTAAATTACGCGACCGTCGCCAACATTCTCGTCGTGTAAATGCCGATTTATTTTTGTCTATTCACGCCAATGCGTCCAATAATGGCACATTGCGCGGTGCAGATGTATTTGTGTGGGGGCGTTCCAATAGTGAACGCGCACGAGAACTTGCTTTGGCAGAAAATAATGCCGATTATGTAGATGGCATTCCCAGTGTTGGTAACAAAGATGTGGACGCTATTTTGACAGACATGATGCAAGCACAAACCACCGCAGATAGTACGCGCTTGGGCAATTTGATTTTGCAACAAATGGGGCGATACACCAAATTGCGTAAAAGCACAGTGGAAACTGCCGATTTTGTCGTATTGCGTTCAGTAGATATTCCTTCGGTATTGATAGAACTGGGTTTTTTATCCAATCCAGAAGAAGAAAAATTGTTAAATTCCGCAACGCATCGCCGAAAATTGGCAATAGGCATTGCCGATGCAGTACAACAATATTTACGCCATACCAAACGTTAAATCAATAATAGTCGTAGAATTGAAAAAGTACTACTGTGTTGCCTTGCCGTACTACTTGTACTGTCTGCGGCTCACCGCCTTGTATTACATTTTCACTTCTACAACTATATTTTCAGGCTGCCTTTTGATTAAATAGGCAGCCTGAAAAATAATTTTAATGAATTTCATAGGAATACCCATGTCTGCTGTACCCGATTATCTCCAAAATATCCGAATTGTATTAAGCCGCACCAGTCATCCTGCCAATATTGGAGCAGCAGCACGTGCCATGAAAACCATGGGATTGAGTCAATTAGTATTGGTTGCGCCTAATATCATGGCAACGCCGATGACACCTGAACCACCCGAATTTATCGCAGAACATGCTACCGATTTCAGGCTACCTGAAGAAAGTTTCATTTTGGCATCGGGTGCGGTAGATGTGCTGGAACAAGCTAAAATTGTCGCCACTTTGCCCGAAGCACTCACAGGCACTGTATTAAGCTGCGCATTAACCAGCCGTCGCCGCGAATTAACCACGCCATTGCAAACACCACGCGAACTCACGCCTAGTCTGCTTGCCGCTGCGCAAAATGGGCAAACCGTTGCATTGGTTTTTGGTAATGAAACCTTTGGATTAAGCATTGACGAAGTGCAGCAATGTAATCGCTTGATGACGATTTCGGGCAATCCAAATTATTTTTCGCTAAATTTGGCGCAGGCGGTGCAAGTGGTGTGTTACGAATTGTTCAGCCAAGTGAACGCCGATATGTCGCATCTGATTCCCGAACGCAATCTTGCCACTACCGACCAAGTAGCAGGCATGGTGCGACATTTGGAACAAACTATGGAAGAGCTGGATTTTTTCAAACGCCGTAATCAAGAACGCATGGTTCGCCGCTTACACGCTTTGTTTAATCGTGCGGATACGACTACGGAAGATGTTGATATTTTGCGTGGATTTTTTCGGAAAGTATCGGAGAAGATTGCAAAAACACAAGATTGATTATATTTAAATAGGCAGCCTGAAACCTTTGCAAAACCCTATTTTTTGAACTTTTTTGAAAAATAAATTTCTTAAAATTCAAAATTTAGGGGTTTTGCAAAGGTTTCAGCCTGAAAAATGTTTTCAGGCTGCCTTTTATTCAATTTCATTTATAATGCGATTTCGCCTGTTTCACCCGTTCGAATGCGGATAACTTCTTCAACAGGATAAACAAAAATTTTGCCATCGCCAATTTTACCCGAACGCGCGGTTTCTTGAATAATTTCTATGGCGCGTTCTACCAAATCATCGGGCAGCACAACTTCAATTTTCACTTTGGGCAAAAAATCCACTGCATATTCTGCGCCACGATAGACTTCGGTATGTCCTTTTTGTCTGCCAAAACCTTTGACTTCAGTTACGGTCATGCCTGTGATGCCAATATCGGTTAAAGCTTCGCGGACATCGTCTAGTTTAAATGGTTTGATAATGGCTTCTATTTTTTTCATGATGTGCTTTCGTGATAAAAATAAATTAAAAAATAATTTTTCAGGCTGCCTATTATTCAATATCAAATAAGGCAGCCTGAAAAATAAACTATTCCAAATCAATATTCAAGCGTTCTAAACGATAACGTATGGAACGGAAACTAATCCCCAAAACTTTGGCAGCTTGGGTGCGATTACCTTGCGTTAAACGCAGCGCGTATTCCAAAATTTGGCGTTCAATATCGTCCAAATAATCTTGAATTTGCGTGCTGCCCATGTGGAAATTGGGTAAACCATTAACAACTTGATGTTGTCCGCTGCCTTCGGGCATGGCTGGTGCGGAATTGAGTGGGTCAATATTGATTTGTAAATCGTCCACATCAATGGTGTTGTTGCTGGCAAGAGCAACGGCGCGTTCCAAAATATTTTCCAGTTCACGGAAATTACCGGGGTAGTTATAGCGCAACAGGGCTTCGCGTGCAGCAGGAGTAATACTAATGCAGCCTGCATGATGTTTCCGCAATAAATGTTGGATAAGGTTTGCCAAATCTTCGTGCATATCACGCAGCGCAGGCATATTCAGCGTTACTACGTTCAAGCGATAAAACAAGTCTTGACGGAAAGCACCGCTTTCCACCAATGCGGCAAGGTTTTTGTGCGTGGCAGATACGATGCGGACATCTACTTTTACTTCTTGAGCATCGCCAATACGGCGCACGGCTTTTTCTTGAATGGCACGCAATAATTTGACTTGCATGGCAAGTGGCAAATCAGCTACTTCATCCAAAAATAAGGTGCCACCATTAGCGTGCTGGAAAAAACCGAGTCGGTCTTGGTCTGCGCCTGTAAAGCTGCCTTTTTTGTAACCAAAAAATTCGCTTTCCATCAGGTTTTCGGGAATAGCACCACAGTTTACTGCGATAAATGGTTTGTCGCGGCGTTCGGATAATTCGTGAATACTGCGTGCGGCTTGCTCTTTACCTGAACCGCTTTCGCCTGAAATATACACGGGTACATTAGCAGGAGCGAGTTTGCGGATGAGGTTACGCACAGTTTCAATTTGCGGCGATGCGCCCAGTAAGCGAGGCAAATCTGCATCGGTTTTTAAGATTGGCTCGTGAGGCATGGTTACCGTGAGCGGTGGTGCTGAATTTGAATGTGTGCGCATGGGAGGTGTTTCGCGCGAAGAAACTGTGGATTCAAGCGGTTTTGCTGTGCGAGATTTAGTCGCGGGGGCAGCCTGAACACGTTGTGGTGTGGCTTTGGGCTTGGCTGGAGGCAAATCTGGTACATCAAAATTTGATGCAGTTGTTTCAGGCTGTGTAATAGATGCAGGTTCAGTTTTTTTAGATATAGTTTGAGCAGGTGTAACTGCAGACGTATCTTCTTGCACTTTAATCGCAGATTTAACCAGCGTACGCAGTTGCGCCAAAGTAATTGGTTTTTGCAGATAATCAAATGCACCAATTTTCAAGGCTTGTACAGCTTGGTCTGCGCTACCAAATGCGGTAATCACGGCAACAGGAACGTCTAAATTTTTCTCGGTAATGTGTTGCACCACCTCCAAACCTGAGCCGTCTGGCATACGCATATCAGTCAGTACCAATGAATATTTGTTGCTATTGAGTTTATTTAGTGCGGTTTTGACACCTTCGGCAGTATCTACCGATAAACCCATTTTCATCAGGGTCATTTCCATTAAATCGCGGATATCGGCTTCATCGTCCACTACTAAAACAGGGCGGTTTAGGCTATTTTTGCTCATTATCGTGTCTCGGTAAAATCAATTCAAAAGATTTGGCTTCAGGGATATAGCGCAAATCACCTTTATTGGCATGCGCCAGTTCGCGGGCAACGTATAAACCCAATCCCGTACCTTCTGATTGGTTGGTGTTAAAAGGTTCAAATAAATGTGCTTGCATATTTTCTGCTACACCAGGACCATCGTCCCACACGCGTAAAGAAATATGGTGAGCGCCAAGCGGTCGCACACGCACAATCACGCTTTCTTTTTTCTTTTCGCTGTGTCGCCAAGCATTGTTACACAAATTCCAGATAATTTGTTGTAAGTGCATGGGGTCAAATATAACTTCAAAACGTTGTTTTGACATATCCAGTTTCAGGCAGCCTTTGGCATCGGGGCGTGTCATTTGAAATTCTTGTACAAAGCCCATCCAAAATTTCATCAAGTGAATGACTTCAGGATGGCGACGGTCACTTTTGTTTAATGCCGATACATCTTCAATCATTTTATCTACCCGCGCGATGTTTTTTTCTATGATGCCACTGAGTCGTTCAATCATTAAATCATCGTTTTCTTGTGCCATTTCAAGGAGTAAACCATTGGACTGACGCATAGCAGATAAGGGATTACGAATTTCATGCGCCAAGTTTGCTGTCAGCAAACCCAAAGAGGTTAGTTTGACTGTTTGCGCTTCAATTTGACGCTCTTTGTCGGAACGAATAAGCAGGGTTAGTAATTCACTTTCACCTTGTATTAAGGGCATCGCACGAATGTGCATCAGTGCATTATTGATTTCAAACGTGGTTTCAAATGCTTGTTTGGGTTTACGGCACCAGCGTGTAACCAACGGCTGCAAAAATTGGGCAATTTCGCCTGCTTGTAACTGGGAAAAATGTTGTTTGGCTTGGCGATTGTGCATCCAAACGCGACTTTCTTTGTCCAGTACCACAACGGTTTCTTGCACGCGGTTCAATACGATTTTATTGATGGCGCTGACTCGCTCGTATGCTGTGCGATGTTGTTTTAAAGAATCATCGGCACGAAGCAAATAACTGGCAGAAAATGATGTGAGTGCAGGGACAATATAACACGCTGCAATTAATAATAGCTGCCCCGTTAGCAAGGATAAATGGGTGCTTAAATTTTCTGATGAAAATGGCAAAAATTTCCAAAAAACATCTACTAAAATTAATAAAGTGGCATAACTGGCATACACTAATGCAAAACGACCGTAACTCAGTACACAAGCCGCTGCCAAAAAAGGTAAAACCAAAATACCAAAACCCGATGATACGCCACCTGCTAATCCTGTTAAAACTGCCATCATCGTAATGTCTACCAATGCGCTACCATTGGGAATGCTATTATCAGATTGCCTTTGCCATGTTGGACGTGCAATGCTGAGCATGATGATAAAACCATAGGCACCGCACCAAATTTGTAACAAACCTTCATTTTGTACTAAAGGAGAATATGTGCTGGCAATGGTCGTTGCTGCTTCTTTCATATTATGAATAACAGCCAGAAAAATCAATAGCGAGAATAAAATGGAAATCCGCGCAATATTGAGTAAACTCATCATGCGCAGACTTTGTTCTTCCCAGTCTTGGTAATTATTGTGTATTGGTTCAAAAGGCATAATTTTCTTTCAATAATCAATGGATAGGCAGACTGAAAGATAGAGTAGGGGCAGATGCAAATATCCAAACCTATAACTGCATCATATTATTTTATTGCGATAATACTTTTCGGGCTGCCTGAAATATTCAGTAATTTACCTTTACGTCCACGTTTGCTGTCAATTTCTGTCAGCGATATTTTTTCAGTTTGATTGCCACCACGTTTACCCATGATTTCCAGTAATAATTCAGGTGTATCAATCAGTTGAATACAGGAAACCGCATCATCATCTTGCAACTGAATTAACTGTAAACCACGTCCTTTCGCCATGATTTTCATTTCTGTAACGCTAAATGCCAACAAGCGATGGTGCGCTGTTGCAACCACGATTTTGTTTTCAGGCTGCATCAAGCATTCGGGCGCAATCAAGATCGGAGGCAATGCCGTTTCATCAGCATCCAATGTTAGCACGGTTTTGCCAATGCGTAATTTAGAATGCAAATCTGCCAATTTAGCAATAAAGCCATATCCCCCTGTATTGGCTAATAAATAATAGCTTTCAGGCTGCCCTGCCAATAATGCAACGACAGTTGCTCCATTTTGTAAATCAATCAAAGACGCAATCGGCACACCGTCGCCACGTCCCTTTGGGATTTCAGCAGGATTTAAACTATAACTGCGTCCTAAACTGTCCCACACCAGCACGGTTTGTACGGTGCGCGTGGGCAAAACCTGCTGTAAATCATCGCCTTCTTTGAATGTGATTTGCGCCAAATCCACATCATGCCCTGCTCGTGCGCGCAGCCAGCCTTTTTGCGACAAAATCAGCGTAATCGGCTCATCGGCTGTGGTTTGTGTAAGCGTGGCGCGTTCGGCGGCTTCCACCAATGTGCGGCGCGGGTCGCCAAATTGTTTCATGTCGGCTTGCAATTCTTTGATGATGAATTTCTTTTTCTCGTTTTCATCGCCCAATAGGTTTTTCAGGCTGCCTGCTTCTTCGCGCAATTCGTCCAATTCTTTTTGTAATTTGATGCCTTCCAAACGTGCCAGTTGGCGCAAACGGATTTCCAAAATGTCTTCCGCTTGCATTTCGCTTAAACCAAATTGGCGCATTAAATCGGCTTTGGGTTCATCGGCTTCGCGTATCACACGAATGACTTTGTCAATATTTAAAAACGCAATATGACGACCTTCTAAAATGTGAATGCGCTTTTCTACCGTGTCCAAACGGTGTTGCAAACGGCGCGTTACCGTCATCACGCGGTAGTCCAGCCATTCTTGCAAAATGGTTTTCAGATTTTTTTGCGCGGGGCGATTGTCCATGCCCATCATCACGAGATTGACCGACACATTGCCTTCCAAACTGGTTTGCGCCATCAGCGTGTTGATGAAATGTTCGGGTTCAACGCGGCTGGATTTTGGCTCAAACACCAAGCGCACGGGGTTTTCGCTGTCGCTTTCATCGCGCACTTTTTCCAGCAAATCCAACATCAATTTTTTGGTATTCAGTTGTTCTTGCGACAGATTTTTTTTACCAGTTTTGACTTTGGGATTGGTTTGCTCTTCAATTTCCGCCAAAATTTTGGCTGACGATGTGCTGGGCGGCAATTCGTTCACAATCACGCGCCATTGTCCACGCGCCAATTTTTCCACTTCGTAACGCGCCCGAACGCGCAGGCTGCCTTTGCCTGTTTCGTAGATTTGGCGCAAATCTTTGGGCGATGAAATGATGTGTCCGCCACCAGCAAAATCGGGTGCTGGCACAAACGCCATTAAATCAGCCACTTCCAAATCGGGCTTTTTGAGCAAGGCAATGGCAGCCTGCGTGATTTCATTGAGATTGTGGGACGGAATATCGGTCGCCATGCCCACCGCGATGCCACTCGCGCCATTGAGCAAAACCATGGGCAAACGCGCAGGCAGCGAAGTTGGCTCGTCAAACGCACCATCGTAATTCGGCACAAAATCCACCGTACCCTGTTGAATTTCCGACAACAAAAGTTCGGCAATCGTGGTCAAACGCGCTTCGGTGTAGCGCATGGCTGCCGCGCCATCGCCGTCGCGTGAGCCGAAATTGCCCACACCGTCAATCAAGGGGTAGCGCAATGTGAAATCTTGCGCCATGCGTACCATGGCTTCGTAGGCGGAACTGTCGCCATGTGGGTGGTATTTACCCAAAATTTCGCCCACCACACGCGCGGATTTGACGGGTTTGCTGCCGTGTGTCAAGCCCATGTCTTTCATGGCATACAAAATGCGGCGTTGAACGGGTTTTTGTCCGTCTTGCACGGCTGGCAGGGCGCGTCCTTTGACCACGCTCATGGCGTATTCTAGGTAGGCTCGTTCGGCGTAGGGGGCTAAATCTAGGGTATCGGAAATGTAAGTCATGTGATAAAAAATAGCTGGTTAATGGTGTATTTTAAACGAAAGATAGGCAGCCTGAAAATATGGTCATGGTTTTCAGGCTGCCTTATTAAAATAAATTAGATGATAAACTTTTCAGGCTGCTTTAAAATAAACTTAATTTATTTAATCAATGCAGCCTGAAAAACTTAGAACCCGTGTTCATAATCTTAATAGTTTGCTTTTATCGCCACTTCATACGACTACTGCGTTGGCTTCCCACGCCAATATGTTCAATATTGGCGTGGGAAGCCGCCTTGTATTCGCATGAATTGACAATAAAATCAAGCCATCAATCTTACGAACACAGGTTCTTAATTTTAGAGAAATAACATGAAACAAGACCATTTACACGCTTTAATTAGCCAACACATTACCAGTGTCAATTATTTGGAAACCGACACCATCGAAGCAGTAGAAGGCGCATGCACTTTGTGGGGATATCACGATTGCACTTTTATTATGGAATTTGCGCATGCTGATTTGAATGATGACAATATCGTACCCGTACTGCAAAAATTATCCGACAAATTGACGTGGCTCAATCAACATCGCGCCGAGATTTTGGACGTAGCATTTGCTGAATCTGAATTTTCAGGCTGCCTGAAAGCTGAACGCAGCCAAATAGAACAGGAAATTTATCCTTTGTATTGCGCGTTTTTTATAGAAAGTGAGCAGGAAATTTTTTGCGATTTCGCGCTTGCCGCAGCCGATGGTAGTATGGGCGATTGGTTTGCTGAATTGTCTTTGGAAGAAGATAATGAGTTGATTTTTAATGGTATGGAGCAATAAATCCCAATAAAGGCAGCCTGAAAACATTTTTCAGGCTGCCTATACGATTGAGTAACACATGAAACGCACTTTTTTCCGCAAAAAACGCTTTTGGATTCCTGCAGTATTATTGACCTGTTTTGCAATATACGCCGCAGCCGTGTATGTATCGTTCCCCAAATATCCTGCCAGCGACCACTACAATCCCACAACAGGCGAATTTTTCAACACGCCTCCCAGTCGCAAACCCGAAAATGGCACAATCGGCGCACTCGTGCGCATGATGCTACAAGAAAAACAATACCACCCACCGCGCCCCTTGCCGATGCAAAAACCCGACTGGGAAGCCTTTTACGCGCCCAGTCGCACCGCCAAATTTATTTGGTTCGGGCATTCCACTTTGTTGATGCGTCTCAACGGCAAAAATATTTTAATTGACCCTGTGTACGACAATACGCCATCGCCGATTGGCTTGATGATGCACCGATTTCAGCCACCGCCTGTCGCTTTGGAAGCCTTGCCGCCGATTGATTTAGTTGTGTACAGCCACGCGCATTACGACCATTTGGATAGCCAAGTAGTGCGTTATTTCGCGCAAAATCGCCCAGAAATCCAATATTTAACCCCACTTGGATTGGGTGCCTATTTACGCAAATGGGGTGTGCAGCCTGAAAAAATTCAGGAACGCGACTGGTGGCAATCGGTAGATTATTTTGGCACACAAATGATTGCTGTGCCTGCGCGACACGATGCTTCACGTTCCGCGTTTGATGCGAAAAAATCGCTGTGGGCAGGCTGGGTGTTTCAAACGCCACATGAGAAAATTTATTTTTCGGGCGACAGTTCGTATGCGCCACATTTTGCCGAGTTGGGCAAAAAATTTGGTGGATTTGATTTGGCATTTATGGAAAATGGGCAATACAACACATTGTGGCTGGATAACCATATGCTGCCTGAACAAACGGTGCAAGCGGTTGCCGATGTGCGTGCCAAACGCTGGATGCCGATTCATTGGGGTGCGTATCCCTTGTCCACGCATTCGTGGGACGAGCCTGTGCGCGAAAGTTCACGTTTATCCGCCGCAAAACAATTGCCGATGCTGACTCCGATTATCGGGCAAGTATTTGATAAAAATACGCCAACGAGAAATTGGTGGGAAGATGTAAAATAAGCCTAAGGTAGCCTGAAAAATAGAAAAAACGCTTTTCAGGCTGCCTTATGGTACACAACACAAATCTTTAATATAACCTGAAATCTATCCCCTCCCACGCTGGCGGGGGAGGGTTAGGGTGGGGGAGGGAACAGATTCATGATTATTTCAAAAAATTGTCGTGTACTGTGAGGCTGCCTAAAAACAAACTCATCTGAAAGAAAATATGAACGAAAAAACCAAAAAACGCGCCCTAAACGGCGTTTTATTATTAGACAAACCCGTTGGTATCAGCAGCAACACGGCTTTGCAACAAGCACGGCGACTGTTTTGCGCCGAAAAAGCAGGGCATACGGGCGTGTTGGACCCATTGGCGAGCGGCTTGTTGCCCGTGTGTTTTGGCGAAGCGACCAAATTCGCGCAGTATTTATTGGACGCGGACAAAGCCTACACCGCCACGCTGAAATTGGGCGAAGCCACCACCACAGGCGACGCAGAAGGCGAAATCATAGACACGGCGCGTGCCGAGATTTCACGCGATGAATTTCAGGCAGCCTGCGCCGCGCTGACGGGGGAAATTCGCCAAGTGCCGCCCATGTTTTCCGCGCTGAAACACGAAGGCAAACCGCTTTATGAATACGCCCGCAAGGGAATCGTGATTGAACGCAAAGCGCGTGAAATTACCATTTATGATATTGAAATAAAAGAATTTTCTTTACCTAAAACGGTGATAGACGTGCGTTGTAGCAAGGGAACGTATATCCGCACTTTAAGCGAAGACATCGCCAAACATATTGGTACATTCGCGCATTTAACCGCTTTGCGACGCACAGAAACAGCAGGTTTTCGCATTGAACAAACGCACACTTTGGATGCATTGGCGGCATTGTCCGAAAGTGAACGCGATGGTGTGCTGTTGCCTTGTGATGTGCTGGTACAGCATTTGCCGCGTGTGGATTTGGACGATGAGACGGCGCGGAAATTGCGTTTTGGGCAAGCGGCGATGTTTCACGATGTTTCAGGCAGCCTGAAAAGCAATGCGCCGATTCGGGCGTATGATTTGACGGGGGAATTTGTCGGTTTGGTGGAATATTTTAGCCACCATCATTGTTTGAAAGCATTGCGTTTGATGAATACGAGTAGGAAAATGGTTTCAGATTGTCAGAAAAACACATCATCATGTTGAAAACCTTTCTCTCCCAACTCCCCGATTTACGCCAACAAAAAATTTGTGTCGGATTCAGCGGCGGCGCAGATTCCATTGTCTTGCTGCATTTGCTGACACAAGCACGCGCACACGGCAAAATTGGCGCACTTGCCGCCGTTCATGTTCATCATGGATTAAGCCCCCACGCCGATGATTGGCTGCGATTTTGTCAGCAAATCTGCCAAGATTGGCGCGTGGATTTTTCCGCTGAACGTGTGCAGCTCAATCCTAAAAAGCAGGGCATAGAAGCCGCTGCCCGCGCTGCACGATATGCCGTGTATGCCCAACAAAACTGCGACAAAATCGCATTGGCACATCATCGTGATGACCAACTGGAAACCTTTTGGCTGGCGGCTTTGCGTGGTGGCGGATTACGCGCTTTGGCAGCCATGCCCAGCGAACGCGCACTCAATGAACGCATCACATTATGGCGACCTTTATTGTCGTTTTCGCGCGCCGATATTGAAGATTACGCCGCGCAAAATCGGCTCAATTATGTCCACGATGCCAGCAATGATGACCCCAGTTTGTTGCGCAATTGGGTGCGACACAGTATGCAGCCTGAAATCGCGCAACGTGTGCCACAATATGACAAACATTTGCTCGCCAGCATCGCATTATTGCAAGATGAATTGGCATTATTGGACGAAATCATCGCGCAGGATTGGGCAGATTTGCACGCTGCAACAGGGCAATTTTCGCGTGCGGCGTGGTTCAGGCTGCCACAAACGCGACAAAAGCAAATGTTGCGTGAATTTGCACAACGGCATGATTTGGGTACGCCACGCCGTGCGAGTGTGCAGGATTTTGCGCGGGTATTGCGTGAAACAGATGCAAACGCGCAATGGTCGCTGCCTCATGGACAAGCGGTGTTGTATCGTGGTGTGTTGTTTCCTGTGCGACATGATTTTGCCAATGATTGGACATGGACACAGCGTATGGGAAGAGGCAGCCTGAAAAATATTGCGTTGGAAATGGGCTTAACATGGCGTGGCGATGCACCTGAATTTTCAGGCTGCATTCGTGCGGCGCAGCGTGATGATGTGATGCGTATGCAAAGCAGGAGCAAATCGGTGTGGCAAATTTTGCAAGAAGCGGGTGTGCCGCCATTTGCACGCGAAAAATGGGCGGTGGCGGTGGACAGCGATGGCGTGTGTGTGGCGGTGGCGAATATTCGCAGCGATGCGTGTTTGCAAGGGGCAATATTGTGGCACGATGATTTGTTGGGTTTTCAGGCTGCCTAAATATAGTTGGCTAAAATACCATTACTACGCTGGTTTCCTGCTACAATCTTTGTTTTCAGGCTGCCTTATTGGTATGCAGCCTGAAAATTCATTATTTTAACCATAAAGGAAAGACATCATGATTACGCCACAACAAGCACTCGCACGTTTAATTGATAATAACGAATTGTTTTATGATGAAATGCAAGATTTAATGCGCCAAATCATGCGTGGTGAAGTGCCACCCGAACAGATTGCTGGGATTTTGGTCGGCTTGCGAATTAAAGTAGAAACCGTATCGGAAATTGCAGCGGCAGCAAGCGTGATGCGCGAATTTGCCACCCAAGTTCCCGTGAGCGATACATCAAGCGTGGTGGATATTGTCGGCACAGGCGGCGATGGCGCAAAAACCTTTAATATTTCCACGACTGCGATGTTTGTGGCAGCGGCAGCAGGGGCAAAAGTGGCGAAACACGGCGGTCGTTCGGTTTCATCGTCCAGCGGTGCGGCGGACGTGTTGGAAGCAATGGGCGTGAATTTGGCATTATCGCCCGAACACATCGCGCAACATATTGACGAATTGGGCTTGGGTTTTATGTTCGCGCAACAACATCATTCGGCGATGCGCCATGTTGCGCCTGTGCGTAAATTATTGGGCTTTCGCACCATTTTCAATATTTTGGGTCCCATGACCAATCCTGCTGGCGCGAAAAATCAATTGATTGGCGTGTTTCATGTGGATTTATGCGGGATTTTGTCGCGCGTATTGCAACAATTGGGTTCGGAACACGCTTTGGTGGTACACGGCAGCGATGGTTTGGACGAAATCACAGTTACGGGTAAAACACGTATTGCTGAATTGCGCGAAGGTTGGGTGCGCGAATACGATATTCATCCAGAAGAGTTTGGTTTGCCTGTCTATGCCAATTTGGACGAAATTCGCGTGGACAATGCAGCGCAATCTTTGGCTTTGGTTAATGCGGTATTGAGTGGCGAAGCGCAAGGTGCGGCGCGTGATATTGTGTTGTTGAACGCGGCGGCGTGTTTGTATGCAGGCAATGTGGTTGGTAGCCTGAAAGCAGGTTTGGATGCGGCGCGTGAAGCATTGGATAGCGGCAAGGCAAAAGCGAAACAACAAGCGTTGATTGCGGCAACACAGGCAAAATAAAATGTGATGATTTTTTCAGGCAGCCTGAAAAATATATTTTGCGCTATTTTGAAACAAAAAATACCGAAAAAGGCAGCCTGAAAAACAAATTATCTTGTTTTCAGGCTGCCTTTTAATATCAAAAAAATCATCTAAACCTTTCCAAATGCGTATTTTTTTCTTACAATCAAGCCATTCCGATACAGCAGCCGAAAAAATGTCCCATTTTTAGGCTGCCTTATCTTTTCATTAACTTAACGATAAGGATAAAGCATGCGCTTTAAACATATTGCATTACTGCCCTTGTTGTCTCTGCCCATGTTTGCTAACGCAGCAGACTTGAATGGAGCAGAACTCAGTTTAGCTTGGGGTATTCCTTTTGCCCTGATTTTATTGTCTATTGCGACAGGACCGTTGCTGTTTGCACACACATGGCATCACCATTTTGGCAAAATCACCGCAGGTTGGACATTGCTATTTTTGATTCCCTTTACCATCGCATTCGGTATGGGGCAAAGTATTCACACCATTGCACATGCACTGGTTGGAGAATACATCCCCTTTATTTTACTGTTGCTGGCTTTGTATACCATTTCTGGTGGAATTTTAGTATGGGGAAACTTGCATGGTTCTGCCAAACTCAATACCACCTTACTCGCTATTGGTACATTGCTCGCCTCCATCATGGGAACAACAGGCGCTGCCATGCTGCTGATTCGTCCTTTATTGCGTGCCAATGATAACCGTAAACATAAGGTTCATGTGGTTGTATTCTTCATTTTCTTGGTAGCAAATATTGGCGGCGGTTTAACACCACTTGGCGACCCTCCCTTATTCTTGGGTTTCTTAAAAGGCGTGGACTTCATGTGGACAGTTACTCATATGTTCCTGCCCGTACTGATTTCCACCATTGTGTTGCTCATCGCATTTTATTTGCTGGATAGCCACTACTACAAACAAGCAGGCGAAGTTTTGCCAAAAGACCCAACACCCGATAGCAAACCTGCTGCACATGATTTTTTTGAAGAAATTGACGGCATCAAAATCTACGGCAAATGGAATTTCTTGTTGTTGGTTGGCGTGGTTGCAGCCGTGTTAATGTCGGGCATTTGGAAACCCAATCACGCAGGTTTTGATATTTTGGGTACCAATTACGCATTGCAAAATTTGGTACGCGACATTATTTTCCTTATCCTAACTGCGGTATCGTTAAAAATCACTCCCAAACAAGTGCGTGCAGGTAATGATTTTAACTTTGACCCTATCGCCGAAGTGGGCAAATTATTCTTGGGCATTTTCATTACCATTTCTCCTGTACTCGCCATTTTGCAAGCGGGCGAAAAAGGGGCATTTGCTAGTTTGATTGCTTTGGTACACGATAGTGCAGGACAACCCATCAATTCCATGTATTTCTGGATGACTGGCTTGCTATCAGCCTTTTTGGATAATGCACCAACGTATCTAGTATTCTTCAATATGGCAGGTGGCGACCCAAATGTCTTAATGCGAGGCGAATTGTTCCATACCTTACTGGCTATTTCTATGGGTTCTGTATTTATGGGCGCATTAAGCTACATTGGTAACGCACCAAACTTCATGGTCAAAGCCATTGCTGAACAACGTAATGTGAAAATGCCAACTTTCTTTGGTTACATGGCATGGTCTTTTGGTATTCTTGTACCATTATTTATTTTGCATACTTTGATTTTCTTTGTATTCAAAATACTGTAATCTAAATTAAAAATAAAAAGGCAGCCTGAAAAGTTTTCAGACTGCCTTTTGTATTACAATGCAGCCTGGAAATATTTTACAAACTATCCACTATGAATTTACTCAAATATCTTCAAGCGCAAGGCATTGGTACGCGCAAAGAATGTGCATGGTTAATTAAAAACGATTTAGTTGAAATTAATCAAATCATCTGCAACAACGAAAAAACCGAAGTGCAGCCTGAAAACATCCAAACTCTACACATTGACGGCGAAGAAGCCATTGTTATTCCGCTACCGTATTTCTATATTTTGCTCAACAAGCCTGCCAATTATGAAACTTCACACAAACCGCGTGATTATCCCAGCGTATTTTCACTGCTACCCGACCAAGTTCGTGCCGCTGATATTCAAGCAATTGGACGTTTAGATGCAGATACCACAGGCGTTTTACTGATAACCAACGATGGGCAATTCAATCATCGCATGACTTCGCCCAAATACAAAATCAGCAAAATTTACCGTGTAACCCTGAAACATGCTGCTGATGAAACCCTATGCAGCAGCCTGAAAAACGGTGTTTTATTGCATGATGATAATGAAACAGTTGCTGCGCAAGAAGCCATTTTACGCGATGAATACACATTGATTTTAACCATCAACGAAGGCAAATATCATCAGGTAAAACGCATGGTGGCTGCCGCAGGGAATCGTGTTGTACACCTACACCGCGAACGTTTCGGCAACTGGAATACACAAGATTTAGAACAAGGCGAATGGCGATTTATTCAACCAGAATAAAACGGTTTTTTCTGCCACCAAAACGATTGTTTTACCAAAGGGGCAGCCTGAAAACCTTGTTTATCCAATGAAACGTGTATCGCACCTTGCAAATCGGTGCGCCAGAGTTGAATATCGCGGTCGGCAAGTCGGCGTTGTACGGTGGGTGTTGGGTGGCGAAAGGCGTTAGCAAAACCACTGCTGGCAATGGCGATTTTGGGCGATAAAGTATTGAGTAGCAAAGTGGAATTACTGCTGGTACTGCCGTGATGTCCTAATACAAACACATCGCTGGATAGATTTTTGCCATATTTTTCTACTAATTGCATTTCGCCATGTTGCCCCAAATCGCCTGTTATCAACAATGCGTGTTTGCCGCTGGAAACGCGCAAAACGCAACTGCGGTCATTGTCTTTTTCGGCTTGCGGTGTGGGCGTTAAATATTCAAATAATACATCATCGTATTGCCATTTTTTTCCAGCAGAACAATGTGTTGCATCAGCATAAAATTCAGGCTGCCCTGCATCTAATTGTCCGATAGAAATATTTTTTTGCACGGCAGCTAAACCGCCGTCATGGTCGTTATCATGGTGCGACACAATCAGTCTGTCTATATGGCGCACATTGGCGGCGCGTAAATTCGGGAGTAAAGCCAATTCTGCTGCTGGTGTGCCTGTGTCAAATAAAACCGTGCGCGTGGGTGTTTGCAGCAACACGGATAAACCTTGTCCCACGTCCCACACGGTTATTTTCAGGCTGCCTGATGGTGGGGCAGGGCGATATAAGGCAAATACGGCAATCGCGCAACAGGCTAGTGGTTTGATGCGTAAACCATTGGGCAATAACAGAAAAAGTGCGCCCGATAGGGCAAGTATCAACAAAGAAACAGGCGCGTGAGCAAAAGATAATTCAGGCAGCTGATTGCCCCAATACACTAACGCGGAAACGGTGCATTCGCCCAAATAAGCGGCAAAATATTTTAAAAAATCAAAAGGTAACAGCGATGAGAGAAGTGCGATTGGCACGAGTAAGCAAGTAAATAATGGAATGGCAATCGCATTGGCAAGAGGCGAAAAAATGGGTAATAAACCAAAGGCGTAAATGGTAATTATGCCACTCATTAAAGTAACCGCCCATTGCGCGATAATTGTTTGTTTTAATAAATAAAAATAACGATAAATACGTAATGTTTCTTTTTCAGGCAGCCTGAAAGCACACGCCCAAATCAATGTACCGACCAAGCCAAATGAAAACCAAAATCCTATCGCAAGCGTGGCGGTGGGTTGATACAATAAAACAGCTGCCATAGCAATCCACCATGTGCGCCATGTACCAATTGTGCCGCGTGTTATCCATGTTACTGCAAATACGGTCAGCATGATGAGACTACGCAATGTGGGAATATTAAAACCTGCCAAGCCTGTGTAAAACAAAGCGGCGATTGCACCAATGATGAGTGTCCATACGCGCGGACGACTGGGGATGAATGGCAATAAACTCATGATTTGCTTGGCTATCCATGCAGCAAAAATGCCTACTATGCCAATGTGTAAGCCCGAAATGCTGATAAGATGATGCAAACCAAGTGGACGCAAAGCTGCCCATGTTTCATAAGATAATCCACTTTTATTACCCACCGCCAGCGCAGTCATCAAACCCGCACCATTGGGATAATCGTGTGCAGCAGCTTGCCAATGCATGATGGTTTTTTGACGTAATTGATTGAACGATAAAGTAGAATGTTTTTCAGGCTGCTTTGTACGATTTTTGGAAACCGATGCGATGCCGTCTATTTGATTGGCCAATGCCCATGCTTCGCGGTCAAATCCCACAGGGTTTCTCGTGCCAATGGCAGCACGGATTTTGGCATTGAATTGCCATGTGTCGCCGACTTGCCAATCCGTACCATGATAATCTTGAAATTGAATGCGATAGGTTTTGCCTTGTGTGGTGGTGGCTTTGCCGATAAAGCGCGTTCTGCCTGTGTCCCAATCGGTTTCGGGGAGACCCATTACGGTTACGGTCAGCGATTGCGTGGGTGGATTGATGTGGGCAGGATAATGATTTTTGAGTGCCATATCGGTGCGAAAAATGGCATAAATCAAGCCAAAAATAAACAGAAAAATGGTTAAGGCAGCCTGAACATAACGAGGACGATATTTGCGTGTTATCCAGATACTTGCACCACTACCAATCAATAATAATCCCCACAACCATGCCATGCCTTGCATGGGTAAGGCAAAACTGGCGATGACACCCACGCAAAAAGCGGCAAGAGAAAGGGGTAAATTAATGGGCATATTTCAGGCTGCTTGATAATTGAAAAATTCATTATTTTACTAGTTTTTATAGATTAATACAGAAAAAGGCTGCCTGAATAGATTTTGCAAAAGTTTCAGCTTGAAAAACTCGGCATAAATACTTTTCAGGCAGCATTAGAGGCTAATAACAATTCCGTGCTATAATGTTCCGTTTTTTGAGACAATTCCGTCTCGTCTTCATCGCATTATTTTGTAAAGAAAATTTTAGTATATCATGAAACAAATTCGCAACATTGCCATCATCGCTCACGTTGACCATGGCAAAACCACACTTGTAGACCAACTTTTGCGCCAATCAGGCACCTTCCGCGACAACCAACAAGTGGAAGAGCGCGTGATGGACAGCAACGACATTGAAAAAGAACGCGGTATCACCATTCTCGCCAAAAACACCGCCATTGAATACAATGGCTACCACATCAACATCGTAGACACCCCCGGACACGCCGACTTTGGCGGCGAAGTAGAACGCGTATTGGGCATGGTAGATTGCGTATTATTACTGGTAGATGCACAAGAAGGCCCAATGCCACAAACCCGTTTTGTAACCAAAAAGGCTTTAGGCTTAGGCTTGAAACCGATTGTTGTGATTAACAAAATTGACAAACCGTCTGCCCGCGCAAGCTGGGTAATTGACCAAACATTTGAATTGTTTGACGCTTTGGGCGCGACCGATGAGCAGTTGGATTTTCCGATTGTGTATGCGTCTGGTTTGAGCGGTTTTGCGCGTTTGGAAGAAGACGGCACAGAAACCGATATGCGTATTCTGTTTGACACGATTTTGAAACACACACCAGCACCGTCTGGCGATGCGGACGCGCCTTTGCAGTTGCAAATTTCGCAGTTGGATTATGACAATTACACAGGTCGCTTGGGCATTGGTCGCGTGTTGAACGGCAAAATTCGCCCAGGGCAAGTGGTTGCCGTGATGAACCACGAAAACCAAGTTGCACAAGGTCGCATTAACCAATTATTGGGTTTCAAAGGCTTGGAACGCGTGCCTTTGGACGAAGCGGAAGCGGGCGACATCGTGATTATTTCTGGCATTGATGAGATTGGCATTGGCGTAACCATTTGCGACAAAGACAATTCTGTTGGCGTACCCATGTTGAGCGTGGACGAGCCGACTTTGACCATGGACTTTATGGTCAACACCAGCCCATTGGCTGGCACGGAAGGCAAATTCGTTACCAGCCGCCAAATCCGCGACCGTTTGAACAAGGAATTGTTGACCAATGTGGCGTTGCGCGTGGAAGACACGGAAGATGCGGACGTGTTCCGCGTGTCGGGTCGTGGCGAATTGCATTTGACAATTTTGTTGGAAAATATGCGCCGTGAAGGTTACGAGTTGGCAGTCGGCAAACCGCGCGTGGTGTACCGCGAAATCAACGGTCAAAAATGCGAGCCTTACGAGAATTTGACGGTGGACGTACCCGATGACAATCAAGGCGCGGTGATGGAAGAATTGGGTCGTCGTCGTGGCGAATTGACGAATATGGAAAGCGATGGCAACGGTCGCACCCGTTTGGAATACCACATTCCTGCGCGTGGTTTGATTGGTTTCCAAGGCGAATTCATGACGATGACGCGCGGCACAGGTTTGATGAGCCACGTTTTTGACGATTACGCGCCTGTGAAACCCGATATGCCAGGGCGTCATAATGGCGTGTTGGTATCGCAAGAGCAGGGCGAAGCTGTGGCGTATGCCTTGTGGAATTTGGAAGACCGTGGTCGCATGTTTGTGTCGCCCAACGACAAAATTTACGAAGGCATGATTATCGGTATTCACAGCCGCGACAATGATTTGGTCGTGAACCCATTAAAAGGCAAAAAATTGACCAATATCCGTGCGAGCGGCACAGATGAAGCTGTGCGTTTGACCACGCCCATTAAATTGACTTTGGAAAGCGCGGTTGAATTTATTGACGATGATGAATTGGTGGAAATCACGCCAAAATCCATTCGTTTGCGTAAGCGTTATTTGAGTGAACAAGAGCGTCGCCGTCATTTTTCTCAATCCAAAAAAGATTGATTGTTGATATTCAGGCTGCCTGAAAGAAAGTAAAAATTTCTTTTCAGGCAGCCTGAAAAATAATTAAGAAAGATTGAAATGAATCATGCATTGAGAAACCATTATTTTGCATGATTGATTGGCTGAAATACATTTTCAGGCAGCCTGAAACCCATGACTTATTTTGAATACGACACCCAAGCCGACCCATTTGACAGACGCCGTTTAATCCGTGCCGAATATGTGCTTGCCAGTTTGCCTGCGCTATTGGGCGCGTGTGTAGTGAGCGGCATGAATATCGGAGTGATGCGCGTGATTCAAGACAATTTTGCATTGGCAAGAGCAGGTGCGGCAATGGCTTTACTGGGCGCGTTGAGCTATGGGATTTTTCAGCATCAAAGCAAGCAATTACGCAGCCGATACCAAGATGCGGAAATCTATCCCTATGCAGGTGAATGGTGGCCTGATTTGGGCAAAGTGATGGCGATTGCGAACGGCATTTTTCCCTTTTTAGGCAAACCTTTACTGTTTGTGTTGTTGTGTCAATTGGTTTATGGTTGCGCGTTGCCATCCAATCGCAAAAACAATATACACGGTGCGGCACGTCCACCTAATCCATTTGCACAAAGATGGCATTATGCGACTTATATAGTGGCATTGATGGCAGTTTATTTATTGTTTTTATAGAAAAAATATATTTTCAGGCAGCCTGAAACGGCAAATACACATCAAATCGCGTAGATTTGCCTGCATATTGATAAGCAGGTTGCTCGCCACACAAATATTCCCCCAAACGTGGGCGTTTGACGACAATGCGTTTTTTCGCAACACGACGGGCAGCCTGAAACAAAGCCGCATCATCTGCTTGCGCTGATAAACCAACTAAATCATGAAAATACGCCATTTCTTTTTTCACAGCGGCAGATTTTTGCCGTTCGGGATACATCGGGTCAAGATAAACCACATCGGGTTTGCCGTATTCATGAGCGTGCGTATGCAGTAAATCCGCCGCATTTCCCTGTATTAAGGTGATGCGTGAAACAATTTCTGCGGTTTCAGGCTGCATTTGTGCGCGGTAAATACCATCGGATAATAAAGCAAACACGGCTGGATTTTGTTCAAATGTCCGCACACATAAACCCAAACTGGCTAACACAAAACTATCGCGCCCCAAACCGCCTGTGGTATCCCAAACGATTGGTTTGCTGGTATGATTGACCGCTTTGCCAATCAGTTCGCCGCCGCCTTTGGTGCGCCGATATTGTGCTGCGCCGCTGGCAAAATCCACTTGTACGCTGCCTTTTTCTCCCACTTTGTGCAGCGATAAGCCGTGTTCATCGTAACACAAAAAGACACCGTTTTCAGGCTGTGTTGATGTGGTGGAATAAGCAGAAAGATGCTCTGGAAGAGTAATATGAGTGTAAATAGAAAAAGACATTTTCAGGTTGCCTATCATTAGCCCCTCATTATCATTTAAAACTTTTGCAAAAATAACAAAGATTTCCATCTACAATAATGTGTAGAAATTACTAGCGTTGTTTACAGTATTGAAAGACAATACTGCCATGAATATCCATAAGAACACTCGCCTTACCCCACACCATCGTCAAGCCATTTGGCTAGCTTATACGCAAAACAAAGAAAGCGTTACTTCACTGGCTCGCCGTTTTATGGTTAGTCGCCAAACCATTTATCGTGTACTGAAAGCCGCTCGTCTTCGCCTACTTAAACCGCAAAACAGCACCAACAATCGTTTCAAACAAGCAAAATACGGTATGAAACGATTAGCCAAAGTAGAACGAGAAATTCAAGAGAAACTCAAAAAGCAAGCACAACGATACAATAAATCTTATCCTGGCGAAATGGTACATGTAGATACCAAACGCTTACCTTTACTTAAAGGACAAAAAGCAACGGATAAACGTGAGTATCTGTTTGTTGCTATTGATGATTTTTCTCGTGAGTTGTATGCTGCCATTTTGCCTGATAAAACTGCTACAAGTGCGGCTAAATTTCTAACTGAACAAGTCATAGAGCCTTGCCCATACCAAATTGACTGCATTTATTCAGATAATGGTAGTGAATACAAAGGTGCGGCAAATCATGCGTTTGGTGTGGCGTGTTTTGAAAACAATATCAATCAAAAATTCACTCGCCCAGCACGTCCACAAACCAATGGCAAAGCGGAACGCGTAATACGAACGATTATGCAGATGTGGTATGAGAAAACAGAGTTTACTGATCCATTGCATCGGCAAAAGGAATTATGTCGTTTTGTGAATTTTTATAATACTGTAAAGCCGCACAGTTCCTTAAATGGCGATACGCCATTTGAAGTGTTACAAGCTTATTTTTCTCAACCTGTTGTGTAAACAACTCGGTTTATTTCTACATTTTAGGCTACTTGTTATAGCTCTGTAATTAAATCAGGGCGTTTTTCCAAGAGTTTCAGCAATGCTGCCGCTGCGCCGCTTGGTTTACGCTTACCGCTTTCCCATGATTTAAGCGTATGTACGGATATATTCAGGCTATCTGCAAATTTACTTTGTGATAAGCCTGTTTTGTGGCATGTTTGGGCTATGGGGCTAGGTGTGTATGCAGTGCTATATTCTCCTGCCTGTGCTTGCAATAGAGATTTTTTCAGGCTGCCTGCAATTTGCGCCGCATCGTCAATATTTAAATTTTTCAGGTTATTCATCTTTTTGCTCTTTCAGGCGTGATAATTCTTGCTTATTAAAATCCAGTATTTGCGCCATAACGCGGCGGCTTTCATTGGCATCTGTGATATGCTCGCCGCAAGCATCGCAGTAATCCGCTTCTACATTGGCGATAGTGGTTGTTTTGCCTTTATAGGTATAGAGGATATTGCGCGTATCATGCAGCATTTCGGGGTGTCCACAAATAGGGCATTCCATTTTTTACAACTCCTTGAATGAGACGATTAAAACATCGTCTATTACGGTCAATTTAATGTATAGTGGATTCAATTTAAATCAGGACAAGGCGACAGAGACCGCCGTGTACACCGAGTACATAAGGGAGCTGGCAACGCTGTACTGGTTTAAATTGAATTCACTATATAAATCGCCATATACTGCACTTGGCTTATAAACATAATGTAACCTATTAGGTTAGCGCATTCAATACACCAGCTAATAAAAATGCAGCCTGAAACCGCGTTAGTTATCCACGTTTTCAGGCTGCCTTTGCGGGGGCTACTCTGCTTTTTCAGGCGGTATGATATGGTTGAACTTGTAAAACCAGCCTTTCCCTGCAAGCTGCCATTTCAGGCGGTTTTTATTTCGCATTAACCAGTTAAGCCCTACTAACACATTCGCCGCCTTGTTTGGGTCAAAACCGTTCCATACTTCTTTTATCATCACATCGGGAATGACAAATAAAACACGCTTATCGCCGTTCATTTCAAAATAACCTGCGTGTTTCGGGTCAAGGTCAAATGGCTGCGCGTTCTTGGTGGCAAATCTAACACCGCCGCCGTATCGTTGCATGAATGCTATGGTTGCTTCAATAATCCGCTCTTCTTCATATTGCCCTGTGCCATTGCTTGCTATCCAGTCATCAAAGCATTGTTTAATCCCTGCTATGCCTACACCAGCGGCAAGCCCTGTAATGGGTGTGGCAAGCTCCAATGCGGCGGCAGCCAATGCAAAGCGTTTTGCAACACGCCGCGCTTGTCCGCTTGCATTTTCAGGCAGCACTTGTATAAAGTTTTCCATGTGTACTTTGGCTTGTTTGATGCTATTGGAATTGATGAGTTTGATAAATTCACGCCCTGCTATGCCGTTGTATTGCGCGGCGGCATCGTTTAGGTATTCGGATAGTTCTGCACCGCTATTAAAGCCGTGTAGCGTGTTAAATATGCCGTGTCCTTGTCCTGCATCGGCGTTTAGGGTAGGCAGCCTGACATTTTGCCCTGCATTCCATTCTTCTGTGTTGCGTAAATAGCTTTCAGGGGTCTTTTCGCCTGTGGATAGGGCTAAAACTTTCCAGCGTGTGAGTTTGCGGTTGCCGCCGTCTTTGTGTGCTTGCGCTTTGTTGATACCGTTAAATAGGCTGTATGCGGTATCTGCAACAACTTTGCGGCTGGCTTGCCCGATTTCGTCCAATACGACAAAACCGTCATTACGCGATGCGGCGACATTCTGAAACGCTAGTCCTGTTCCTTTCCATGTGAGTAACTGTGTTTCAGGAATACCCCACACGGAAAGGGAAACATTATAGATAAAGAAATTAAAATTCGGTACACAACCAAGTAAAATAAAAAAACAAAGAGTGAATGCAATCCAATAACCAATCTTGACGTAAATGTTTAATCCAAGCCCAAGTGTGCTCAATTAAATTCAAATCAGGACAGTATGGCGGTAACCATAAAATCACATGCCCTGATAAAACAATAAGCTCTTGAATGTCCTGACGTTTGTGAAAAGTCGCATTATCCATTACCAAAACACTGTTGGGCGGTAATTGTGGCAGTAAAACGTTTTGAACCCATGAATAAAACACATCTGAATTGATGCTGAATTCATACAAACCCACTGCAATCAATTGATTTTGGTATAGTGCGCCAATGGCATTGGTTGTGTTTTTGATTTGCCAGTTGTGATTGCCATGACAAACTTGTCCTCTTGGCGCATAGGCATAAGGACGATAAGTTTGGTTTTTAAAACCACTTTCATCAATATAAACAATAGGACGTTTCTCTTGCTCATACTGTTGTTTTAATGAGAGAAATTGTTCAATTGTTTCGGGTTGAGCTTTGGGGTGTTTAAGAATCTTTTTTTTGAGTGATTTTTAGCCGTTTAAGTGCCACACCAATGGCTCTTTGTGAACAGTTAAAGCGAACAGCGCGTTCTCTTTGAAAATCATCAGGAAATTGTTCTACGTCTTTTCGCAATAATTCATCATTGATTTTATTGGTTCTTTTGGGGTAGGGTTTACGTTCAATGCATTTTTTCCATAGTTGAATGGTACTGCGACTGATGCCATATTCCGCTGCCAATTCACGGTAGCTGTAACCCGAATTTAATTTTTCTAAAATCATTTGGCGATAATCTTGTGAATAAGCCATAACTGTTCTCCTGTGTGTACCGTTTATTTAATTCTACACCTATAACGGCGGTGGTCTTACCGATTGAGCTATCGCCACATAGATGAAAACCGCCACTTTCTACACGCAAGAGGGATAACAAGGGGGCGGCAAATGAAATGCCTAATGCTAAACATAAACGGCTGTTTCCTGTGGCGTATTTGGCTATGTTGTCTTGCCATTGTTTCAGGCTGCCTGAAATCACATAAGCATCGGCTTGTGATTTATCGCCATTGTAGAAAATACGTTTATTTTTGCTGGTGTGCAGTATTTCGCCGCTTGGTAACACATACGCGCCATTTATCCAGCCTGCTTTGTCTGTAATCAGCCAATTTTCACGGCTGCCTTGTTCTTGCAGATAATCGGCTAGCCATTCTCTTTTTTGTCTGCCTGAATACACGGTTAAGCCTAAATTCTGCAAGCGTTGAAAGCCTTGATTACTGCCAATTTCTGCACAGGATAATGCGGCGGTTTTGATGTGATGTGTGCATTTGTCGGTGTATTAAATAAGGCGGTAGTATGCGCCGTTTAGGTCTGTGCCTGTACCGATAATATCCAAGCTATCACACAAGGGAATAAACACTTCTTCGCCGTCATTGTCAATTTTAACGCGCTGTATATATTTTCCTTTAACAAGGGTTCTTGCTTTGGGTGCGGTTATGGCTTCAGTTTCAGATAGTTTAAGAACCTGTGTTCATAAAAATGATAAAATATTTCTATGACTAGAAAACCTTACCCAACTGACATGTAGAAATAAACCGAGTTGTTTACACAACAGGTTGAGAAAAATAAGCTTGTAACACTTCAAATGGCGTATCGCCATTTAAGGAACTGTGCGGCTTTACAGTATTATAAAAATTCACAAAACGACATAATTCCTTTTGCCGATGCAATGGATCAGTAAACTCTGTTTTCTCATACCACATCTGCATAATCGTTCGTATTACGCGTTCCGCTTTGCCATTGGTTTGTGGACGTGCTGGGCGAGTGAATTTTTGATTGATATTGTTTTCAAAACACGCCACACCAAACGCATGATTTGCCGCACCTTTGTATTCACTACCATTATCTGAATAAATGCAGTCAATTTGGTATGGGCAAGGCTCTATGACTTGTTCAGTTAGAAATTTAGCCGCACTTGTAGCAGTTTTATCAGGCAAAATGGCAGCATACAACTCACGAGAAAAATCATCAATAGCAACAAACAGATACTCACGTTTATCCGTTGCTTTTTGTCCTTTAAGTAAAGGTAAGCGTTTGGTATCTACATGTACCATTTCGCCAGGATAAGATTTATTGTATCGTTGTGCTTGCTTTTTGAGTTTCTCTTGAATTTCTCGTTCTACTTTGGCTAATCGTTTCATACCGTATTTTGCTTGTTTGAAACGATTGTTGGTGCTGTTTTGCGGTTTAAGTAGGCGAAGACGAGCGGCTTTCAGTACACGATAAATGGTTTGGCGACTAACCATAAAACGGCGAGCCAGTGAAGTAACGCTTTCTTTGTTTTGCGTATAAGCTAGCCAAATGGCTTGACGATGGTGTGAGGTAAGGCGAGTGTTCTTATGGATATTCATGGCAGTATTGTCTTTCAATACTGTAAACAACGCTAGTAATTTCTACACATAATCAAATACCGCGCCTATCCATTGCCTAATCTTTTCGGCGGTAGCTAACGCATTTCTTTCACAAATGGCATCTAATACGCGTTTGACATCGGTTACGCGTATTTCATCTATTGGCAGCTTACCGATGTGTGGGAATACGTCATTTTCAAAGTAGCTGAATATTCGCCGTGCATTCTGTTCTTTCCAACGGTGCAAATTGGCTGAATGCCATTGTGTTGTGATATTGAAAAACGTGGTTTCACGCGCTGCTATGGTTTCTTGTTTGGCGTGCTGTTTGGCTGTGGCAGGATTATTGCCAAGTGATACTTGTATGCGTGCATTTTCGGCGGCTATGCGTGCTTCTGATAATGAAACGGCTGGATATTTGCTAATCGTGAGTGTTTGGCGTTTGCGCTGTATAGCAAAATCAAAGCGAAAGACTTTTGTACCCTTTGGCGTGATTTCTAAATACAAGCCGTTGCCGTCTGTTAGCTTTTGCTTTTTCCCTGTTGCCTTTGCAAGCCTGATTTGTTTGTCGTTGAGTGCCATTGTTACGGTATTTTTTGAGTGTGTTGTTGTGATACCGTTAAAAATACCGTAAATATGCGGCTAATTCAATAGTACGGTATTTAACGATATTTGATAACGGTATCTTGTCGTTCTTTTCCTGAATACCGTGCAAAGCCTTTGCTGGTGTGGGATTGGTTGATGATATTTGACTGCATCGTATGAAAAAAAGCTGCTTAAAATTTAAGCAGCTTTTTTGAGTGTGGTGCGGATGGAGAGACTCGAACTCTCACGCCTTGCGGCGCTGGAACCTAAATCCAGTGCGTCTACCAATTTCGCCACATCCGCGTAATAAAAGATGTATTATACAGCAAATCTGCGTGTTCGCAAGTTTTCAGGCAGCCTGAAACAAAATATCGGCGCAAGATAAAGTCATTTTCTTACGTCGACAAAATCATTCACGCGCCAAAATCATCGCATCGCCATAGCTGAAAAAGCGGTATTGCTGCTCAATCGCATGACGGTAAATCGCGCGAATATTGTCCGTGCCTGAAAACGCCGACACCAACATCAACAAGGTGGATTTGGGCAAATGAAAATTGGTAATCAAGCAATCAATCACTTGAAATTCAAAACTGGGCGTGATGAAAATGTCGGTGTCGCCTTGACCTGCTTTCAGGCTGCCTGAACGCGCCGCCGATTCAATCGCGCGAAGTGAAGTCGTGCCAACCGACCAAACTTTGTTGCCACGCGCTTTGGCTGCCTGAATTTGCGCGACCGTTTCGGCTGGCACGTCAAACCATTCGCTGTGCATTTTGTGTTCAGCGATGTTGTCCACGCGTACGGGCTGGAACGTGCCTGCGCCAACGTGTAGTGTTACTTCCACAAACGCCACGCCCTTGTTTTTCAAAGCATTCAAAATTTCATCGGTAAAATGCAAACCTGCCGTGGGTGCCGCTACCGCGCCTTGATGTTTGGCGTACACGGTTTGATAGCGGTGGTCGTCATCGGCTTCGGCAGCGCGTTCAATATAGGGCGGCAAGGGCAATGCGCCGTGTTGTTCCAGCAATTCATAAACGTTCAGGCTGCCTGAAAATTGGATTTTGAACAATTCGCCCACGCGCTCAATCATAGTGGCGTGGACTTCGCCGTCAAAAATCAGTTCCGCGCCCGCTTTGGGCGATTTGGACGAGCGAATGTGCGCCAAAGCGGTTTTGTCGTCCAACACGCGCTCAATCAGGGCTTCAATTTTGCCGCCGCTTGCTTTTTGTCCAAATAAGCGGGCTTTCATCACTTTGGTATTATTGAAAACAAGGACATCGCCTGCGTTCACATAATCCAATAAATCGGGAAATTGTTTGTCTTCAATATTTTGTGGCGACAAGGCAACCAGCAATCGGCTGCTGCCGCGTACTTTGGGCGGATTTTGCGCGATAAGGTGTTCGGGTAAATCAAAATCAAATTCGGAAATGTGCATTTTATTATTCTTTCATAAGGATGGGGCAGCCTGAAAAGATGACAGGCGACCATTGTACAACACAAGGATGCTGACTAATCTAGCCATAAATATAGATTGAAACCTTTTGTTGAATCCGAAATTTCCCATAATTAACAACTATTTGTTTTAATTTAAACTTATCGGATGCGAGTACCCGATATACCAGTTTTCAGGCTGCCTGAAATCTATAGCCAACTCATTTTGATTGTTACACATCTAAAATACAAAGCGTTTTTTATAAAAAACAAATTGGAAGATGAATAAATATGAACACGAGTTATTATAGGATAAACAGAAAAATCAAACCGTTGGGAAATGAATCCAGCCACCACTATTTTCTGCAACCAAATCCGCCAATGCATCCAACCAATCTGCATTGTCGTTCAGACAAGGAATATACTGAAATTGTGTGCCACCAGCCTGATGAAATTGCTCGCGCCCAGCAATGGCAATTTCTTCCATAGTTTCTACGCAATCGCTAACAAATCCAGGGCAGATAACGTCTAATTTGGTAATTTTTTGTTTACGCGGCAAATCGGTAAACAAGTCTTGCGTGGAGGGTTCTAGCCATTTGTCCCGACCAAATCTGCTTTGGAATGACACGATGTATTCATTTTCTTTCAAACCTAGTTCCATAGCGACTAAGCGTGCGGTTTCGTGGCATTCCAATGGGTAAGGGTCGCCTAAATCGTGATGACGTTGCGGAATGCCGTGATAACTGAACATGAGTTTTTCGCCTGCACCATGTTGTGCGCGATAGTTGCGGATTTGTGCGGCAAGCGATTTGATGTAAGCTGTGTGATTGAAAAAGCGTGATACGGTACGAATAGACATTTGATTGCGTTGTAGTTGCAATTCTTTCCAAACCTTATCCAAAGCTGCACCCGTACTGCTGCCTGCATATTGTGGGTAGAGCGGCACAACTAATAATCGTCCGACACCTTTACTTTTTAACATGGTCAATGCTTCGTGAACACTGGGATTGCCATATGACATAGCATAGGCAAGATGTACGTTTTCAGGCAGCCTTTCACGCAAACCATCAAGTTGTCGCTGGGTAAAAACACTCAATGGCGAACCTTCTTTGAGCCAAACTTTTTTATAAGCATGCGCAGATTTTTTGCTACGAAAGGGTAATACAATGCCATGTAAAATCGGTTGCCATATTATTTTAGGCAATTCTACGACGCGATAATCGGATAGAAAATCACGCAAAAAAGGGCGCACTGCCTCGGGTGTTGGCGCATCTGGCGTACCTAAATTCATCAGCAAAATACCCACTTGATTTTGTTCGGCAAGGGGTAGGGAAAATTCGGATTGAAAAGTGTTCATGTTATGACCTTGATATAGGATTTCAGGCTGCTTTATTTATTATAATAGGCAGCCTGAAAAAAATTATGCGCTGACTGCTGGTAATTCCATTGCCAACACGGTTTCTGTTTGCGCGTTGCGGAAATCTACCAGTTTTTGCGCTAATTCGGCATTGGTGTTTGCCAGCAGCGATACGGCAAACAAAGCGGCATTGGCTGCGCCAGCTTCGCCAATGGCAAAGGTTGCGACAGGCACGCCTTTGGGCATTTGGACGATGGACAACAAGGAATCTTCGCCGCGCAAATATTTGCTCGGTACAGGCACGCCCAATACGGGCAAAGTGGTTTGGCTGGCAACCATACCTGGCAAATGCGCCGCACCGCCTGCACCTGCAATAATCGCTTGCAAACCGCGTTGTTTGGCGGATTTGGCGTATTCAAACATCAAATCGGGGGTGCGGTGTGCCGAAACGACTTTGGCTTCATAAGCCACGCCGAATTGTTCCAACATTTTGGCAGCGTGTTCCATAACATTCCAATCGCTGTTGCTGCCCATAATAATGCCAATTTGTACCATGATTTTATTCCGATAATTGTATGTGAAAAAAGTAAGCAAATGAAGTTGGATTACTTTTATAGATAGCCATCATTTAATTTTTCAGGCTGCCTTTAATATGTGAAAAGGCAGCCTGAAAAATATTATTTAAAGAAATCGCCCATGCCTGCTGGCAAACCTTGCGTAAATTGCGCCATACGCGCCGCAGTTGTGGCTTCCCCTTTTTCGTGTGCATCGTTCAATGCTGCCATAATCAAATCTTCCAACATTTCGGCATCGTCCACCGCCTGTTCAATCAGTTGCGGGTCAATGCGGATTTGGCGTACTTCATGGCTGCATGTGGCGACAACTTTAACCAAGCCATTACCCGCTTGCCCTTCCACTTCGGTTTGAGCCAATTCTGCTTGTGCTTTTTTCATATTTTCTTGCATGCGTTGCGCTTGCTGCATTAAGCCGCCGAGACCTGCTTTTCCTAACATAAGGGAATACTCCTAATTAATATAAAATAGACAAAAATTAGTGTAATTATATCACTTTTTTTATTCAACATTTCAGTACACGCCAAAAATCTTCAGGCAGCCTGAAAACCAACCTTGCTAAGTTAAAGAGAGCAGACTTGCCAAGTTCTCAAATCCCATACTATGTAGTGCGGATACATGTATTCGCTATTTTTCATATTATTATAGACCAATGACAGCAAAGCGGTATCATTACTCTTAGACAACCCGAAACAGCGAAAACTCGTTTTTCAGGCTGCCTTTTGCTACAATTCAGTTCATTTTGATAATAATGAAACAATAATTTAAGGACAAAAAATGAGCATTCTTGCCATAGAAAACGCCAGTTTCGCGGTCGGACATCTCCCATTATTGGATAAAGCACAATTCCAACTCAATCAAGGCGAAAAAATCGGCTTGATTGGGCGAAATGGTGTCGGAAAATCATCGTTTTTAAAAATTTTGGCAGGTGTACAAAAATTAGATGATGGTCAATTGATTATTCAAAACGGACTGAAAATTGTCTATGTACCACAAGAAAGTTTCTTTGAAAATCAACAAACTGTATTTGATGTGGTATCGCAAGGCTTAGGGGAATTACGCGATGTATTGCGCCAATACCATCACATCAGTTATGAATTGGAAAAACAGCATAATGATGAATTAATCAAGCAACTCAATGATTTGCAAAACCAAATTGAAGCGCAAAACGGCTGGTCTGTTGACGCAGCAATCAAGCAAACGATTGGCGAACTCGGACTGCCTGAAAATGAATTGATTGGCAATTTATCGGGCGGTCAGAAAAAGCGCGTGGCTTTGGCGCAAGCGTGGGTGCAAAAACCCGATATTTTGTTGCTGGACGAACCGACCAACCATTTGGATATTAACGCGATTATTTGGCTGGAAAACCTGTTACAAAACTTTTCAGGCAGCATGGTCGTGATTACCCACGACCGCCGTTTTTTGGACAACATTGCCAAGCGTATTGTGGAATTGGACAGGGGTATTTTGCGCTCGTATGACGGCAACTTCGCGCAATACAGCGAGAAAAAAGCGCAAGAATTGGCGGTGGAAGCCGAACACAATCGCCTGTTTGACAAATTCCACGCGCAAGAAGAAGTGTGGATACGCAAAGGCATTGAAGCACGGCGTACACGCAATGAAGGGCGCGTCCGCCGTTTGGAAGAATTGCGCCGCCAACGCGCTGCACGCCGCGAGCGCGTGGGGCAAGTCAATTTTAAACTGGACGCAGGCGAAAAAAGCGGCAAAATCATCGCCGAATTGGAAGACGCCAGTTTCCACTACCCAGAACGCCGCATTATGGAACGCTTTTCTGCAATTATTCAGCGCGGCGACAAAATCGGCTTAATCGGCGCAAACGGCGTGGGCAAAACCACGTTTTTGAAGCTGATTTTGGGCGAATTGCAGCCGACTTTCGGCAAAATCCGCTTGGGCAGCAAGCAGGAAGTGGCGTATTTTGACCAATTCCGCAGCGCGTTGAATGAAAATGACACGGTGTTTTACACGCTGGGGCAGGGCAATGATTTTGTGGAAGTCGGCGGCAAAAAACGCCATGTGATGAGTTATTTGGAAGATTTTTTGTTTCACCCAGCGCGGGCGCAATCGCCTGTGTCATCGCTGTCGGGCGGCGAGCGCAATCGTTTGTTGTTGGCGAAATTGTTCACGCGCCCCGCCAATATTTTGGTGCTGGACGAGCCGACCAATGATTTGGACATTGACACGCAGGAATTGTTGGAAGAATTGTTGCGCGATTACGCTGGCACGGTGTTTTTGGTGTCGCACGACCGCGCGTTTTTGGACAATGTGATTACGCAAAGCATTGTGTTTGACGGTTCAGGCAGCCTGAAAGAATATGTGGGCGGCTATCAAGATTATTTGGAAGCGAAACAGCGTGAAGAGAAATTGCAGGCTGCCGCCGCGCCGAAAAATCCCCTTGCCGATGAACCCGTTAAGGAAAAACCGAAAGCCAATCGCACGGTCAAATTGTCCTACAAAGAGCAGCGCGAATTGGACGCTTTGCCCGATGAAATCGCTGCTTTGGAAGCGGAACAAGCCGCATTAGCCGAACAATTATCCAACCCCGATATTTTCAAAGATTACGAAAAAGCAGGCAGCCTGCAAAATCGTGCGGAAGAAATTGAGTTGATTTTGTTGGAAAAATTGGAACGTTGGGAGATTTTGGAAGCGAAGCAAAACGGCGTGGCGTGATTTTCAGGCAGCAACCTTTACAAAACTTAAAACTGCAGCTCGGATTCTTGAATCGAATATTTCCTATATTCAACAACCATTTGTTTAATTTAAAATATTGAATGCGAGTATCTGACCTACGAGTTTTCAGGCTGCCTTATAGTACACGACAATTTTTGAAGTTGTAGGTCGGGCATTCATGCCCGACCTACGGAAATAATTTTTTGTCGTGTACTGTAATGCTGCCTACTAAATAGGTTTTACAAAAGTTTCAACCTAATTATATGTTTGGTTAAAATAAATACAGACTAGAAGACTAGCGACTGCCGTGTACAAATCGTATATAGTGCTGATAATACTGTATTATTTTTATTTTGAACCATTCATCTTGTAAAATTCACCCTGCAACCCTATATTTCTGTGACATTTATCTTTAATTTGGACACACAAGCACATAATGAATTTAAGCAATCATTTTCTCATCGCCATGCCCACTCTGAACGATTCTTTTTTTTCAGGCTGCGTGGTGTATTTATGTGAGCATAGCAATAAAGGCGCAATGGGTTTTGTGATTAATAAAGCCTCACCAGTTAGCATGGATATTGTTTTTTCTTCAACAGGCAAAACCACACCACAACGATTTATTGGCAAAGATGTTATGCTCGGCGGACCATTGCACCCAGACCGTGGATTTGTGCTGCATTCCCCTGTGCAAACATGGCAAAACACCATGCCCATTACCGAAGAGATTGCATTAACAACGTCGCGCGATATTCTTGAAGGTTTGGCAAATCAAGATAATGAGTCCGATGCTGTCCTGACAATGGGCTATTCCAGCTGGGAGGCAGGACAACTGGAAAAAGAAATCGCACAGAACACATGGCTGGTTGCCAATGCAGATAGTGAGATTATTTTCAGGCTGCCTACACAAGAACGTTATGCTGCGGCATTTGCCAAATTAGGCATTCGTCCTGAAAATTTAATGGGAGTGATGGGACATGCCTAATTTTATTGCACCCAATAGTGGAGGTTGTTTGGCATTTGATTTTGGCGAAACAAGAATTGGCGTGGCGCAAGGTGATTGTGGGATTGCGATTGCGCATCCGATTATGACCATTACGGGGAAAAACAACGATGAAAAATTTACCCAAATCGCCAAATTAATTCAAGAATGGCAGCCTGAAAACTTGGTGGTTGGTTTGCCCACGCATATAGATGGCACGGAACACGAAATGACACAGTTAGCACGTAAATTCGGTCGCCGTTTACAAGGACGTTTTGCGCTGCCTGTGTATTGGGTAGATGAACGTTTATCGTCGCTCTACGCAGAAGAATTATTGCGCCACGCTGGTGTAAAAGGACGCAAGCAAAAAATGGTCTTGGACCAAGTTGCAGCACAGGCAATTTTGCATAGTTTTTTTGAAAGTGGTGCGGTGGAATATTTTAATGGGCGCGAAAAAACAGAAACGTGAATTGATTGTATGAAAAATTATTTTCAGGCTGCCTATCGTTTTATATAGTCGGTTAAAATAACACAAACAAGATGACAACGACCTCTGTATAAAAACATACATAAAGGTGCTGGCAATGCTATATTATCTTCATTTTAACCGACTATATAACTTTGAAGTTCCAATTTAGAATTTTACAAGAGCTTCATTATTATATATTTTACGCTACCGCTCGCACATCTGCCCAACTTAATTGCCGATATTTCCAATACAGTTGACGATACGCTGGCGGTGGTAGATGTTCTGGCAAGGTGTTGAGTAACCAAGGTTTTTGAGGTGTCGTGTAGTGGACGATAAGCGGTAAGTTTTTTGGTGGCGAAAATTTGCGCGATAAACCACGATTAGCAAGCAACCATTCCGTTCCTGCTTGATAATTGTAGTCTTCAGGCAAGGGAAACCAACGATTTTGACACACATAATTGAGTATGCACTGGTCGCCAAATGGCACATTGTGTGCTATTTTTTGCGCCGTATCCAACAGTTTTTGTTGAATATTTTCTCTACCCCATTGTGTCAAATCTGCCAACAATACACCAGAATTAAAATAAGGTTGTTGATGCAAATTATAGGGATGTCGCCAATCTATTCGTGCCGTTACCGAATCTTGCACCGCAGCAAGTAGGCAGCCTGAAAACTGCATTTGATACAAAGATTGCAATGAACCAGTAACCAGCAAATCGCTATCCAAATACAAAGCACGGTCATGTGGCAAAGTTGCCATTAAAAAACGATAATATGCAGCGGATGTAATATGACTTTGGTTGGGATAATGGTCTAACTGCGTTTGTGAAACAACTGCGCTGATGATTTCGCTATCAAAATTATGAAGTTGTTGATTAATATAATCAAACCATTCTGGTGCATGGCTGTTGCGATGGAATAAATACACGCGCATCTGACGATTGTGGCAACACAAAGATTTGAGCAATGTTTCCACATGTGGGGCATAGGCATTATCAGCCGCTAAAACAATATTTAAAGTGTGTGGCATCATAAAAAAGAAAGGTTTCAGGCTGCCTCTAAATATTCAAGGCAGCCTGAAAAATATTAAAAACGGCGTTTTAACGCGCATTCTTGCATAATAGAAACTGCCAACTCTTCCACCGATTTATGCGTGGTATTGGCAAACGGAATATTGTGGCGACGGAACATAGCTTGCGCATCAGCCACTTCTTGCTTACAAGTATTCGGGTGCGAATATCGCGAGTCAGGGCGACGTTCTTGACGAATTTGATGCAAACGGTCAGGTTGAATGGTCAAACCAAACAATTTCTTGTGATATGGTTTTACCATGCGTGGTAAATCAGTTGTATCCAAATCATCAGGCGTGAGCGGATAGTTGGCAGCACGAATGCCATATTGCAACGCTAAATACAAACATGTTGGTGTTTTACCCGAACGCGACACGCCCATTAAAATCACATCGGCTTCTTGCAAGTTACGGTCAGATACGCCATCATCGTGATTCAGCGCAAAATTGACCGCTTCCATACGCGCATCGTATTTTTCTACATTTTGCACACGCCCTTGCACCGAATGGCGTGCTGTCATTCCCAACTCACTTTCCAATTTACCTAAAAACGCATCAAAAAAACTCAAATGCAAGCCCTGTGAAGTTTTGACAATTTCACGAATGTCATCATTTGCTACACTGGAAAACACCAGTGGTTTAATTTGACTTTGTTCAGCAGCTTGATTGATGATTTGTACAAGCGCGTGAGCTTTTTCAACTGTATCCAAAAATGGATAAGTTGCTCGTTTAAAATTGAAATTGGGAAATTGCTCCAACAAGGCTTCCCCCATATTTTCAGAAGTTAAACCTGTACGGTCGGATACAAAAAAGACATTTCGGCGAGGTGTTTCATTCATGATGTGTATTCCTGTGTAGTAAAATGTAGCCAAGATTATAGGTGGCGTGTACAGGGTAAGCAAGTGTTTTCAAATACCGTAGGCAGCCTGAAACTTTGTTTTTATCAACACAACAGCGTACAATCTCGCCGTTAAAAAATCCACATGTTAAAAGGAACACAAAATGTATATTTCTCCCATTGAGGATATTATTGCAGACATTAAAGCTGGCAAAATGGTCATCATCACCGATGCCGAAGACCGTGAAAATGAAGGTGATTTGGTTATGGCGGCACAATTTGTTACGCCAGACGCTATTAATTTTATGATTAAATATGCACGCGGTTTGGTGTGCTTGCCAATGGAAAATGCTTTGATTGATAAGCTAGAATTGCCGATGATGACACAACACAATGGCGCACAATATGGCACCAATTTCACAGTATCCATTGAAGCAGCAACGGGCATCAGTACAGGTATTTCAGCGGCTGACCGTGCACACACAATTCAAACGGCAGTTTCGCCTCATGTACAAGCGCAAGATATTGTTTGTCCGGGGCATATTTTCCCACTGCGCGCAGCAAAAGGTGGCGTATTAGTACGCACGGGGCACACCGAAGCGGCAGTAGATTTGGCAAAAATGGCGGGTTTAACGGGTGCTGGTGTGATTTGTGAAATTATTAATGATGACGGCACAATGGCGCGTATGCCACAGTTGGAAAAATTTGCGCAAGAGCATAATTTGAAAATTGGCACGATTGCGGATTTGATTGAATACCGCAGTCGCCACGAAAGTTTGTTGGAAAATAAAGGCAGCCTGAAAATACAAACAGCGTGGGGAGAGTTTGAACAACATGTTTATGTTGATAAAATTAATGGTGAAACACATTTAGCATTGGTAAAAGGCTCGCCATCGGATAGTATCACAACGGTTGTGCGTGTACATGAGCCATTTAGCGCAATGGATTTGATTCGTCCAACCAGCACACATTCTTGGCATTTGCCCGATGCAATGCAGCGCGTTCAGGCTGCGGAACACGGCGTGATTATTTTATTGCATCGTACTGAAGATGGTGCCGCATTACTAGAACGCGCTTTGCCACAAACCAAAACCATAACACGCAAATGGGATAAAAAGACCTATGGTATTGGTGCGCAAATTTTGGTGGATTTGAATGTTCATAAAATGCGTGTGCTGGGTACGCCATCAGCATTAGGCGGCTTAACAGGCTTTGGTTTGGAGATTGTGGATTTTGAAGATGCACCAAAAGCATAAATATATGATGGATTAAGTATTAAAAGGCAGCCTGAAAGGTTTCAGGCTGCCTTTTTTACAGATATTCTAATTGATACAATGTGTTAAATGAACATTTTTCGCCTGCCGCTAATTCAATCAGGCCAATGTGATTATTAAACGCATCGGGCGCGCTGCTCAAATTTTCCAGCGCAATGCAATCGCGTTGTGGCGGCGTGTAGACTTGCACATAGGGATAGGCAGCATCGGGCATGATGCGTAACTGAATGTGTTCGCCTTGCAACACAACCGCAGGCGCGCTGAAATCTTCGGTCAGCACAAAGCAGTTGTCCAATTCAGTTTGTGCAATCGGCGTGGCTTGGCTGAATGTCGCATCGGCAATGCGTTTGCCTGTGGGTAATAGGGCAGGGCTAAATTCCAATTGTTCGCAGCTGCGAATGTGTAGTTGCCAATTTGCCATATTGCCGTCCACCGCAAAATACGGGTGCCAACCATCGGCAATCGGCAGGGGTTGGTCGCCAATATTGTGTATTTCTGTGTGCAGATGCAATGCGCCGTGTTCGCGCAAAGTATAGGTAATATTGATTTGATAATCAAAAGGATAACCATAAATATCGTGCTGATAAGTATGGCTTAATGTCAAACTGGCGTGTTGCGCATCGGCATGAGTCTGTTGCACGGTAAATTCAGCATCATAAATCAAACCGTGAATGGCAGAATCGCCAATTTTGTGTTTATGCGTTTGATAATGGCAGCCTGAAAATTCATATTGCGCGTTGGCAAGGCGGCAGACAAAGGGGCTGAGTTTGGCGCTGCGAAACAGTTGCGTGATATTGGTGCGCGCATCTTCGGGCGATTGAAATGCGGCGATGATATTGTGCCAATTTTGGTCGGGTTTTTTGATGGCAAAACGGTTGAGCAAGGCACCAAAAGGAAAAATCTCGGCTTGGTATTGTTGTGCGTCATCAGACAAAATAATGCGGTCGGAGTGTTGAGTAAGTGCGAACATGATGGTGTTTTTGAAAAATAATTAAAGAGAGTAATGATAACAAAAGGTAGCCTGAAAATGAATGCACACAGTATTTTGGGCGTACAAAAAATCTGCTTGCGCATTTTCAGGCTGCCTTATGTTCATAGGGGTTAATGTCAATTCGTTTTGTGTTTGTTTTGCTTTACAAGCCTGCTTCACTCGTAACCTAAATTGAACAATTTTTCCAAAAAACCAAAACAGCTATGCTGTCATTAGCATCTAAACACTCGTTTTTTCATAAAACAAAGTTAAATTCAATTTTTTTGCCATTTTTCCTGTTAAATCATCAATTTGTTGTAAAAATTTTGCTTCGGTTTTTCCGAACAAAACGGCGGTTTCCATTTGCCATAATAGATGTCCCTTGCTGTTTTTATCGTAAATATTTAATTTAATCAATTTATTATTAACAGAAAAACACAAAGGTTGTTGCTTATACATCAAACTAGATGGTAAACCCAATTCAATCTTTTGAATACACTTCTGATTTTGCCAAAACGTGATTTCGCGTTGGGCAAAATCTATGTGCACAAGCGGATTTTCAGGCAGCCTATGTACAAAAAAACGATGCAAAGGCGGTAAGAAATACCGCCAAAATTGCTGATAAAATCAACAACAAACAAAAAATCAAAATCAGAGGTATTGCCCAAAAATCTGGACAAGAAGCCCATGAATAACCCAATAAATCAAAAGTTCTGCGGACAACTTGCGTTTTATACCATTCGCGCGAATAAATGGGCGAAAAATACTGTTGCTGTGAAAATTCAAGCATGGGTTCTTGATTTTCCAACATTCGCAAAAGACGAGACACGGTTTCTTGTGCCGTCATCTCGTCTGTATTTTTTTGATTTAATTGAACAACCATGGCTGTTCGGCTTTGTGTTTTTCTTCAAAGGTTTTAATTTCATCGGCGTGCTGCAAAGTCAAACCAATTTCATCTAAACCATTGAGCAAACAATGTTTTCTGTGTTCGGTAATATCAAAATGGAAAACCGTGCCGCTGGGCGTGGTCAAACTTTGTTTTTCCAAATCAATAGTTAATTGATAGCCTTCGTTGGCAAAAGTTTCTTGGAATAATTGTTCCACTTGCTCTTCGCTCAACACAATCGGCAGCAAGCCATTTTTGTAGCAGTTGTTGAAGAAAATATCGGCAAAACTTGGCGCAATCACGGCGCGGAAACCGTAATCGTCCAAAGCCCAAGGCGCGTGTTCGCGCGATGAACCGCAACCGAAATTTTTGCGCGTCAGCAGAATTTGCGCGCCTTGATAACGCGGTTGGTTCAACGAAAAATCAGGATTGAGTGGGCGTTTGCTGTTGTCCATCCCCGGTTCGCCGTGGTCTAGGTAACGCCATTCGTCAAAGGCGTTGACACCAAAGCCGCTGCGTTTGATGGATTTGAGAAATTGTTTGGGGATAATCGCGTCCGTGTCCACATTGCTGCGGTCAAGTGGCGCGACAATAGCGGTAAGTTGTGTGAATGCTTTCATAAGTGATATCTCTGCGTTTTGATAATAAAAATAGCAGCCTGAAAAATATGTTTTCAGGCTGCATACCCGATTACAGTGGGTTCAGTTGTGATTCGTGGTGAACTTGAACTTGTGGAGTTTGGAAGTTTGGCGTGCCACCTTGGTATGAACGAACGTGCTCGCCTTGTTTGGCAACGGCTTGTTGTTGTTCGGTTAATTCTTGCGTATCTTTGCCTACGCCGTATTCAATGCGATTCCATTCACCTGAATCGCTGGTGATGTGGCTGCGTGTATCTGCGCAAGCTGCTAAGGTTACAACAACAGCTGCCAGTAATAATGTGTTTTTCATAGTTGAATCCTTGTTAAAAATTGAAAAAAGGGGTTAAACGGAGAGACCTTTTTTCATAAGCAATTTTGATGCAAATAATAGGTTTCAGGCTGTATTATTTGGAGATAGGCAGCCTGAAAACAGTAACCCATTTACCCAAAATTATTGATTGTTTGGTGTGCTAGGTGCAGTAGAGCCACCTGTGATGCTGCTGGTTGCTTTTTGGATAGCAGCATTTTTGCCAGAAGTTGCCGCATCTTTTGCAATCGCACTTGCGCTAGATGTGTTTGCGCCAGTTAATTTGCCTGTAATTGCAGTAGTTGCGGTTTCGGTTGCAGCAGATGTACCTGCATTGATGCTATCTTGAACAATACCAGAACCTGTGCCAGAACAAGCAGATAAGATGATGGCGCTTGCCAATGTTAAAGCAATTTTTTTCATGAAATAATCCTTATAAATAAAAATATCATCAAAACGCATGAAATTCATGCGGCGATTATTATTGCTGAAATTGGGTAAATGATTGGATTGTTTAACTTAATTTAACATATTTTTCAGGCTGCCTGAAAATTAAAGAGGATTGAATATGTAAAACTATTCCAAACTATTTTGGCATAAAATCATACGCCTGCACCACAGGCTTATCTTTTTCTTTAAAATCAATGTAATAATTATATGATTGGTCGGCGAGTGTGATTTTGCCGTCTTGGTCGCTGTCGGATTTGGTGGTGAAATAATAACGCTCCATTTCAGGCAGCCAGCGTGTTTCAATCAAAAATTCGTCATTTTTATGCAATTTTTGTAGATTTTCGCCTGTTTCATCGCTCAAATACAAAGCGCGTTCTTTGTGAAATGGGGCTTTTTCGTCCAATTTTTCTTGAACTTGATACACGAAATGGCGATAAAACTGGCGTTGTTTCACTTTTTGCTCATTTTCTTTATCGGCAATCGTAGCAATCACATATTCCGCACGATGAATGAATTGCGTATTGTGGGGAAACAGGGCTTTGGTTGCGCCCGTTTGTTTGTCTTCAAACACCAAATTGAACATCTTGCCCGATAGTTGATAATCGTACACATCAATGTAACTGGAAACGGTCTTGCCCGAACCTGAATACGATTTTTCGGCATATTGTTCTACGGCAGAAACCACGATTGGATGAATCAAACTGTTCACGCCTTTGAAATCAATCGGCAAATCCACTTTAATGGGTATACTGGGATTATTGGCTACCACATCAGATGCGGTTTCGGGATTGGGATTGGCTTCGCTGGCATTTTGGGCTTGATGACAAGCACTTAAAAGCAATAGCGATGTGATGAATAATTTGATTTTCATGCTGTTTTTTTCCTTTCAGGCTGTCTGAAAATGCGAGAAGGCAGCAAAATGCAGGGGACAATTTACTCCACAAAATCAAAATTTTTGAAATGGTGCAACAAGTTGCACCCTACATAAACTTTCAGGCTGCCTGAAATCTCATTTTACATCGTACGAATATCGGTAAAATGCCCCGTAACCGCCGCCGCCGCCGCCATTGCTGGGCTAACCAAATGCGTGCGACCGCCATTGCCTTGACGACCTTCAAAATTGCGGTTGGACGTGGACGCGCAACGCTGTTGCGGTTGCAAACGGTCGGCATTCATCGCCAAACACATGGAACAACCCGGTTCGCGCCACTCAAAACCTGCGTCCAAGAAAATTTTGTCCAAGCCTTCGCGTTCCGCTTGCGCTTTGACCACGCCCGAGCCAGGTACGACCAACACGCGCTGAACATTGTCGGCTTTTTTGCGCCCTTTCGCCACAGCCGCCGCTTGGCGCAAATCTTCAATGCGCGAATTGGTGCAAGAGCCAATAAACACGATGTCCACCGCAATGTCTTTCAAAGGCGTACCCGCTTGCAAACCCATGTATTCCAACGCCCTTTCCATGCCAGCGCGTTTGACTGCGTCTGTTTCATCGGCTGGGTTGGGCACTTTGCCGTTCACGTCCGCCACCATTTCGGGCGATGTGCCCCAAGTTACTTGCGGTTCAATGTCTTCGCCTTTGAAACGGAACACTTTGTCAAATTCCGCGCCTTCGTCCGACACCAAAGTGCGCCAGTATGCTACGGCTTTGTCCCAATGTTCGCCTTTGGGTGCGAATGGGCGGTCTTTCACATAATTGATGGTGGTTTCGTCCACCGCAACCATGCCTGAACGCGCGCCCGCTTCAATCGCCATATTGCACAAAGTCATGCGCCCTTCCATGCTCAAACTGCGGATTGCCGAGCCGCCAAATTCCACCGCATAACCCGTGCCGCCAGCCGTGCCGATTTGTCCGATGATGTACAGGGCAACGTCTTTGGCGGTAACGCCGTCTTTCAGGCTGCCTGAAACGTCAATCAACATGGATTTGGATTTTTTCGCGGTAATACATTGGGTTGCCATCGTGTGTTCCACTTCGGACGTGCCAATGCCGTGCGCCAAAGCGCCAAACGCGCCATGCGTGGACGTGTGCGAGTCGCCACACACCACCGTCATTCCCGGTAAAGTCGCGCCCTGTTCAGGCCCCATCACATGCACAATGCCCTGACTTTCGTCCATAAACGGGAAATACGCCAATGCGCCGAACTCTTTGATGTTGTTGTCCAAAGTGTCCACTTGCAATTTGGAAATCGGGTCTTTGATGCCGTCTGCGATTTCGCCTGTGGGGACATTGTGGTCGGCGGTGGACACCACGCTGTCAATGCGCCACAGTTTGCGTCCTGCCATTTTCAAGCCTTCAAAAGCCTGTGGGCTGGTTACTTCGTGTACCAAATGGCGGTCAATGTACAATAAAACCGTGCCGTCTTCTTCTTCGCGGACAACGTGGCTGTTCCAGAGTTTATCGTAAAGGGTTTGTGCTTGTGCCATGATTTTTGTTCTTCTATGTAAAGGGTTGAGTAAAAATTCAGCCGCGAGTTTAGACTTTTTAGACATAAATTGCAAGAATTGTTTTAAAATTTTTGGACAAATGATACAAAAATAGACAATTTGTCTAAAACAAGATGATTTAAAGTTAGAATAGAATAAATATAGCCGTTGAAATAGAAATAATTTAAGGATAGGTAACAGTAGGTACTGTCTACAAATTTAAGTGCATAAGGCAGCTAACACTTCTGTATTGTTTTGATTTAGAAGCTGTATTCACAATCTTAATAACTTGCTTTTATCGCCACTTTATGCGCCTACTGCGTTAACTTTTCATGCCAATATGTT